>DATFON010000157.1:0-3733 GCA_035265465.1 Solirubrobacterales bacterium | reverse complement strand
TACCAGGTCCGGCTGCTCGCCTTCTGCCGGCACATGGTCGGCAATCAGGAGGCCGAGGATCTGCTTCAGGACGTCTTCGCGGCGGCTCATATGGCGATGCTGGCCGACGAGCGGCAAATCAACGCTCGGCCGTGGCTCTATCGCATCGCCCGCAACCGCTGCCTGAACCATCTGCGAAAGCCCGTGGCCGACGGCCACGACTCCATGGACGTCCATGCTCATGCGAACGGGACGTGCACCTTCGAGCGAGTCCAGCGGCGTGAGGCGCTGCGGACGATCGTCGCCGACATCCACGAGCTACCGGAGACGCAGCGCAGCGCGCTCGTGCTCCGGGAGATGGACGGGCTGACCTACACGGAGATCGCTCAGGCGATGGGCGTCACGCTCGCCTCCGTCAAATCGCTTCTGGTTCGCGCGCGAATGTCCCTGGCCGAGGCGAGCGAGGCCCGGATCCTCGTGTGCGACGACGTTCGGCTGGAGCTGGCCGAAGCCGCCGAGGGGCTGGGCAAGGTCTCCGCACCCGTGCGCCGACACGTCAAGGAGTGTCCGTCGTGCCGCCGGTTCCGAGGGCAGCTGCGCTCGACGTCCAAGTCACTCGCCGGCCTTGCGCCATTCGGGCTGTTCGCGGTGGTGGGGAAGTTCATCGGATCGAAGCTCGCCGGGAGCGGCGGCGGGTCCGCGAGCGGGACGGCAGGATCCGCCGGCGGCGCGGGCGGTACCGCCGGCGGAGGCGCCGGCGCGGCAGGCGCCGGCGCGGCAGGATCGGTGGGCGCCGCGGGGTCCGTTGGCGCCGCCGGTTCGATCGGCGGCGCCGCCGTGGCCGCCGGTGGCTCGGGCATTTCGATCGGCGGAGCACTTGGCACGGTGGGCGGTGTCGTCGGCGCCAAGGCAGCCGTCGGCATGGCTACCGCGGCCCTCATCACCGCCGGTGCCGTCGGCGCAGATCAATTCAAGACTCAAAGCCCGACGCGCACGCCCGCGACGCCGGCGGCACAGGTGACGACGGGCAAATGGTCCGTGGAGCACACGGAAGCCGATGCCGCCATGGCCGCCACTTCGACGCCGGCGACCGAGGTCACGCCCACGGTGGAGTCGACGCCGCCGATCGAGGCCCCCCCACCCGTCGAGACCCTGCCCACGACCGAGACGACTCCGCCCCCGGAACCGGTGGCGGTCACGGCTCCCACCGACGCGGGAACGGGCGAAACCACGGACGACTCGGGCGGGACGGACGCGACAACCACTGACGACGGCTCCGGCGATGGATCCACCGTCGACGGGAGCTCGGACGACGGTGGCGCCGACGACGATCCGGATCCCCCGCCGATTATCGATCCGCCTCCGGTCACCGATCCGCCGCCACCGGATACGACTCCGCCGCCGGACACAACCCCGCCGCCGGAAACCACCCCGCCGCCGGAAACCACCCCGCCGCCGGACACGACCCCACCGCCCGCAACAAGCGGTGGTGCGGTCTCTTCCGGCTAGCCGCTAGGCGAGCCCGATCACCTTCAGCCGCCGGCTGAGGCTCTGGGCGGCGAAGGCGTGCGTCTCGTCACGGGAGTAGCCGAAGAGCTCCCAATCGTCCTCCTCGGCCCACGGCGGATCGAGGACGCCGTCGGCGATCGGCAGCGCCTCGGTCATCGTGCGCTGGATCGCGTCCCGGTAGCGGTTGTCCTCCCGCGCCATGTCCGTGAGGAACCGAACGCCGAAGGCAATATGACGGTGCTCGTCGCGGGCGACCTTGTTGAAGCCCTCGACGAACGCCGGCAGCGTGTTCTGCTCGGTGTTGTACTCGATGATGAAGTGCTGACCCGTGAGGGCCAGGGCTCCCTCGATGATCATGTGGTAGAGCGTGATCGCCTCGACCAAGACCTCGGTGTCCTCCGGCTCGGCGGCGAGGCGGTCGACCTTCGAATGCAGGAGATCGTCGAAGAGCTGCCCGAACGACTCGTTCAGGTGCTCCTCGGTCTTGCGCAGGCGCTCCGCCAGGTCGCCGGTGCCCTCGAGGACGCCAACCTCGCTGTAGAAGCGGTCGAAGAAGCGCACGTGACGGGCTTCGTCGGCGATCTGCGTCGACAGGAAGATGCGCTGCTCCTCGTTCGGGCAGGCGCGCATGATGGGCCCTAGCTCGTCGGTGACCCGCTGCTCGCCGATGAAGAAGCCGGACAGCCCGTACATGCGCTGGTAACGCTCCTCGGCGGGGATGCGCTCGTGCCAGTCGATGCGGTCCTGGCTGAAGTCGAGGTCCTGGGTCGCCCACTGCTGGCGCTCCCACAACAGGTACAGCTCCCTGTAGGAGAGGAGCTTCGCCTTGCCGCGCTCGGCCGACTCCTGGAGCGCCGGATCGGACGTCTCCTCGAAGCCCTCCTGCGCGGCGATCTCGCTGAGCGTCCGTGCCGTCCTGGCCTCTGCGGACTGTGGGTCCGTCTTCGCTTCCATGGGCGTTTAGCCTACACCCTCGACTGGCTGGCTGGCCAGGGATTGAATTGGCGCCGACGCGGCGGTAGCATCGGCCGCGTCGAACAGCGAAGGCGGGAGGAATCGATGCACGGACGCACGAGATGGCTTGTCCTTGGCACCCTGGTTGTGAGTGCCCTGGGGGTCGCAGCACCAGTCGCGCAGGCAGACACCAACCTGGGCACGGTCGCCGGACTGACGTATATGAGGGACGAGGCACCCAGCACCCCGGCGCCATCCGTCCTCGTCGCAAATGCAGCCTGCCCGGCCGGAACGCATGTCGTCGGCGGTGGCGCAACGCCGCTCGCCGTGTCGAATTTCAACGTTCAGTTCTGGATCAACCGCACGACCAGCTTCGACGGTCCCGATCCGGACCGGGTTCCGGACGACGGCTGGATCGGGCGAGGCTTCAACCGCTTTGGCGAGCAGAAGTCGATGTTCGTCTTCGCGATCTGCTCTGCCGGTGCGGTCCGGTACGCGACGAATCACGCGACGGCGGCGCCGGGCGCAGGGGTTGGCACGAGGGCGGCATGCCCGAGCGGAACGCACGTGGCGGGCGGCGGCGCCGGTCTGAGCGGCTCGGCGACCGAGGCATACCTCAACTCGTCGTCGCCGTACGACTCCAACGATGCCGACCACCGGCCGGACGACGGCTGGCGAGCGCGCGCCTACAACCAAGGGGGGCCGTCGAAGCGCCTCACGGTGCGAGCAGAGTGCGTCGACGCCCTACCCCGCTATGCATCCACCGCGTCGACCGACTCGTCCCAGGTGGTCCTCACTAACTGCCCGGCGGGAACCCATGCCATGGGCGGGGGCGGTTTGAATGCCGGCCTGGCAAGCAGGGCATTCCTGAATGCTCTCTATCCGTTCATGACGTCGATGGGTCCGCCCGATGATCAATTCGTCCTTGCGGTTTCGAGGACCAACCCGACGCGGTACACGGGCTACGTCGTCTGCAAGGCCTGAACGTGTCCAGGTCAGCTGGCCCGCGAGCCGCGATGGTTAGTTGCCGTTGCGGCTCAGATGCTGCTTGAAGAAGTCGACCGTGCGACCCCACGCCCTGTTCGCATGCTCCTCGTGGTAGGTCCCGAGGCGGTCGTGCGAGGCGAAGAACGCGTGGCCGGCGCCCTCATAGAACTCGAATGCGGCCTCGGCCCCCGCCTGCTGGAGCTCGGCCTCGAGCGACTTCGCGTCCTCCACGGAGATGAAGTCGTCGTTGGTCCCGAAGTGCCCCAGCACCGGGGCGTTCAGCTTCGAGAAGTCCGGCTTGCCG
>DATFON010000156.1:0-7070 GCA_035265465.1 Solirubrobacterales bacterium | reverse complement strand
CTCGATCACCCCGCATACCAAGTTCAAGGCGGAGGTCTACTGCCTGAAGAAGGAGGAGGGCGGCCGCCACACGCCGTTCGTCTCCGGCTACCGGCCGCAGTTCTACTTCCGCACGACAGACGTCACCGGCGTGGTCAAGCTCCCCGAGGGCCGCGAGTTCGTCGCCCCGGGTGAGAACGCCGAGATGGAGGTCGAGCTGATCCAGCCGATCGCCATGGACCAGGGCCTCCGGTTCGCCATTCGCGAGGGCGGCCGAACCGTCGGCTCGGGGGTCGTCACCGAGGTAGTCGAGTAGCACCCGGAGGGCCCGCCAGGGCCCTCCTTTTCGGGCCGCGCACCGGCAGAGCGGGACGCGGTGGACAACTGCAAGCACATACGACCGGGGCGCTTCGGCGCCCCGCTCAAGCGAGAAAGACACAAAAAGAACGAAGTTCGAGGCAATGGCATCACTGACATCGGGAAAGATCAGGATCCGTCTGAAGGCGTACGACCACGACGCCATCGATCGCGCTGCCCAGGAGATCGTGGGCACCGCGGAGCGCACCGGTGCCCGCGTCTCGGGGCCGGTTCCGCTGCCAACCGAGAAGAACGTCTACGTCGTCATCCGCAGTCCCTTCAAGGACAAGGACTCCCGCGAGCACTTCGAGATCCGCACCCACAAGCGGCTGATCGACATCCACCAGCCCACCCCGAAGACGATCGACTCGCTGCAGCGCCTTGACGCGCTCCCGGCCGGCGTCGACATCGAGATCAAGACCTAGGTGATTTCGATGGCCGCGCTCATCGGCAAGAAGATCGGCATGACCCAGGTGTTCACCGAGGACGGCAGTCGCGTGCCGGTGACGGTAATCCAGGCCGGGCCCTGCCCGGTGACGGGCGTGCGGGATACCGAGCGCGACGGATACTCGGCCGTGCAGCTGGCCTTCGGCGAGGCGCCCGAGCACAAGCTGACGAAGGCCGAGCTCGGGCACCTGAAGAAGGCCAACGCCGGATCCCTGAGAACGCTGGTCGAGTTTCGCGATCCCGACACGGACCACCAGATCGGTGAGGTGCTGACCGTGGAGCAGTTCGAGCCCGGGCAGCGCGTGAAGGTCTCCGGCGTCGCGATCGGCAAGGGCTTCGCCGGGACGGTCCGCCGCCACAACTTCCGCCGCGGCCCCGTATCGCACGGGTCGCACAACGTGAGGGCCCCGGGCTCGATCGGCGCGAGCGCCGACCCCGCGCGCGTCTTCAAAGGCGTGAAGATGCCCGGCCGCATGGGCGGCAAGCGGGTCACGCAGCGAAGGCTCGAGGTCGTCGAGGTGGACACCGAGCGAAACCTCCTTCTCGTCAAGGGCGCCGTGCCAGGTCCCAAGAACACCACCGTCGAGGTGAGGTCGGACTGATGGCTACGGCGGCGACCAAGGCGCCGGTGCTCGGCAAGCAGTCCAAGGCGGACCTGCCGGCCGATGTCTTCGGCGAGGAGTTCCACGAGTCGCTCGTTCACGAGACGGCGCGTGCCGATCTGGCCGCTCGGCGGCGGGGCACCGCGTCCACGCTCGGCCGAGGCGAGGTCGCGATGACCACCGCGAAGGCCTGGCGCCAGAAGGGGACGGGCCGCGCCCGCGCCGGGGCCCTGAGCGTCCCCCACCGTCGGGGCGGCGGCGTCGCCTTCGGACCGAAGCCGCGCCACTACACCGTCAAGGTGAACCGAAAGGCTCGGCGCCGCGCCCTGCGCGCCGCGCTGTCGGTCCACGCCACCCGCGGGAGCGTCGCCCTCGTCGACGGCGCGAGCTTCTCCGAGCCGGCGACCAAGCAGGCTGCGCAGGGCCTCGACAAGTGGGGGCCGAAGCTGCCGACGCTGGTCGTGCTGGACGCCGAGGAGCTGGCGGCGATGAAGAGCTTTCGGAACCTCCCCGGCGTGACGGTCATGGACGCCACCAGCGTGGGCGTTGCGGACGTCATCGGCCACGCATCGCTGGTGATCTCCCAGGCGGCGCTCGGGCAAGTAGAGGAGCGCGCCAAGGAGTCCAAGCGATGAATTTCTCCTCGCAAGCTGTCACCACCCCCGGGCGCGCGAAAGGCGGCTCCCCGCGCGCGAACGGCGTTTTTTCCACCTATACGGTGCATATTCGCCCACTCGCTGGCCTTGGGTGCCCGGATCGGGGGTCCCGCTGATGGATGTCCGCGAGGTCATCCTCGAGCCGGTCGTCTCGGAGAAGAGCTACGCCCTGATGTCCGACGGCAAGTACACCTTCAGGGTCGACAACCGGGCGCACAAGACGCAGATCGCGCGCGCGGTCGAGGAGATCTTCGATGTTCGCGTCAACGCGGTCCGGACGTCGACGGTCCGCTCGAAGCCCAAGCGGCGCGGGTTGCATTCCGGTCGCACGCGTTCGTGGAAGAAGGCGATCGTCGAGCTGGCGCCGGGCGACCGGATCGAGCTGTTCGAGGGGGCCGCGGTCGCCGAGTAGGCGCCAGGTCGCTAAGGAATTAGAGATGCCAATTCGAAAGTCAAAGCCAACTTCACCGGGGCGGCGCTTCGCCACCTTTCAGCTTCGCGAGGAGCTGACCCAGGAGAAGCCGCACAAGCCCCTGACCGAGGGCAAGTCCAAGTCGGGCGGGCGCAACACGCACGGCCGCGTGACCTCGCGCCACCGCGGCGGTGGCGCCAAGCGCCGCTACCGCAAGATCGACTTCCTGCGCCGCAAGGACGGGGTGCCGGCGAAGGTGGCAACGATCGAATACGACCCCAACCGCACCACCTACATCGCCCTCCTCCACTACGCGGACGGCGAGAAGCGCTACATCCTCGCTCCTCAGGGCCTGCGGCCCGGGGCGCGGGTGGAGTCCGGCGATCGAGCGGATATCCGTCCGGGCAACTCGCTGCCGCTGCGCACGATCCCGACCGGGACGATCGTCCACAATGTCGAGCTCGTGCCCGAGCAGGGCGGCCGCCTCGGCCGGGCGGCGGGATCGGGAATCCAGGTCGCCGCGAAGGAGGGGGAGATGGTCACGCTTCGTCTGCCCTCGTCCGAGATGCGGATGGTGCGCGCCGACTGCCGGGCGACCATCGGCGCCCTTTCGAACTCGGAGCATCAGAACGTGGAGCTCGGCAAGGCCGGCCGCTCCCGCCACAAGGGCGTGCGCCCGCAGACGCGCGGCGTCGCGATGAACCCCGTCGACCACCCACACGGCGGCGGCGAGGCACACCACACGCCTGGCGGCCATCCCGAGACCCCATGGGGCAAGCCGACTCTGGGCTATCGCACGCGCAAGAAGGGCAAGCCCTCCGACGCGGTGATCGTTCGAGGCCGGCGCCGCGGCAAGCGAAAGGGAGGAAATAGGTAATGGGACGTTCCACCAAGAAGGGGCCGCACGCCGAGGAGCGCCTGCTGAAGCGGGTTCAGCAGATGAACGAGGGCGGCACCAAGCAGATGATCAAGACCTGGTCCAGAAGCTCGACGATCTTTCCGGACATGGTGGGGCACACCATCGCCGTTCACGACGGCCGCAAGCACGTGCCGGTGTTCATCTCGGAGTCGATGGTCGGCCAGAAGCTGGGCGAGTTCGCGCCCACCCGAACCTTCCGTGCCCACTCCGGGAGCAAGGCGGAGCGGTGATGGCTGTCAGCGAGTCGCAGGCCCCAGTGGTACGCGCCAGCTCGAAGTACGTGCGCGTGGCGCCGCGCAAGGCGCGCCTGGTGGCCGATCAGGTGCGGGGACTCCCCGTCCCCGAGGCGCGCACGCTCCTGCGGTTCTCCAGCAGGGGCGCGGCGGCCGACATCGAGAAGCTTCTTGCGGCGGCGACCGCCAACGCGGAGGCCAACCACGATCTCGTGGGGGACGACCTGCGGATTGCCGAGATCACCGTGGACGAGGGCCCGACGCTCAAGCGCTGGCGCGCCCGCGCGCGCGGCCGCGCGACCAGGATCGACAAGCGAACGTGCCACGTCAAGGTGGCCCTGACGCCAACGGAGTAGGAGGAAGAGTGGGGCAGAAGATTCATCCGGAGGGCTTCAGGGTCGGGTACATCCACGACTGGCAGTCCACTTGGTTCAACGAGCGGGAGTTCTCGGACTACCTGCTCGAGGACATCGCCATCCGCGACCACATCCAGAACAAGCTGGCGCACGCGGGGCTTTCCGACATCAAGATCGTGAAGCAGCGCGGCGAGGTCACGGTGGACATCCACACGGCGCGGCCGGGCATCGTGATCGGCAAGTCGGGGTCCGAGGTCGACGCGCTGCGCCGCGACCTCCACAAGCTCACCAACAAGCCGGTCAAGGTCAACATCCGCGAGATCAAGCGCCCGGAGCTCGACGCCAAGCTCGTCGCCCAGTCGATCGCCGAGCAGCTGCAGAACCGGGTCGCCTTCCGGCGCGCCATGAAACGGGCGCTGACCTCCGCGATGCGCTCCGGCGCCAAGGGCGTGAAGGTGCAGGTCTCCGGCCGCCTGGGCGGCGCCGAGATGGCCCGCACCGAGGGCTACGCCGACGGCCGCGTGCCGCTGCACACCCTTCGTGCCGACATCGACTACGGATTCGTCGAGGCGCGCACGACCACTGGCCGGATCGGCGTCAAGTGCTGGATCAACAAGGGCGAGGTCATGCCCGAGGGCTACCGCTCCGGACAGATCGACGACCAGGACGAGGGGCTGGGACCGCGCACCCGCCGCCGCGGCCGCGGGCGCGATGGCGCCTCCGGCGGCGGACCTCGCCAGCGCCCAAGCCGCCGGCCCGCCGAGGCCGCGCCGCCGCGCGCAAAGGGCGATGTGACCGCGGACAAGCCCAAGCCGCCCTCCGCCGCCAGCACCCCGCCGCAGACGGCGCCCGCCGAGAGTGCCCCGCCGCAGCAGGCGCCCGAGCAGCCGCCCGCTCCCGAGCAGCCGCCCGCAGCTGAGCAGCCGGCGACGGCTGAGCAGCCGCCCGCCGCTGAGCAGCCGGCGAGCGAGCAGTCGCCTACTCCCGAGGCACCGGCGCCCGAGCAGCCCGTGACCGACGAGGCTCCCAAGCCCAAGGGGGGTTCTGCCTGATGCTGATGCCGAAGCGCGTCAAGCACCGCAAGGTCATGCGCGGGCGCATGCGCGGCAACACGAAGGGCGGGGCCCAGGTGGCGTTCGGCGAGTACGGGCTGAAGGCGCTCGAGCGCGGCTGGATCACCAACCGCCAGATCGAGGCTGCCCGCGTCGCGATGACCCGCAAGATCAAGCGTGGCGGGAAGGTGTGGATCAACATCTTTCCGGACAAGCCGTATACGAAGAAGCCGGCCGAGACCCGGCAGGGGTCCGGAAAGGGAAATCCCGAGGGCTGGGTGGCGGTGGTCAAGCCCGGGCGCGTGATGTTCGAGCTGGCCGGCGTCCCCGAGGACCTCGCCCGCGACGCGATCCGCCTGGCGGGGCACAAGCTGCCGATCAAGACGAAGTTCGTGAAGCGCGAGGGGGTTGCGGAGTGAAGGGCTCCGAAGTCCACGCGCTCGACGACCATGATCTGGTCGAGCGACTCAAGCAGGCTCGCGAGGAGACGTTCAACCTGCGCTTCCGCCACGCGACCGGCGAGCTCGAGAACTCCGCGGCGCTTGCCGGGGCGCGACGCGACGTCGCGCGGCTCATCACCGTGGCACGCCAGCGCGGCATCGACCTCGACAAGGAACTGAGGACGTAATGGCCGAGGAAGAAAAGCAAGAGACCGAAGAGACAACCGAAGAGTCCGCCGAGGAGCAGGCCCCCGAGGCCGAGGAGCAGACCCCCGAGGCCGAGGAGCAGACCCCCGAGGCAGAGGAGCAGGCTCCCGAGGCAGAGGCCGAAGAGGAAACGCCGGAGCCTGAGGCCGCCGCGGAGGCGCCCGCAGCCCAAGCGCCGGCTGAGCCTGCCGAGCCCGAGGAGGTGCTCTCGCCCAAGCAGCGCCGCAAGCGCGAGCGTTCGCAGGCGTCCGGACCGGCCGGCCCGGAGCGAGCGCCGCAGGAGCGCGCCGCCGAGCGCGCCGAGCGCCGGCGCGGCGCGGCGGTGAGCCGACGGCGCTACCGCGCTTCTCAGCGCGGGAAGCGCGGTGAACCGAGACAGGGGACGCCGCAGCCGGAGCGCGAGCCCGGCTCCAAGAAGGTTCGGCAGGGGACCGTCGTCTCGGCGGGCGCCGACAAGACGATCACGGTTGAGATCCCTGTCGTTCGTCGGCACCCGACCTACGAGAAGGTCGTGCGGCGAAGCAGCAAGCTGCATGCCCATGACGAGTCGAACACCGCGCAGGAGGGCGACATCGTGCGGGTGATCGAGTCGCGGCCGCTCTCACGCACGAAGCGCTGGCGGCTTCTGGACGTGGTGGAGAAGTCCAGGTAACCGATGGTCCAGCAGGAGACAAAGCTTCGGGTCGCCGACAACTCGGGAGCGCGCGAGATCCTCTGCATCCGCGTAAAGGGGGGTCACCATCGCCGCTACGCGAGCGTCGGCGATGTGATCACCGCTACCGTGAAGCAGGCGACTCCCCGCGGTGGCGTGCGCAAGGGCGAGGTGGTCCAGGCGGTCGTCGTCCGGACCAAGAAGCAGCTCGGACGCCCCGATGGTACGTACATCGCGTTCGACGAGAACGCGGCGGTCCTCATCGACCCGCAGCGCAATCCCCGCGGGACTCGCATCTTCGGCCCGGTGGCCCGTGAGCTCCGCGACCGTAACTTCATGAAGATCGTCTCCCTGGCACCAGAGGTCTTGTAGGCATGGCAAAGGCAATGAAAATTCGCAAGGACGACACCGTGCTCGTCACCGGCGGCAAGGACCGAGGCAAGACGGGCCGGGTCCTGCGCACCGAGCCGCGCAGGCAGCGCGTGTTCGTCGAGGGCCTCAACAAGGTCAAGCGTCACCAGCGCCCGCGCTCGGTCAAGGACACGCAGAAGGGTGCTGAGGCCGGCGGCATCATCGAGAAGGAGGGGCCGATACACGTCTCCAACGTGATGCTCCTCGACCCCACCGACAACAAGCCCACCCGCGTCGGGGTTCGAGTCAAGGACGGCAAGCGCGAGCGCTACTCGAAGCGCACCGACACAGCGGTGGACGTCTGAGTCAACTTATGGAAGCAACGGTCACAGAAGCCCAGCGCGCCG
>DATFON010000155.1:0-6713 GCA_035265465.1 Solirubrobacterales bacterium | reverse complement strand
GGCCCGGGCACGCAATCGCGACAGCGCCGCGCCGATCTTCCCTTCGTCGGTGCCGACGATCAGGTATGCGGGCTTGATCGCGCCCGAGCTCTTCGTCTTCGAGCTGCTACTGGCGCTCACGCAGGCGAGTGTATTCGTCGTCCCGGCTGCCTCTGTCGCCTGGGCGATCGCCTCCACCGGACGGTTGGATGCGCCCTCAGCCGCTGCCCGTACCGCCGTTGCCGTACCCGCCGCCGCTGTCCTCCTGCGTCGACGTGGTCGTCGTGCTCGTGGTCGAGCTCGACGTCGTCGTGGAATTGGTTGTCGTGGTCGGCTTGGTCGTCGTGGCTCAAAGGCTGCCGACGCCGATGCTGATCCCGGCCAGGACGATCGCAGCGACGGTCGCGACCACGACCAGTCGGCCACGGCGACCCGTGAACGTGAATGCGATCGCCAGCAAGGCCGCGATCGCGCCGATTCCGCCGGCTAGATAGCCGAACGCCACCGACAGCACCTTCTGTATCGACGACCCGTCGAAGCACTCGCCGCTCGGATCCTGAAGCGCATCCTGCACCGTGACGTCGCGGCAGAGCGCCGTGCCGGCGATGTCGGTCGCGGCGATGATCATGATCGCGCTGCCGAGGAGCAGGACGAGGAAGAGGACCACGGCCAGCGCGCGCGAAGCGCCGCCGCCCCTCTCGGCGGGAGTGGACGCGTATTCCACGTGCGAGCAGCCTATCCGCTCCCGACGCGCCAACCGCCGCGAGCGACGTCGATTGTCACATCACCGCTCTCGTCCGTCCGAAGCGTGGGGACCCCGTGCTCCGCGAGGGTGGCAAGCGTCTGCGGCGCCGGGTGGCCGTAGGGATTGTCCGCCCCGACCGAGACAACGGCCAGGCGTGGCACCGTGCGGTCCAGGAGCGCGTCGAGCCCGGCGTCTTCCGAGCCGTGGTGAGCCACCTTGAGAACGTCGACCGGGCCCGGGTCCAGCGGTACGGCCTCGGCCTCCGCGTCCGCCGTGAGGAGCATCGAGAACGAATGCCAGCGGGCAATCAGCACCACCGCGGCCTCGTTCGGGTCGGTTGCCTGAGCTTCCAGAGATGCGGGTGGCGGCCACGCGACCTCCAAGCGGAGGCTTCCCGATTTCAGCTCCGAGCCCTGGGCCATCCCCACGGCGCGCACATGCACGACGCGAGCGGCGCGCAGGAAATCCGGCGCCGGCTGCGCGTAGACGAGCCTGTGGATCGGGAATCCGTCGTACAGGAGCTCGTCGATTCCGGCCACGTGATCCGACTGGTCGTGGGTGACCACGGCCGCCGCCAGGCTCGTGACATCCTCGTCCTCGAGCTGTTCGCGCAGGGCGTCGCCAGGCGGCCCGCCGTCGACCAGGATGGGATCGCCGTCGATGGGATCCAGGAGGATGGAGTCGCCCTGGCCGACGTCCAGCACCACGACCTTGAGACCCGGTGCGGGCTCGCCCGCGCTGGGAGCCGACCCCCCTCCCAGCGCAACGCATGCCGCCGCAAGCGCCACGGCGACCATGCCGAATTGCGCCCCCCGCCGTGGGGTGGCGGCCCCGCGCGTTCGTCGGGCCCACGCGACGGCGGTCGCCATGCCGATGCCCAGAACCGCATACGCGGCAGCGACGTCCGGCCAGGTCGTGAGGTCGATTCCCACCTGCGACCAGCCGGGGGCGGCCAGCCAGTGGGCGATCTGGGCGACGTAGGCGGCGAGCAGGCCGGCAAGCGCCGTCAAGGGCTCGACAGGAATGCCCGGGACCTGCCCGAGGATCGACGCGAGCATCCCGAGCCACATCATCGGGGCGATCGCGGGAAGGGCCAGCAGGTTGGCGGGCAGCGAGGCCAGCGACACAGCGCCAAAGTGATGCGCGAACAACGGGGCCGTCGTCAGCGTTGCGGCCACCGTCACGCCTGCTCCCTCGGCCAGCAGGCGACGCGCGGGCGAAGGGACGTCCGCGGGTGCCCGGCCCTGCCGCGGCACCGCCGGCGCAGCGAGGATCAGATCCCTGATTCGCGCCGCGAAGAGCAGGATGCCGACGACGGCGGCGAAGCTGAGCTGCCAGCTCGGATCGCCCAGGGAGCGCGGGTTGAGCAGGAGGGTGAGCGCCGCCGCCAGCAGCACCGCGTACCACCTCCAGCGGGGCCTGCCGGCCAGCATGGCGACGACCCCGGCGGCGCCCATGATTCCCGCCCGCTGGATGGACGGTCCCGCGCCGGCGACCGGCACGTAGACCACGATCAGAGCCAGCAGGGCAAGGAGTCGCATCCGAAGACTCACGCCGGCGAGTCCGAGCAGCCACGCGCCGAGGAGCGCGAGGAGCATCACGCAGTCGCCGGAGACCGCGAGCAGGTGAGCCAGTCCCGAACGCTTGAAGTCATCGACCGTCGCCGGGTCGATGCGGTCGTCCTCGCCCAGTAGGAAGCCACGCAGGAGAGCCGCCTCCGAGTCGGGCGTGCCGCGCTCGAGAGCCGCGTCGGCACGCCCCCTGATGCCGTCGACGATTCCCGCGACCCCACCGCGCCGATTCTTCGTAAGGCGGATGCGATCGGCCCGAAGCACCTCGCGGATGCCGTAGCGGGCCAGGTCGTCCGCCTCCCATGGCGGAGGCGCCTGGAGAACGCCCGTGGCAATGACCTCGCTGCCGATGGGGAGGTCGGCGACCGGCTCGTGCCCCTCGACGGCGAGCCGGCCGTCCGCGGTGCGGATGCGCACGGTCACCTCACCATCCGCCCGGTGCGGAACACCGGTCACGAACCCACGTGCCGTGGCGGGGCGGCCGATCGGCCCGTCGAAGGCTCCGCCGTCGATCGCCCCGAGGCGCATTGCGCCGATCCCCAGCCCGCCCACGCAAGCGGCGAGCGCTACGAGCGCGACCTGGACCGCGCGCGCCCCGCTCCCGGGCGGGCGAATGAGCGCAAGGGACCCGCCGCCGATCAGCGCCGCCGCCAGGACCGGCATCGGGGAGGCTCCGGCGATCGCCGGGGCCATCGGCGACAACGCCAGGCCGGCGGCGATGCCCCCCAGGACGGCGAAGCGCGAGGCGAGCGACGTCAACGAGACGTCAGCCGGGCCTCAGGGCTGGAGGCGGGAACGCAGGGCCTCCATCGTTGCCGGGCCGATCCCGTCGATCTCGTCCAGCTGGTCGACCGAGGAGATCCCGCCCTGCTGATCGCGGAACTCCATGATCTTCTGCGCGGTCACCGGACCGATCCCCTCGATCGTGTCGAGCTCCTCCACGGTGGCCGTCCCAACGTTGATGGGCGATTCCGTCGTCGCCGCGCTGCCGGCCGTGGTTCCCGCGGTCACCCCGACGGAGCCCTTGACTCGGACGGGAACGATGATTTGCTGACCGTCGGTCAGACGGGCGGCGAGGTTGATGGTGTCGACCTCCGCCCGCCCGGTGGCGCCGCCCGCTCGCTGCAACGCATCATCGACCCTCGAACCCGCCGGCAGCCGGTAGACCCCTGGATCACTGACCGCGCCGGAGACGTCGACGACCACGTCCGTGCCCCCCTCGGCGTCGACGGCAAGGCTTCCCGTCTGATCCGCAGAGAATCCGCTCGTGGCCGACGAGTCGGCGTAGCTGACCTCGCCCGCAGGTTCGCCCTGCGCATCGCCGGAACGAATCCAGCGGGCGCCGACCAGAAGCAGTACGACGGCCACGGCGCCGTACACGATCAGCTGCGAGCGGCTGAGCGACCCCATCGCGACGATCCTGCGCCATCACGTGTGACGTGTGGCCCGGCGATGTCAGCGGTGATTTACCAGAGTGCGCCGAGTTCGCAACGCACCGCGCGGAGCGCGGCCATCCCTACGCGACGCGGAAGCCGGTCAGCCCCTCGGGCTCCTCGTCCGCGACGTCGACATCCTCCACCGTGGCGCCCCTGGGGCCTTCCCGAGCGAACAGCACCATTGCGTCAACCGCGTCATCGGGCCCTTCGAACGCAGCCTCGACGCTGCCGTCGGGGTTGTTGCGGATCCAGCCCGTGACCCCGCGCGACTCCGCCATCCGCCGGGTCGTATCGCGGAAGAAGACCCCCTGCACCCGGCCCCGGACGGTGACGCGCTTGCGGACCATGGCCTGAGTTTCTCAACCTCCTATGGTTGGGGCATCGCAAGGGAGGGCACACGTCCGTGCTCGTGCTCCCTGGTGGGAGTGTCGGCGTTGATGCTGATTATCGTCAGCGCTGCATTTGCGGCCGGGTGCGGCGGCGGGGAGCCCGAGGGGCCCCCGGACGGCCGGCTTCAACGGGTCGTCGACGGCCTGACACAGGACGTCTTCGTCGGCTCGGGACTCACCGGTCAGCGGCAGCTCTTTCATGTTCCGGGATCCGCCCTGACGGTCGACAGCCCCGATGGGGGAAGCCGGACTTTCGTGAGCGGCGACTCGAGCCTGGCCGGTGAGAGTCCGGTTCAAGCGGATCGGGTCCAGCCGATCGGCAGCAACACGAAGGTCGTGACGGCGGTGCTCGTGATGCGCCTCGTCGAGCAGGGAAAGCTCCGGCTCCGTCAGCGGCTCCCGTCCATCGCCGCGCGCTACCAAAGGGACGGCGGCCCGCTCGCCAGGCTGGTTCGAGGCTTTCGGGGCAAGTTGAATGACGTCGAGCTGCGGGAGCTGCTGGACCACACGAGCGGCCTCGCCGACTGCCTCGACACGCCGGGGTTCTTCAAGGCGTTCGCGCGCCGGCCGCTGGCGAGCTACAGCCTCGCCCAGCTCGCCACGTACGGGCTCGCCGAGCCGCCGGTCTTCGAGCCGGGCGCCCCCGGCAAGTGGAACTACAGCAACACCGACTACATGCTTCTCGGGCTGGTGATCGAGGCCGTGACCGGGGATTCGGTCGACGAGCAGATGAGGGACCTCTTCGAGGAGGCGGGCATGAACAGCGCCTACTACGCGCCCAGCGTCCAGGCGATGCGACGCCAGCCGCTGTCGAGCTCGCTGATCAACGGGTACGTACCCGTACCGCCCGGCGCCACCGGCCCCCCCTCGGTATTCAATGCCTTCGCTCCGGCTCCGACCGCCGCGGCGATTCTGAGTCGGCCGCGGGCGGTCCAGATCGTGTCGTCCAATCCGACGGAATCGGGGCCCACCGTCAAAGTCTCCCGGGCGGATCCAAGGCAGGCGAAGCAGGTCGGGCGGCATTCGCGCTTTCGCTACCGGGACGTCACCCATGCGTATAGCCAGTCGATCGGGCAGTCGGCCGGCGGGATCGTCACCGACACCGATGATCTGGCCAGATTCTGGCGTGCGCTATTCGACGGCGAGCTGGTGAGCCGGCGGACGCTTCACCAGATGCAGCAGACCGTTCCCACGGGGGAGAACTCAAAGGGCGTGAAGACGACGTGGGGCTTCGGCTTCGGGCGGCAGCAAATTGCGCCCGGGGTGCTGTGGAAGGGATCACCCCGCTTTACAGCGTGGATGCACGCCGGTGACATCTTCGGCTACGCCTCGGCCGCGTATTACGTGCCGCAGGAGGACCTGGTCGTCACGAACACGATCAACCTCTGGCCGACTCCGATCGGCGACCTGGGCCTACTCCGCGAGGTGCTCCGGGCCTACTCGTCGTCGTAGCCGTCGTCGTAGCCGCTCGCCTGTGCGGCGAGACGGCGGCTGAAGAGCTCGTCCGCGGATACGGGTGGCGACTGCACGGAGACGAGCGCCAGCGGGTCGGTGCCGTCGTTGGCGACCGAGTGGTCGGTGGCCGGAGGTATCAGGACGAGGTCCCCGACGGCCAGCTGCTGGGTGTCGCCGGTGGCAGACATCGAGCCGTTGCCGCTGACGACGACGTAAACCTGCTCTGCCTCCTCGTGGGAGCGAAGCTCCTCGGAAGCCCCGGCGGGGACCTCGAGCCAGCACACGGACACGTTTCGAGATCCGAGCTCACCCGCGTCCATGAGGATGTGAGGGCGGAGCCGGTGCAACTCGGTGATGGCCGCGTCCGAGAAGCGCCTGACAAGCATGCGCCGCCTTTCTAGCAGACCGGGGGCGCACGCGTGTTGCCAATTACTTCACGACGAGGTTCACGAGCTTGCCGGGGACGACGACCTCCTTGACGACCTCCTTGCCGTCGATGTGGCGCCGCACCCCGGCATCGGCGCGCGCGAGCTCCAGCAGCTCCTCCCGCGTGGCGTCCGCCGGAGCCTCCACACCGGCGCGGCGCTTGCCGTTCACCTGGACGACGAGGGTGAAGATGTCGCTTGCGAGCAGGGCGGGATCGGCCTCCGGCCATGGGTCCTCCCACACCCGCCTCCCGGTGATCGCGTCGTACACCTCGGCGGCGAGGTGCGGCGCGAATGGGAACAGGATCGAGGCCGCGGTCGAGGTCGCGAAGCGCAGCGCCTCCTCGCCGGTGGCGTCCCCGTAGAGATCCTCCTTCACCAGGTACGCCGTATTCACCAGCTCCATGACGGCGGCGATCGCGGTGTTGAAGCCGAAGTCGCGCTCGATGTCACGGGTGACCTTGTCGATCGCCCAGTGGGACTTCCTGAGCAGATCCCCGGCCGGGGTGCCGACCTCTGCCTGCTGCGTGCCGCGTGCTGCTTGCCCTTCCGACGGCGACGTGCGCGCCACCACTTCCTCCTTCAGCCGCCAAAGCCTCGTCAGGAAGCGATGCACGCCCTCGACGCTCTCGTCGGTCCAGTCGCCCCCCTTGTCCGGGGGACCCATGAAGCAGACGTAGGCGCGGGCGGTATCGGCCCCATAGCGCTCCATG
>DATFON010000154.1:0-14306 GCA_035265465.1 Solirubrobacterales bacterium | reverse complement strand
ACAACCTGGCCGCCGAGAACCTCGGAGTAGAAGGCACGGGACCGAGCAACGCTTCGCACGGTGATGAACTGCGTCACGAGGAAGCCCTCGCTCGGCGCGGGCAGGTTTTCGAAGTCGATGTATGGCGTGTGCTCGGTCACGCTTACCTCCTTGCGCAAGCCGCGCTCTGGCTCTGAATTGCGGTGGTCATGACTGATGATCGGTGATGTCGATGAAGACCTCGCCGACCTCCGGCAGCTCCGCCCGCAGCCGCGAGTCGAGCTCGTCCATCGCGCTCGCGAGCTGGCGCCCGCTCAGGTGCGAGTCGGGGTGCACCTTCGCCGCGAGGATCGCCTCCTGCGGCGCGACGTGGACGGCGTAGAGCTGGCGAACCTCGTCCACCGCCGGAGATCCCTCGAGCGTCCGCCTGGCGAGCTCGAGCTGCTCGGGCATGACCGACTGACCGATCAGGAGATCGGCGAGAGGCCTCGCCAGGCCTGTGGCGGTGATACCGAGGAGAACTCCGATCAGGACCGACGCGATCGCATCGCTGGCAACGGGACCGCCCAGCTGATGCACCAGCAGGCCTGCGGCGGCGAGCCCAAGTCCGATCAGGGCCGCAATGTCCTCCACCGCCAGCGCACGGAGGGTGGGATCGCTCGTGTGCCGCAGGTAGCGGATCGTCGGGACGCGCCACAGCGCGGCCTCTCGTCGCGCCTGCCGCACGGTCTGGGCGAGAGCGCTGCCGTCGGCGAGCGCGGCGACGCCGATGACCGCCCAGGCCACCGGAAAGTCGTTCACGACGTTGCCATTGATCAGGTCGTTGATCGCCAGTCCGACGGATAGGCAACCTCCGATCAGGAACGAGACAATCGCGGCCAGGAAGGCCCACACGAAGCGGACACCGCCGTAGCCGAAGGGGTGCTCGGCATCCGCCGGTCGCCTTGCCCGGCGGAAGGAGATGCCCAAAAACACCTCATTGGTGGAGTCCGCAACCGAGTGAGCGGCTTCGGCGAGAAGCGCGGCAGAGCCGGTGATCAGTCCGGCGGCGAGCTTGGCCGCTGCAACGAGTACATTCGCGGCGAAGGCGACGATCAGGCTGCGCCGGCTCCCATGACTGCGGCTTGCACGCAGGCTCGCGGCCGAGTGCCGAGGCCCACGACGTTGAGCTGCATCGCGAAGGGCGTACTCCATAACTCTAGGAGCCGTCACTTGCGAGCCGGGGCGGGCCTCCCCGACGGGCTATCCGAAGTCTGGGGGTCCGTCAGGGTGCGAACCTCCTTGGTCAGGTGGAGGATGTGCTTTGAGAGCTCCAGCAGCTCCTTGTTCTGGTGGTCCTCCTCCTGCACCGTCTTCCACTGCTGGTCTGCGATGACCTGCCGTTTTGCGTCGGCGCGGTTCTGGCTGATCATCACGAAGGTCGAGAGGAAGATCGCCTCGAGCGAGACGATCATCGTCAGCAGGCCGAAGGGGTACTTCTCGACGCCGAAGCCGATCCAGCAGCCGAACCAGATGACGTGGATGTACACGAACGCCATCGAGCCGGAGAACGCGGTGATCTTGTCCGAGATTCGGTTCTGCGCGTCGTCGGCGCGTTCCTCGGCGTGCTTCACGAGCGCCGGATTGATGGGCTCGGGAAACTTCATCGGGAGGATCCAGCGGCGGAGTCGACCCGCGGCCGGGCGAGGCCCGGCCGCGGTGTCGTTTGTTGATACGGGCGACATTTCGACTAACCCAGTTCCAGGGTTGTGTCGGCGGTCGCGCTAAGCCGTCGTAGCGAGGGTGTCGGCGTCCGCGCGGGCGAGCGTGGCATCGAGTACCGCGTACTCGGCCTCCTCGACTGCGGCCGCCGCGAAGTCGATCGCGTCGAGGGCGTCGCTCTCGGCGTTCTCAGCCTCGTATTCGGCCTCGTCGCGGTCGAACTCGGCCTTCTTCTCGTCGACCCGCTGGCGGATGCGCTGGACGTGCGACTTCCAGTCGTCCTGGACCTCTTGCCAGCCGCTGCTCGCCCGGTTCGAGGCCTCCTCGGCCCTCGAGCGAAGCTGGGCCGACTGCTCGTCGGCGCTCTTGCGCGCCTCGTCGACCTTGGCCTGCAGGTCGGCCTTGCCCTGTGAGGACGCGGTCTTGACGTTGGCCTCGGCCACATCGATTTGGTCCGCGAGCTTCCTGAAGCTATCCGACAATGACGACATGTGGTCCTCCTTGCTTGGGGGTGTTGCGGAAGACTGCGGTCGCGGCCGCCGGTTACCTAGAAGCATCAGGCACCCGCGCCATACCTCTCGCGTATTGGACTTGCCGCATCGCGAACGGAGACTCCGGCGCATGTCTACTTTCACCTCATCTCTCGCACGTAAAGACGCCGCGCTTCGCGGCGTCCTCGCCTTCGTCCTCGGCTTGGTCTTCGTCATCTGGCCGGGAGTCAGCATCGGGGCCGCGGTGGCGCTGTTCGCGATCTTCTGCTTCGTGGACGCCGCTGTCGCCCTCACCCGGCTGTTCAGCTCAGAACGGTCCGCCGGCGACCGAATCCTGAATGTCCTCAGGACGGTGGTCGACGTGACCGCGGCTGTCGTCGCGATCGCATATCCGGGTCCGACCGCCGGGGTCCTCACGGTCATCATCGGCGTCTACGCGATCGTCGTCGGTGCCCTCGAGCTGTCGGCCTCGGGAGGGCCACTGGCCAAGGCCGCCAGGAGCTCCGGACTGCTCCGGGTCGCCGGCGCGCTGTCGATCATCGCCGGTGCGCTGCTCATCATCTGGCCGGGCATCGGCGTCGTGACGCTGGCCGTCGTCTTCGGCGCGTACCTCGCTGCGTACGGCATCCTCTTGCTGGTCTCGGCGGCGATGGCGCCCAAGGACGGGACAGTTCCCAACCCGGCGGGTTGATCCGACGCCGGTCCCCCCGGCCTCACAGTGGTTGCGCCAGCGGCACCGCACGCTTCGTGCGGTGCCGCATCACGGACTGAGTGGAAGCTGCACGCGCAGCGAAGTGCCTCGGCCCCGCGGGCTGGTGATGGCGATCGACCCGCCGACCGCCTCCACACGGTCCACGAGCCCGGTCAAGCCGGACCCCTCCGCCGGCTCGGCGCCGCCGACGCCGTCGTCCTCGATCCTCAGCTCGAGCACGCCGTCCGTCACCTGGGCACGAACATCCACCTCAGATGCGGAGGCGTGCTTTGCGACGTTCGTGAGCGTCTCCGAGACGACGTAGTACGCGGCCACTTCGATCTGGTCGGGCAGCCGCTCGTCGATGGCCAGGTCGAGCCCCACCGGGACCGCCGAGCGCCGCGAGAGCACCTTCAGCGCCGGGACGAGGCCGCCCTCCGAGAGGATCGCCGGATGGATGCCCCGCGACAGCTCGCGCAGGTCGTCGAGCGCACCCGCGAGCCCGTCTCCGACCTTCGCCAGCTGTTCCCCGAGCTCCCCGTTCTCTCCCGACGCCATCGCCTCGGCGCCGCGCAGCTCCAGCGCAAGCGTGACGAGGCGCTGCTGAACGCCGTCATGAAGGTCGCGTTCGAAGCGTCGGCGCGCCTCGTCCGACGCTGCAACGATTCGCCTGCGTGATGCGGCGAGCTCGGATTTGCCTTCGGCGTTGGCGACCGCGGTGGCCATCAGCTTGGTGAACTGGCCGAGCCGCGATTCCGTCGCCGGCGGCAGCGGCTCGCTCCGCATCGTCCCTGCCGAGATTGCGCCCCACAGCCGGCCTTCCACCGAGATCGGCGCTGCCACGGCGCCGCGAATACCCATCGAGCGGACGGTCTCCGCGATCGCGCCGGTCGCGGTCCCGTAGTCGTCGACCCGCACCGGCTCGCCTGTCCGCAACACGCGCGAGGATGCGCTGTCGGCGTCCACCGGAACCCGAGAACCGACGGGAAAGAAGTCCCCAGTCGGACCCGAGCTGGCCACCACGACCCCGGTGCGGTCGTCGTCGTAGCGCACCATCCGCGTCTCCTCCAGGCCGAACAGATGCCCGATCTCGCTCGCGATCCCGGTGAAGATCTCCTCCCGGGGCGCGTTGCGCGCGACGAGCGTTGCCACTCGCCGCAGCGCCGCCTGCTCGTCGGCAAGACGTGCAACCTCTGTCCGCGCCGCACGGTTGGCGATGGCCGTGGCGACGAGCTCGGTGAACTGGCCGATGCGCGACTCGGTGTCCGGCGGGAGGGGCGCGTGGCCCTCGGAGTGGAAGACGCCAAGCACACCCCATAACCGACCCTCCACCACGATCGGGCTGCCCACCGAGGAGCGCACTGCGAGCTCGTCGCGCAGGAAGGCGGCGAGGGGGCCCGGGACGACCGTCCAGTCGTCCACCCGCGTGGGCTCGCGCGTCTCCGCAACCATCGTCGCCGGATCGCCCGGCTCCGTCGGGAAACGATCGGGAATCGGCGGCAGCTCCCCCGTCGCCGCCCATGTGGCCATGGACATCACCGTCGCGTCGTCCTCGTAGCGGATCATGCCGGCGTAGTCCGCGCCGAGGAGCGTGCCGGCTTCTTGTGCGACGGCCGCGAACAGTTCGCCCGAAGGCACGTTCTCCGCGACGAGCGTAGCGACGCGCCGCAGGGCGGCCTGCTCCTCGGCGAGCCGTGCGAGAGCTTCGCCTGACTCGGCGTTCGCGATCGCGGTCGCGACGAGCCCCGTGAAATCGGCCAGTCGTTGCTCCATTCCCAACGGGAGCGAACGATCGACAGATGCCAACGTGATTATCCCCCATAGCTCACCCTCCACGATGATGGGACTACCGACCGCCGAGCGGACTCCGATCATCCGCACGACCTCAGGCATGTCTGCGGCAGCCGGATCGTCCGTATCGAAGCGCGCCGCTTGGTGTGTCTCGTGAACCCAATCGACCACGAAACCCGGGTCGAAAGAGACGCGGGTGCCGACTTCGTGCTGTCCTGATCCGCCGGAGTTCGCCATCACGGTCACCGTCCGGTCGTGGTGGAACCTGAGAATCCCGGCCGCGTCGGCGCCTAGGAGAGCTTGTGCCTCGTTGCACACCGCACGGAAGACCGTCACCGGTTCGGTCCCGCGTGCAACGAGCGTCGCAACCCGCCGCAGCGCCGCCTGCTCGTCCGCGAGCCGCTCGACCTCTGCTTTCGCCTCGCGGCGCTCCGTGACGTCGCGCGCCACCGCATAAATGACGCCGTCCTCGACAACGGGGGTCGCCGTCCACTCGAGCACCCTGTGCGAGCCATCCTTGCGGACGTAGCGGTTCTCGAACGACAGCGCAGCCTTGCCCTCACCGAGCGCGGCCGCCTCCGCTGCCGTCCGCTCACGGTCGTCCGGATAGACAAAGTCGAGGTACGGCCGCTCCACGAGCTCCGCTTGGGTGTAGCCCAGAACCCGCTCGGCGGCCGGGTTGACGCGCGTGAAGTGTCCCTTGAAGTTACTGACGACGATCATGTCGGAGGAGAGCATGAAGATCCGGTCCAGCTCGTCTTGTGCCCTGGCCCGCCGCCCCGCGATGACCCCGAGCGCAGCGGCGAGGCCGGCGAGAACGAGGCCCGCGGCGAGGATGATCCAGGGCAGGATCTCGGCTGCGCCGCCGACGGACTCACGAGGCACTGCGACGGCGAACCGCTGACCCGCCGCCGTGAACGTCTTGTGGGCCGCTGACCCGCCGCCGGCACGTCCGCCCATTGTCAGCTGCAAGCTCTTTGTGCCTGTGGCTGCCGCACGCAGCGCCTGATCAGGTATGAAGACGACAACAAACCCGGCGTCCAGGACACCCCCGGTCAGATTGGGGGCAGGCGCGACGAGGAAGAGCCCCTTCGCCCCGGTTCTGGGGCCCGCTAGGCGCGTCGCGGCTACCCCGTCGAGGCGTGTCGCACGCCTGAGCGCCGCGGCCATTCCGGGTTCGCGGCTCAGGTCGACCCCGGGCACCGCCAGGGGCGCGAAGCCGGAGACCAGCGTGGCTGGGAGATAGGAGGGGCGCGATCCGCCGGGCACGACCTGTCGCTCATCGGGCGTCACGATGGGCTCGCCCAGCCGCCGTTCGTAGGCAGCGCGCTGTGAATCCGCCACCCGTTCGACCCATGCGGCCGCCGGGAAGTCGGCCGGGCTCAGCCACCTCAATGCGTTTCGAGCGAACTGAGGGCTGGTGACGCCGGTGCCACTCGCGTCCTGCATGAAACGGCCGAGGCTCTCCGTCAGCGACGCCGCCTGCTCGACGCGGCCGCGGATCTGCGCCGCTGCGACGTCGGCACGGTGCTCGGAGTCGCGTTGCGCATCTCGCTCGCCGAGGGCGCGGGCGCCGAGGAACCCCGCAACCGTCACCACGAGAACCAGTGGCACCGGTGCGATCTGTCGCGGCCGCACGGTCACTGCCCGACCCGCGAGGCGATGCTCTGGCAGTTCTTGAGCGCCGAATCGATCGACGACTCGGCGGCGATCACCGCCGAGAACTGCTCGGTGCACCGGTTTCCAACGTCTTGGAACTGCGGAATTCCGACGTACTGAACTCCTGGATTGCCGGGCCGCTTGGTCGTGCCAGGGTTGTCAACCGGAGCGGATGCGATGGCATCGAGGGTGGGCTGGGCGAACGCGCGCGCGGCCTTCTGGTATTGGGGAATTCGATAGGTCGAGCGGCGCGCGCCCGGCGGGATCGCGGCCCAGCCACCGGCGATCCTCGTCCCGGCGTCCCTCGCGTATTGCGGTCCGGTCGCCCACGAGACATACTTCCAGGCCAGGTCCGCCTTGCCCGACGAAGTCGGCATGGCAAGCGCCCAAGACCAGAGCCAGCCCGATGCCACGGTGCGTTCGACCGGGGCGGGGGCGTAGCCGTTCTTGCCCTTGACGGCGCTGTCCTCGGCCTCGAGGTTGCTGGCGGAGACGGTGGCGTCGTACCACATCGCGACCTTGCCCTTCTGGTACTGCTCCAGACATTCGTTGTAGTTCGCGCCGGCGGCGCCGCTCTCGCCCGCGTCCCTCACGAGTTCGACGTAGAACTTGAGCGCCCTCCGGAACTCGGGCCGGTCGACCATCGCCTTGTCCACCGAGCCGTCGGGCCTCGCGGACCACCAGGTCCCCCCGAACGTGTTCAGCACCGTGGTGAAGGAAGCGCCGAGCTCGCCCCAGCCCGGCTTACCGCGCAGGCAGATGCCGGCCGTTTGGGGCGTATGGATCCGCCGGGCGATGTCCGCAACCTGCGTCCAGGTGGGGTGCGCCGGCATCTGGATGCCGGCCTTCCGCAGGACGTCCTTGCGATACATCAGGAACGACGACTCCCCGTAGAACGGCGACGCGTAGAGCTTGCCTCCGAAGGACAGCGCCCTCCGGACGGACGGGACGATGTCATCGAGGTTGTAGGCCCGGTCGGATGAGGCCATCCTCGTGAGGTCGGTGATGTGTCCGTCCTCGCCGAGCTGTGGCGCCTCGTAGGGGCCGATCATCACCGCGTCGAACTGCCGGCCTCCCGCGGCCACGTCGCGGGTGGTGACCTCGCGCAAGGTGCCTTCGTCGAGGATCGTGTAGTTCACCTCGATGTGGCTCTTCGCAGTAAAGAGCGATGGCGTCAGATGCGCGATGTCCTGCATCTGCGGGGTGTCGACCATCGCGACGTTGATCGAGCCGCCGCGGTTCGATCCACCGCCCTTGTCGCCGCCTCCGCATCCGTTGATGAGCCCCCCGCCGATTACGAACAGAATCGCGATCGAGGTCATGCGGGCCATCCGGGTGCGCATCTCCTTCCCTTTTGACGTGGGAGCGCTTCGAGGCAATGCTGACTCATCGGCGTGCGGGTCGCAACGCGCTCGACGCGACTGAATAACGTCGTGAGGAACTACAGCTAGGCCGTCCTAACCCCGAGTTGTTGGGACGGTTGGGGTCATCTGGCGGTTCCCATCTTGCGGGCGCGGTAGACGATATCTGCGGGCACGCGGCCTTTGGTGAGGCGGCCGTTGTGGGCGCGGTCGTAGTTGAACTCGTCGAGGTATTCGGCCAGATCGCGGCGGAGCGCGGTGATCTTGGGCGCGAGCGAGCGCGCGAAGGCGGGGCGCCAGCATTCTTCGAGGATGGTCAGCTGGGCGCGCTCGACGCAGCCGTTCGAGTTGGGGTTGCCGGCCTTGATGCGCCACTGGCGAGCGCGCTCGGCTTCGACGGGCGCGGCCGAACTCGCGCGAGGTGAACTCGGAGCCGTTATCGGTCGTCACTTGGCCGAGCTTCCAGCCGGCCGCCTTGAGCTCGCGCGCGACACGGTGGACCAGCTCGACGGTCCAGCGCGCCCTGGGGTTGCGCTCGGAGGAGTGCAGCTCGGCTTAGACGAAGCCGGAGGTGACGTCGGCGGCGGTGTATTGCCAGACGGTGCCCTTCGAGCCCGACAGCCGCCCGACGAAGAAGCAGTCGAGCTGCACCTTCTCGCCGGGCACAGACGCGTCGATGTGGCGCTCCGGCGGCGGCAGCTCGGGCTTGCGCTCGTAGGGCTCGGCGTGGCGAGCCACCAAACTCAGCCGCTTCGAGCGCGTGTTCAGGTTGAAACGGCGCAGCACCCGCCAGACGCCGTGCTCTGAGATCCGGATGCCGCCCCACTTCTCCCTGGCCAGCTCCGCCGAGATGCGCCGCGGCCCGAGCCCGGGGCGGGCCAGCGCGAAGGCCAGGATCCGCTGCTCGAGGTGCGGGCCGATCTGGTTCGGCATCCGCGGGCGTCGGCGCTCACGCACCCTGAGCGCCTCGAGCCCCCAGCGGTCGACCTTGCGCTTCCAGCGGTAATAGGTCGAGCGCTCGATCCCCATCGCCTGACAAGCCGCCGCCACGTTGCCGAGCTCCTCGGCCAACGTCAAGCAGCGCACACGGAATCCGAACAGCACGTCATCCTCCGTCGCGGCCCGCTCCTTTCAGAGCTTCTTCTGGTTGGCACCGAGAAGCGTGAGCGAGCACGCGGACGCGCCCGGCCATGGCCGGGCGCGTCCCACTTCAAGGCATCGCTAGCGCTCCCGCTGGTGTTGCGAGAACTTGGGGTTAGTCCGAGCTAGGCCGCCGCCTTTGCGCCTCAGGCCATGAACGGCATGAGCTCGGCCGGCATGGTCACGAACGGGCGCATCATGTCGCGGTCCTCGTGCTCGAGGATGTGGCAGTGGTACATGTACCGCCCGCTGTAGGTCGTGAAGCGCACGCCGATCTCCACGATCTCGTTCGGGTTCACGCGGATCGTGTCTTTCAGGCCGCGCTCGTTGTCGTCGATGGCGTGGTCAAGGTCATCGTCGGGGTGGCGCTCGAGTCTGACGGTGGCGGTGAGGTGACGGTCCTCGATGCCTCCGTCCGGGATCGCGTAGCTGATCGCGCGCCGCACCAGGATCTGGAACGGGTCGAGATGGAGGTGGATCGGGTGCGTGTCGCCGGTCAGGTTGATGAGCTGCCACAGCTCGTACTCCCCGAGCATCGGGAAGAACGTCGTCGCGTCCTCGAAGTGCGCCGCGGCGGTGCGGTAGCGAATGGTCTGCGCGTCGTCCGTGACCGTCACGCGCGGGCCCGGCGTGTCTTCGGCGTCGACCGGCGCCAGCTCGCGCATGGTGAGCATGTTCGGCTCGCCCTCGAGCTCACGCTCCACCAGCGCGATCGCACGACGCGGCGCGGCTGCGAGTTCATCCGGCGGCGGGGGCTCGAAGTCGGTGGCAAGATCGCGCGGGAGCGTCCGTCGCTTGGACGGCGCGGCGACAACGCGCAAGCGCATCACCTCGGGGTAGGGCAGGAGGCCATCGAGGTCCACGGCGCTCTCGGCGTGGGCGGCCGGGAAGGCGGCGCCGTCGAAGGGAGCGGAAGCCGTGTTGAGCAGCGTGAGCTCGCTGCCCGGCTCGAGGTCCGAGAAGTCGAGGATCAAGTCGGCGCGCTCCGCCGAAGCGAGCACGAGCCCGTCCGCGGGCGCCGCGACGGGGCTGCGCAGCAGCCCGTCGTCCGCGCCGATCTGGCTGATCCGATCGAGCTCGGAGCGGCCGCCGTGCATGAGGACCAGCCTGTAGGTGCGGGCGTTCGACCCGTTCAGGACGCGGAAGCGGTAGGTCGCCGGCTGCACGTCGAGCACCGGCCAGACCTTGCCGTTCACGACCGTGAACGGCGGAAACGCCTCCATCACCTCGGGGTCGGTCTTGTGCACGACGTGGCCGGTGAGCGCGGCGTCGCCGTCCGTGCCGAAGTTCCGGTCCTGGATCAGCAGCGGCGCCTCGAACGGCGGCCCCTCGGGCAGGCCGAGCTCGCGCTCGCGCTGGTCGCGGATGATCCACAGGCCTGCGAGCCCCGCGTACACGTGGTACTTGGTGATCCCCATCACGTGGTCGTGGTACCAGAGCAGCGCCGCGCGCTGGTCCATCGGATAGTGGAAGACGGCTGTCTGGCCTGGAGCGACCAGATTCTCGGTCCAGCCGTCGTAGGACGCAGGCGTGAGGCCGCCGTGCAGGTGCACGACAGCATGCCCGCTCAGGGCGGCCACCTTCTCGTCCGGGCTGCCGCCGCTGAGGCCGGGATGGCACTGCACCGGCACGCCGTCGGCGTCGGTCGCGGACGGGGCGATCGTGACGGCCAGCGGGAGCGGGCCGTCCAGCTCGTCTATCCACTCGACCGTGACGGGCCGGCCGCGCTCGGCCTCGACGGTTGGTCCGGGAACCGTGCCGTCGTAGCCCCAGACCTTCGATTCGGGCAGGTCGCGGTGAAAGCGGTGCGTGCCGGAGCGCATCGACACGGTGAGCCGGCCGTCGTGCTCGGCCGCCACTAGCCGGCGTGGCACGGGCAGCTCGTCCACGAATGGGGTGAGCGGCTTGGTCAGCGTGGCCGTCATGCGGACGTCATCAGCGGCCGTCCCGGAGGACTGCCCTTCGGAGGCTCTGGATGTTTGCAGCGGGCACGACCAGCGGCAGCAGCCACCAGGCGGCGGTGCCGGCCTCCACCAGCCGCCACGTGGCGAGCAGGCCGAGGGCGATCAGCGCGGCGACGGTCCAGTCGTCCCCGATCACGTAGTCGACCAAGAACAGGACGACCGCTTTGGTCGATCGCCACGCGACCATCAGGCCGCTCCCGCTGCAGATGCCACCTCGCCCTGCTTGCGCTCCGCGACGCCGCGGCGCCAACCGGACACGACGCGCATGAGCAGCAGCGCGGCGGCCGCGTACAGGGCGCCGAGCCATACCAGCGCGAAGTCGCCGCCCGGCCACTCGACGCTGAGGCCCTCGCCCGCCCAGAACGTGCCGAAGGTGATCAGCATCGCGCCGACGAAGAGCTGCAGCGCCCGTCTGGGGATCGCCGCGACGTACCGGTAGGTGGCGACGCCGAGGGCGCCGATCACGACCAGCGACACGGCGGCCCCGACGATCGCCGAGCCGAGCGCGTCCGCCGCGGCGCCGAAGGCGACCACGATCACGGCCACCTCGAGTCCCTCGAGCGCGACACCCTTGAACGAGAGGAAGGCCCCCGTCCAGTCGAATCCGGCGGGCACGTCGTCGTCCACATCCTCCGCGCCGACGCCGGTGGCCCAGCCGTCACGCGAGACGATCAGGATGCCCTTGCGGTACCACTGCGAGCCGAACGCGAGCAGCAGCGCGCCCACCACCAATCGCAGCGTCTCGAGCGACAGGCCCTGAAGCGCCGCGCCGAGCGCCACGATCGTCACGGCCAGCACCACGAGACCGCCGGCGGCGCCGACCCGCGCCGCCCGCCACGAGCGCGTGACGCCGATGGCCACGACGATCGCGACCATCTCGATCACCTCGATCGACGCGGCGAGAAAAGTGGAGACGAAGACGCCCCAATTCATTGGACTGATTCCTCAGGCAGTTCTAACCGCCGGTCATGCGAACTCGGCCCGGGCTTCTGCGATGGCCGGGAAGAAGTCATGGCCGCACTGTCCCGCATTCCCGGGCGGGACGGAATACGACCGCTCCCACATCAATGACGGCTACTAGGTCGGGCCAGCCCTACGCGCGAGGTTTCGGCCTCGGAAGCCGCGGTCCGGTTCGCCCACCAGTCGCTCAGGATGATCTGGACCGCGGCGGCAACCGGGATCGCGAGCAGCGCGCCGAGGATCCCCAAGAGCGACGCGCCGGCCAGCACACCCAGGATGGTGACGAGCGGGTTGACGTTGAGAGCGCGACCGTAGACGAGCGGCTGCACGAGGTAGTTCTCGAACCGCTGGTAGACGATGACGAAGGCAACCCACACGATCGTCGCCGTCGGGAAATCCACGGTCATCGTCGCGAGTGCCACTACGATCGCGCCGATCGTTGCCCCCACGAGCGGAATCAGGTCGAAGAACCCGACGACGATCCCCAGCGACAGGGCATACGGGACGCCCACGATGGTCAACACGAGCCACGTCGCCAGTGTGGCCAGGACGCTGATCGCGATGTTGCCGAGCATGTACCGCCCAACGGCCTGGTTGATGTCGATGACCAGTGCGCGATACCGCGGTTCTCTGCTCCCCGTGAGCCGAAGCGCCATCCCCACGTAGCGACGCCCGTTGAGTATCAGCAGGAAGGCGACCGACAGCACGGTCACGAACTGGCCGATTACGCCGAATGCCTTGACCGTGACGTCCTGAAGCGGGCCGGTGGCCTCGCTTAGCTGGCTGGGCAGAGCGCGCGCGTCCGCTTCGAGGTTGGCGACGATGTGGTACCGGTCGTCGTAGTGGCGGAAGGTGTCGTTGCGCCGCAGGTCCTGCGTGTAGCTCGGCGCGTCGCGGGAGAGCTGCTCTACCTGCTTGACCATGCTCGGGACCACGACGACGCCGACGACGATCACCCCGGCGGCCAGCGCTGCATAGACGGCAAGGATGATCGCGGCGCGCGGTACCCGCACATGCGCGTCGATGGCGTCGACGAGCGGCAGCAGCGCGAGCGCTACGAAGACGGAGATGACCACCAGGCGCAACACGTCGCGCAGGCGCCACGCGAGGTACAGGACCAGGGCGCACGCCGCCACGATGGCCACGATCCGCAGGACGGCCTTCAGGGACGGAGCTGCGAGGCTCACGGGCCGATCGGCGTCGGCACCGGCGGCGAGACTGTCGCGGGCGGACATGAGGGCCATGGCCTACTGACCCAGCAGACCCGCGACGCTGTTCACCGTGATCGCCAGGATCACAGCCCCGAAGAGGTACGACAGCAGCGCGTGGTGCAGGGCCACTCGGCGCACGCGCTTTGCCGTGAGGTCGGTGTCGGAGACCTGGAAGGTCATCCCGATCGTGAGCGCCAGGTAGGCGAAGTCGCTGTAGTCGGGGGCCTGGCTGCCGAAGTCGACGCCACCCTCAGGCTGGCTGTAGTAGAGCCGCGCGTAGCGGAGGACGTGCACCGTGTGCACCGACGTCCACGCGAGCGCGACGCTCCCTACCGCCAGCGCGGTGAGCAGGCCGCGGTCAGGAGCGGTCGCAGCGCCGGCCTGCGAGAGCGTGAACGCCACGACCACGAGGCTCGCGGCGCCCGCGCCAAGCAGGACGCTCTCCGCGGCGACCCGCGAGGCGTCTTCGATGCGGGCGATCCGAGCGGTCGCTGCCGCGTCGGCGCGGCCGACGCTGAGCCAGACCCACGCGATGAAGACGAGCGCGGCGAGGTCCGAGGCGCACAGCGCCGCCACCGACCACGACGCCCCGTATGCGAGCGCTATGGCCGCCGCTACGCAGCCGCCCGCTACGCTCGCGATCACCCGCCAGGCCGCCAGACCTGGACGGCCGATCCGAGCGCTCGCGGCACCGGGGTCGCGCGCGGCGGTCACGACTGGACCGTACGGGGCGCGGTCCGCGCGACCGATAGCAAGAGGCGATCAGTTGATCGACGATCGTCTGGGGGCCGCTCCCAAGGCTCCTACGGTGCGATCACCGTGATCCATGAGCAGCGCCCATCGCGTCCCCATCCAGAGAAGCTGCGCCGCATCGCGCTCCCACCCAAGCTCGAGCCGATCAACCCGGCGCTCGTCAAGCACGCCCACGAGCGCGCCGAGGCGGGGGAGAACCGTGTCGCCGACGCGATCACACGCTTCGCGGGGTCGATGCTGTTCGTGTACCTCCACGTCATCTGGTTCGCCAGCTGGATCGGGTTCGGCGTCGAGGACTACCCCTACGGCCTGCTGACGATGATCGTCTCGCTCGAGGCGATCTTCCTCTCGACGTTCGTGATGATCAGCCAGAACCGCGCGGAGACCAAGCAGCAGGTCGTCGCCGTTTCGAGGAAGAGGAAAACCATGAGCTCCGCCGACAAGACAGTGGCCCTAACGGGTGTGACCGGGTTCATCGGATCTCACGTACTGACGGAGCTCCAAGAGCACGGCCACGAGGTGATGGTGCTCGTACGTGACGATTCCCAGGCCGACATCGTCGCCTCCCGCGGCGCCACCCCGACCGTGGTCGACCTCTACGACCG
>DATFON010000153.1:0-11628 GCA_035265465.1 Solirubrobacterales bacterium | reverse complement strand
CGCGGTCGACTGGCCCAGGCCGGCGGCGGTGAGCGTGGAGGAGATCTCGGTCGTCATGCCGCCGCTTCGCGACATCACGCCGATGGATCCGGGCGTGTAGGCCTTGGCGGCGTCCTTGGCGGGGCCGCCGATGCCGCCCATCTTGCAGACCTCGGGCACGATGACGCCGAGGCAGTTGGGGCCGATGATCCGGGCGTCGTTGCGGTCCGCGAGCTCGACCATCTCGGCCACGTCGCGGCGCGGGATCCGCTCGGTGACGATGACCACCAGCTTGATCCCGCGGACGATCGCCTCGAACACCGCGTCCTTGGTGAAGGCGGGGGGGACCGTGACCACCGACCCGTCCGGCACATAGCCCAGCGAGTCGACCACCTGCTCGACCGTGTCGAACACCGGAACCCCGTGCACCTCGCGACCCTTGCGTCCGGGGGTGACGCCGCCGACCACCTTGGACCCGTAATCCAGGCACTCGCGAGTGAGGTTCACCGCCTCGCGCCCGGTGATGCCCTGGACGATGAAGGTGAAGTCCTGGGAGAGAAGGACGCTCACGCGGGGACCTCTTGGATCTTAGATACCGCTCGGGCGGCGGCCTCCCACATGCTCACCGATCGGTCGCAGTATTCGACGCCGTAGCGCTTGAGGATCTTCTCGCCCTCCTCCTCCCAGGCTCCCGGGATGCGGAAGACGGCGATCGTCTCCGCTGGGTCCTTTCCGAGCTCCAGACAGGCCTTGATCACCCCGCGGGCGACGATGTCCACCCGGGTGTTGGAGACGATCGACATCATCACGGCGATCTTCTCCACGCCGTCCTTCTTCAGGACCTCCTTGGCGAGCCCGCAGGCCTTCGCCACCGATGGGTTGCCGCCGATCTCCGTGTAGTTGGCCGGCTTGCCGCCCTGGCTGCGGACCGCATCGGTGAGCGTCAGCGAGCCGCCGCCCGCGCCGATCACGAGGCCGAGGTTGCCGGCGAAGCCGTGGTCCTTGCCCTGGATGACTCCCCGGTGGTCGGCGGAGTCGATCGCCTTGACGTTGCGCTCGAACTCGCTTGGCTCATATGGCTCTCGGGTGTCGGTGGGCTCGATGCCCAGGTCGTCCAGAAGCGGCTTCTGGCGCGGCCGGGCCTCGTTCTCCATCTCCATGTGCGCGTCGAGCGCGACGAATCTCCCGTCCTCCAAGCGCGCCAGCGGGTTGATCTCGGCGAGCGTCATGTCGTAATCGCGCATCAACCGGGCAAGCCGCGCCAGGATCGGCGTCGCGCGTGTCAGCGCCGAGCCCGTCACGCCGGTGTGGCCGATGACCTCCTTGGCTCGGAAGTCGGGCGGGTCGAACAGATTCGAGAGATGACCCCGCCCCACGTGATCGGGATGCTTGTCGGCGACCTCCTCGATGTCGATTCCGCCCATGTCGCTGAAGAGCATCAGCGGGCGCTTGCGGGTGCCGTCCCATACGACACCGGCGTAGTACTCCTGCGCGACCTCGGCCTTCGGGTCCACCAGGACGCCCTTGGGCATGTGACCGTTGATCTCGAGCTCCAGGATCGCCGCGGCGTGCTCTGCCGCCTCGTCCGGCGTGTCGGCAAACTTCACGCCCCCGGCCTTCATGCGCCCACCGGTCAGGACCTGAGACTTGATCACGACCGATCCGCCGATCTCCTCGGCGGCTTTCCGGGCCTCGTCGGCGGTCGTGCAGAAGCCGTATTTCGTGACCGGAATGCCCGCCCGCTCGACAATCCGGCGCGACTCGTACTCATAGAAGCGCATGTAAGGGCGCGAACCCTATAAGAGCTCCGGAGGCTGCCATCCGCCACGACGACGCCCTTCTGCGAAAGAATGATCGGCCCACGTCCGGGGAATGACCCCTGGGCGTTCGACGTTTATGTAGACAACGAAGGAGTTGAACCAAGTCGTGAGTGAGATGACGGCCGCCGCGTCCGAGGCGCCCACCAAGAACCAAAAGTTGACCTCATGGGTCGAGGAGATCGCGGAGCTGACCCAACCCGACGCAATCCACTGGTGCGACGGATCGGCCGAGGAGTACGACCGCCTCTGCCAGGAGCTCGTCGAGAGGGGAACGTTCGAGAAGCTCTCCGACGCCAAGCGGCCGAACTCCTACCTCGCGCGCTCCGACCCCGGCGACGTCGCGCGAGTCGAGGACCGGACCTTCATCTGCTCCGAGAGTGAGGAGGACGCCGGCCCCACCAACAACTGGCGGGACCCCGGCGAGATGCGAGACGTGCTGGAGCAGCTCTTCAAGGGCTCGATGCGCGGCCGGACCCTCTACGTCGTGCCGTTCTCGATGGGCCCGCTCGGCTCGCACATCGCGCATATCGGCGTCCAGCTCACCGACTCCGCGTACGTCGCGGCCTCGATGCGGATCATGACGAGGATGGGGAAGGGGGCGCTGGAGGTCCTGGGCGACGATGGCGACTTCGTTCCCTGCGTGCACTCAGTGGGCGCACCGCTCGATGCCGGTGAGCAGGACGTGCCGTGGCCCTGCGACGCGGACAACAAGTACATCGTCCACTACCCCGAGACTCGCGAGATCTGGTCGTTCGGCTCGGGATACGGTGGCAACGCGCTGCTCGGCAAGAAGTGCTTCGCGCTGCGGATCGCCTCCGCCATGGCTCGTGACGAGGGGTGGATGGCGGAGCACATGCTGATCCTCAAGCTCACCTCACCGGAGGGCAACGTCAAGTACGTGACCGGTGCCTTCCCATCGGCGTCGGGGAAGACGAATCTCGCGATGCTGATCCCGACGCTTCCCGGCTGGAAGGCCGAGACGATCGGCGACGACATCGCCTGGATGAAGTTCGGAGAGGACGGCCGGCTCTACGCCGTCAACCCGGAGGCGGGGTTCTTCGGCGTCGCTCCCGGGACGGGCGTCAAGACCAACCCGAACGCGATTGCCACGGTTGAGCGCAACTCGATCTTCACGAACTGCGCGCTGACGGACGACGGCGACGTGTGGTGGGAGGGGATGACCGATTCACCGCCCGAGCACGCCATCGACTGGCATGGCAACTCCTGGACTCCGGAGTCGGACGAGCCGGCCGCGCACCCCAATGCCCGGTTCACGACCCCGGCGGCTCAGTGTCCGTGCATCGCGCCGGAGTGGGAGGACCCGAACGGTGTTCCGATCGACGCTTTCCTGTTCGGCGGCCGCCGCGCCACTGTGGTGCCGCTCGTGACCGAGGCATTCGACTGGGAGCACGGGGTCTTCCTGGGGGCGACCATGTCCGTCGAGACCACCGCCGCGGCGGCGGGGGATGTAGGCAAGCTCCGCTTCGACCCGATGGCGATGCTGCCGTTCTGCGGCTACAACATGGCGGACTATTTCGGCCATTGGCTGGAGCTCGGCCGCCAGCATTCGAACGAGATGCCGCGCGTCTTCCTCGTGAACTGGTTCCGGAAGGACGCGGAGGGCAACTTCGTCTGGCCGGGGTTCGGCGAGAATAGCCGCGTCCTCGAGTGGATCTTCCGTCGCTGCGATGGCGAGGTCGAAGCCACCGACACCGCGATCGGCCGACTCCCGAGTGCCGAGGACATCAACACCGACGGCCTCGAGCTCGGCGATGACGCGCTCGACCACCTGCTGGAGGTGGACATCGACGAGGTCTGCCAGCAGCTTCCGCAGGTCGAGGAGCACCTCGCCCGTTTCGGCGATCAGCTGCCGGACGAGATCCAGGCGCAGCTCCAGTCGCTGAAGCAGCGTCTCGATGCCGTCTGACACCCGGCGGCCGCTATCCGAGCGGGTCGCGATCCCGCTCGTCGCCTCGCGCGCCGGCTCGTGGTTCTACGTCAACGTCGCGCCGCACCTGGACCGCGGACTCCTGCGGCTGACGAACGGGCGATGGACGACCGCGGGCCGCGGTCGCGTCGGGTTCCTGAAGGTGCGCGGCGCTCGCACCGGCGCCGAGCGCGTCACGCCGCTCGTCTGGACTCGCGACGGCGACAACGTGCTGCTCGTCGCCTCCCGCGGGGGCGACGTCAAGCACCCGGCCTGGTACCGGAACCTCGTCGCGAACCCCGACGTGCGCTTCTCGGCTGATGGCGAGGAGCGCCCCTACCGGGCCAGGACGTGTACCGCGGGGGAGCGACCAAGGCTGTGGGAGCTCGTCAACCGCCGTTATCCGGGGTACGCCATCTACCAGCGGCGCGCCGGGGCGCGGGAGATTCCGGTCGTCGTCCTGGAGCCCGCCGCCGCATCCACGTAGGCCGCGCCGCGACCTCGTGTCGGTCGCGGGTCAGGCGCCCGGCGTCCCCGCCGCGATCCACTGCCGAAGCAGGGGGTCCACGACCCGGTAGCCCGTTGGGTAGCGCCGGTCCTCCATGACCTCGCCACGGTCGGCGAGCGCCCGGATCGCCGACTTGACCGCCCCGCCGCGAGACCCGCCCTGGCGGCGACCCGCCGCGTACAGGCCGTCGCGGTTCTGGGCGACGGCGCTCAGCACGCGCCGTTGCCCGGTGCCGAGGCCGATCCAGATGGCGCGTAGCTCATCTCGCACTTCGACCATGGCCCTGTCGTAGGCGGCGAACCACTGCTCCTCGGTTGCCGTCTCGCCCGGGCCAAGCTCGTCCCACAGCGCGTTGGCGAGCAGCATGGTGCGCTGGGGATGTCCGCCGCCGGCGTCCAGGAGCAGATCGAGCGCGGTCCCCACGTCGCGATTGGTGCGCGCGAACCGCCCGGCAACGTCCTCGGCGACGTCGTCCGGTGCCAGCGGCGACAGCTCGACGGCCCTCGCCTGTCCGTAGAGCGCTCGCCGCTTGTCGGCGAAGAGGCGTCGCATCATTCCGAGCTGCGAGCCGGCGAACACGTAGCTGGCCGCGTCGGCGTGATGCTGGATCTCACTGCGGATGGTCGCGTCGGCGCGGTCCTTCGCCGCCAGCACGTCCTGGAACTCGTCGAACACGACGAGGGTACGTTGACCGCTGCGTTCCTGAATGCGGCGGGGAAGCGCCAAGCGCTCCAAGAGCGGTGGCTCGGCCTGCGGGTCCAGCGACAGCTCGAGCTCGGCCGGGATCTGGTCCTCGGCGCCCAGGCGCAATGTGGGGCGGAGCCTGCGCCGGATTCCGGCGAACCAGGACGCCAGACCGCCCTCCAGCTGGGCCGCATACGCCCGCTCGATTCGAGCTGCGACGTCACCCAGGGTCAGCACACCGAAGAAGTCCACGTAGACCGCGGCCCACCCCTCGCGACCCGCGTCGTCGATGACTCGCCGCAGAAGCGACGTCTTCCCGTAACGGCGAGGCGCGATCAGCCGGCTGTTGTTGCCCGCGACGGCCGTGCGAAGCAGCGTCTCCGCCTCCGAGTCGCGGTCGATTAGCTCGCTCGGCGGCACGGGCTCCGTGTAGCGAAACGGATTCATGCTCTAAAGAATAGAGCACTGCTGCTCTAACAATGAGAGCAGCAATCCGCCAACGGGTCTCGGCTAGCCCTCGAGCTCGTACGCCTTCGCGAGCTCCGGGTCCTTGCGCGCGAGCATCTCGGCGAGCGTGACCATCACCTTGCACTGCTTCCAGGTGGCGTCGTCCTGCATCTTGCCGTCGATCATGTGGACGCCGCGACCGTCCGGGATCGCCTCCAGCACCTTCTTCGCGAACCTAACCTCGTCTGGTGGCGGGCTGAAGACCTTCTTCGCGATCTCGATCTGCACCGGGTGCAGCGACCAGGCTCCCACGCAGCCGAGCAGGAATGCGGCGCGGAATTGGGTCTCGCAACCCAGCGTGTCCCTGATGTCGCCGTAGGGGCCGTAGAAGGGCAGGATGCCCGCGGATGTGCATGCATCCACCATGCGGGCGATCGAGTAGTGCCACGGGTCCTGCTGTGCGGTGGCACGCGGGGCCTCGGGGTTGTCGGGATCCGGGTCCTCGATCACGCGATATGCGGGATGGCCGCCACCGACGCGGGTGGTCTTCATGCGCCGGAACGCCGCGAGATCGGCGGGACCGAAGCTCATCCCCTGCATACGGGGGCTGGCGGTCGCGATCTCCTCGAGGTTCACGACGCCCAGCGAGGTCTCGAGGATCGCGTGCACCAGCAGCGGCCGATCGAGCCCCGCCTTGGCCTCCAGCTGGGCCAGGAGCCGATCCACGTAGTGGATGTCCCAGGCACCCTCGACCTTCGGCACCATGATCACCTCGAGCTTGTCGCCGATCTCGGTGACGAGCTGGATCAGGTCGTCGAGCACCCATGGGCTCTCCAGCGAATTCACGCGGGTCCACAGCGCGCAGTCGCCGAAGTCGGTCTCCTTCGCGGCCTTGATCAGGCCCTCCCGCGCGGCCTCCTTCTTGTCGGCGGCGATCGCGTCCTCGAGGTTTCCGAGGAGGATGTCAGCCTGCTGTGCGAGGTCCGGCGCCTTGGCGGCCATCTTCTCGTTCGAGAAGTCGAGAAAGTGGATCATCCGCGAGGGCTTCACGGGGATCTCGAGCGGCGGTTCGGGCGCGTCGAGGGCGAGCGGCTGTGTGAATTGGCGTGGGTTTCGCACTGCTTCCTTCCGGGTCGACGGGCGCGAAATCTACCGACCGGCGCCCGAGGGCTACCGCCGTCGCAGCGCCGAGACCGAGTTGGACGACACCACGTAGAGGTTCCTGGCGTCGGGCGATGGGACCACAGCCGAGGGGTCGGAGAGGCCCTTTATACGTTCGCCGCACGGCCTACCGAGGCAGCCGTGGCGGCGTTGCCTCAGTGCGCCGCCTGGCCGATCGCGAGCGAAGACACCGACGGTGTTGTTGCCGGTGCCCGACGCGTACAGGTTTCCCCGCTTCACGGCGACGTTGTTGATGTCGGTCACCCGCTTGATTCCACGTCGGCAGCGGCTCGCGTTGTGGCGGGCACTCCGAGACACGATGCAAGCCCGCTTGCCCTCAGGCTGGCGAAGGGTGCCATCGGCCGCGATTTCGAACAGATCGATTGCCTGGGGGCGGACGGGCAGAACGTACGCGTGATTCCCGTCACCGGAAAGGGCCAGATCGAATGGCTTGATGAGGGCGCGCCGACGCTCGCATCCTGCCCGATGCTGAGAGCGGTCGATGAGGCACTGCTGCAAGCTCAGCGAGCCGTCGCCGGCGTTGCGCGCGAACACCAGCAGGGAGCCCCTCAGCCCCGGCGGGCCACCCTGCGATGCCGGACCGGAGGTCACCACGTAGACCTGCTTTCCGTTGGGGCTGACTGCGAGATCCGTTGCGCCGTCCATCGGCTCCCCGACGACCTCGCATCCCGGAGCTGGAAGGACGTCGCCGTTGATACAGCCCCTGGTACCAGGCAGCTGCGTCAATGAACCGTCGTCCAGGTCCCGGGAGAAGATCGCCAAGCCGAAGAACGTCGTGACGTACACGTTCTTTCCGTCGGGGCTTACGGCTACGTCCTGGGCGCCACCGACGGCGCGCCCGATCGTGCACGCCGGCTCGTGGTACGGCCCCTTGGCGTCGATGCAGCCGTGCGGCTGCGGGAGCTGATTGAGAATCGACGTCTTGGCGTTGCGGGAGAAGACCGCGATCGAGCCTGCGCCGGCGGAGGCCACGTATACGTTCGACCCGTCGGGGCTGACGACAACCCCAGCGGGAACCAACAGCCCGCTCCCTCCAGCGCATCCCTTGACCGGCGGTACGTTCCTGTCAGATACGCAGCCATCAGGCGCCGGGGGTTGCGTGATCCCACCGTGAGCGCGGCGGCGAACGGTGGCTACCGATCCTGCGCTCCCCTGGAATCCACCCGACGCTACGTAGATTGCCCGGCCGTCTGGACTGATTGCCGCGGTGCTGGCATTGGCGATGCCGACCCCGCCGTTGTTGCAGCCCCGGACCGGAGACTGGAACTGGCTGGGCACCACGAGGCACCCGTTCTTACCCAGCTGAGTCAGGCTCCGCTTGGGTCTCTCCGTGGAACCTGCCGCGGGTAACGCGGCGGACGCGGTCGCGGCGACGAGCACCGCGGCTGCGAGACACGACCTGTTTGTCGGGACATTGCGAATTCGGAGCAGCGAGCAAATTCTACGGCGCGCTCGTCGCTAAGGGTTTTCGCGTCGACCGCCGATGAGCGCTGTGGTGTCCCGCGCGAAGAGCCCCCAGAACGTGAGAGTGGCGGCCCGGTCCCGCATCTTCAGCGCCCGCCCGCAGGGGCAATCGCCGGCCCCTGAGGACTGGCTTCCGTCCGACTTGCGGCAGGCGCCCTCCGGAGCAACCACCGGCGTGGAGGTCGTGCGGGAGGCCGAGGCGGTCCCGGCCGAACCGGCGGCGGCCGCCGAGCTTGGCGCCGAGGTTCAAAGGCTGCGACGGGAGCTTCGCGAAACGGAGAAGCTCGCCAAGAGCGAGCGAAGTCGCGCCGAGCGGGCCGAGCGAGAGGTCACCGGGCTTCGCGAGCGCGCCGAGTCGATGAAGCGAGCTGCGGCTCAGGCGGCGGCGGTCGCAAACCCGGAGACGGCGCAAGAGGACTCGGCCGGACGGGTCGATCTGAACTCGGCGAGCTTCGAGCAGCTGCGGGCGATCGGCCTCTCGGTCACCCAGGCCGCACGCTTGATCGGGCAGCGAGAGCAGCACGGTGGCTTCGCGTCCGTTGACGACGTCGACGGGATCGTCGGGATCCCCAAGAACGTCAAGCAGACGCTCAAGGACCACGGCACGGTTTGACGGGCAGAGCCTCCCTGCGGCTAGCCTGAGCCGCGTGGACTTCGTGATTCGCGCAGCCGAGCCCGGCGAGGAGGGCAGGGTCGTGCCGCTCTACGAGTGGCTGTTCGCGCCCCCCGGCATCACGCCTCCGAGCTGGGACGAGCGGCGCGCCACCGTTGCTCTCCGCGGGGCGATCGACTCGCATGACGCCGCCGTGATCGTGGCCGAGGAGCCCGGTGGCGAGCTCGTGGGGCTCTGCACGGCCTACCAGGACATCCATTCGGTTCGCTTCGGCTTTCGGGCCTGGGTGGAGGATCTGGCCGTCCATCCGGAGCGACGTTCCATGGGCGTCGGCAAGGCGCTGCTGGACGCCGCCAAGGACTGGGCGCGCGAGCGCGGGGCCACCCATCTGGAGCTGGACAGTGCCGAGACGCGCACCGATGCCCACCGCTTCTACGAGCGCGAGCAACCGAGCTGGCGCTCGATCTGCTTCGCCTGGGAGGTCTAGTCAGTTGTGACGTGCGGCGACTTTGTCGACGCACTGGCATGTCAGGCGGCGAAGCCGCCGCAAGTCATTCGAGGCCTGCGGCCCGGAGCGCCACGGCGCGGTCGATATGGAACTCGACCTTGCGCACCCGCCCGTCCACCACAGTCCACACGGCCGCACCCGGGGCCGTGATCTCGGCGCCCCCGGTGCGCGTCTTGCCCGACATTGCGACCAGGGTGACGACCTGCTCGCCGGCATCGATCATCTGCTCGACCTCGATTCGGTAGCTCTCGAACGGGCTCGTCCAATCGCGCCAGGCTTCGGCGAAGCCCTCGAACCCGGTGTACTCGATTCGCCTCCCCGACATGTAAGCCGGCCCGACCATGGCGGTCTCGAAGTCAGGTTCCGCGAGATCCATGAACAACCGGCTGATGCGGGGGTCCGGTTCTTCGCTCTCCAGGGCGGCGACCACATCCCCATCGGTGATGCCGGCCTGGATCTCCTCAACTACGCGAACGTTCTCGGCTGACACGGCTCCGATTATCCTTGACCGCCCCCACCACCGAGCCCGAGGAGCCATGGCAGTAGCCACCGACACGTTCACCGAGAAGACCGACGAGCAGAAGGCGATCACCGAGATGGTGCACCAGTTCGCCGACAACGAGATCATCCCCGTCGCCGAGGAGTACGACCACGAGGACAAGTTTCCGGAGCCCATCGTCGAGCAGATGAAGGAGCTCGGCCTGTTCGGCGTGACCATCCCGGAGGAGTACGGCGGCATGGGGCTCGACCTCACGACCTACGCGATGATCGTCGAGGAGCTCTCGCGCGGCTGGATCTCCATCTCCGGGGTGGTCAACACGCACTTCATCGGCTCGTATCTGCTGATGAAGTTCGGAACGGAAGAGCAGAAGAACACCTTCCTCCCGAAGATGGCCACCGGTGAGATCCGGGCGGCCTTCTCCCTCTCGGAGCCAGAGGTGGGCTCGGACGTCCAGGGGATCAAGTCAACCGCCAAGCAGGCGGATGACGGTCAGTGGGAGATCAACGGCCAGAAGATGTGGGTGACCAACGGACTTCGCTCGGGCCTGGTCTTCGTGCTCGTCAAGACCGATACGAAGGCCGATCCGCCGTACAAGGGGATGACCTGCTTCATCTGCGAGAAGGAGCCGGGAGCCGACAAGGTTCCGGGACTCACGATCCCGCCGAAGATCAAGAAGATGGGCTACAAGGGGGTCGAGTCGACCGAGCTCGTCTTCGACGGGTTCAAGGTGCCCGAGGACCGCATCCTGGGCGGGCCCGAGGGCCTGGGCGAGGGGTTCGTCCAGATGATGGACGCCCTGGAGGTCGGCAGGGTAAACGTGGCGGCGCGAGGCGTGGGGGTCGCACAACGGTCGATGGAGCTCGCCCTCCGCTACAGCCAGGAGCGCAAGACCTTCGGCAAGCCCATCGCCCAGCACCAGGCGATCACGTTCAAGCTCGCCGAGATGGGCACGAGGCTCGAGGCGGCCCGACTGCTGACGATGAAGGCCGCCCGCATGAAGGACGCCGGGGAGCGCTCCGACCTGGAGGCGGGGATGGCGAAGCTGTTCGCATCCGAGGCGGCGAAGGAGAACGCCGAGGACGCGCTGCGCATTCACGGCGGCTACGGCTACTCGAAGGAGTATGAGATCGAGCGCATCTACCGCGACGCCCCGCTGCTCTTGATCGGAGAGGGCACCTCCGAGATCCAGAAGATGGTCATCGGGAAGAAGCTCCTCCAGCGCAACCGGGCATAGATGGCCCGCGCGCAGGAGCTGATCTCGACCGCCTACCGGCGATTCTCCGGGGAGGTGCCGGCGCTCGGCAACCTCAAGCTGACGATCCGCCTGGAGCTCCGCGGGCGGGGGGACGTGCAGGTCTTCGGCGTTCGTACACCGGGCCCGATCATCACGAAGGGTGAGCCTGAGAACGCCCGGCTCGAGCTCTCGATACCGCGTGCCGACTTCAACGAGCTGGCCGAGCGCGGCAAGCTGAACGACTGGCGCGAGGCATATGAGCACGGCCACTTGAAGGTCACCGGGGATCGTGAGATCCAGCAGCTCCTCGGCAAGGTCATCGACAGGCAGACGGCCCGCTCCAGGCTCAAGCGAGCCCACTGAGGGCGCCGCGTTGGCCGGCGAACCGCAACCGCTCGAGCACATCTTCATCACGACGATCGACGACCCGCCGGTGGGCACCAGGCTCGCCGTGAAGGACATCTTGGACACCGCGGGCGTGCGGACGACCTACGGCTCGCTCATCTTCGAGGACCACGTGCCGGAGTCGAGCGCCGAGGCGGTGTTGCGGTTGGAGAGCAATGGCTATGCCGACGTGGGAAAGACCAACCTGCATGAGTTCGCGTTCGGCATGACGTCGGAGAGCCCGCACTACGGGACCGTTCCCAACCCGGTCGCGGCCGGCAGAATCGCCGGCGGCTCGAGCGGCGGGTCGGCGGCCGCGCTCGCGGCGGGGATGGCCGATGCGGCCCTGGGCTCCGACACGGCGGGTTCTATTCGG
>DATFON010000152.1:0-29015 GCA_035265465.1 Solirubrobacterales bacterium | reverse complement strand
TTCCAGCGTCGCTCGGGGGCCTTCCTCATGCAGTGCTCGGCGAGCTTGAGGCCACGGTCCACCGCCGCCCAGCAGAGCACCTTCGAATGGACGAAGTGCTTGGGCTCATCGCGCCACTCCCAGATTCCGGCGTCCGGATCCTTCCAGCGCTCGATCGCGGCCTCCACCAGCTCAACCAGAAAGCGCCAGTAGTCATCGTCGGGCTCGTGCCCGCGCTCGTACCATCGCCAGCTCTGATCGAGGAGCTGACCGTAGGCGTCGAGCTGGAGCTGGCCCGACGCCTTATTGCCGATCCGGACCGGCGTCGCCCCGTGGTAGCCCTCCAGGTGGGAGAGTTCGAGCTCCGTCAATCGTCGCTCGCCCTCCACGCCGAAGAGGATCTGGAGGTCCTTGGCGTTGCCCGCCGCGCTGCGCTCAACGAATCGCCGGAACCCCTGTGCCTCCTCCTCGCATCCGAGCCGGGCCATCGTGCGCACGGCGAGCGCCGAGTCGCGGATCCACGTGTACCGGTAGTCCCAGTTTCGGGCGCCCCGGCTGCCACGCCCCTCCGGAAGTGACGTCGTCGGCGCGGCCACGATGGCGCCCGTGGGCGTGTAGGTGAGTGCCTGGAGGACGATGGCCGAGCGTGCGGCGGCCCCGGCGTCGGCACCCTCGATGTCGAGGCGGGCGGACCACTCACGCCACGCGGCGACCGTTTCCTCCACCCGCCGATCGACGCCGACCGAACCGCCGATGTCCGGGGCGTCCCCTTCGTCGATCTCCGGCGGGTCGAGCGAGGTAATGGACAGCCTGATGCGCTCCCCCGGGCGGATCGTCGCCCTGGCCTCGAGGCTGTGGCGGTCGTCATCAGCGTCGAGGTCGGCGTCGCTCCAGACGAGAAGCGCGTCGTCCCCTCCGATCGCGCCGTAGGTCTGCGGCCGCAGATGGTGGATCCACGGGTCGACGGCGCCATAGTCGAATCGCGGGGCGACGCGAATCGTGAAGTCGAAGGTGCCTCGTTCGCCCTCGATGATCCGGACGAGCTCGCGCCAGTGCCGCGGGCGCTCGGAGTCCGCGTCCTCACGCTGGATCGTGAAGCAGTCGATCAGGCGCGCGTGGCCACCGGGAGCGTTGAAGGTGGTGACCAGGATGAGCGTGCCGTCCACGTAGGCACGCGATGGCGGCAGCTTGGACGGGACCTCTGGCTGGACCTCGCAGAACCCTCCCCGCTCCCAGTCGAGTATTCGCGCGAAGGACGCGCCCGAGTCGAAGCGCGGCAGGCAGCACCAATCGATGGACCCCGAGCGCGAAATCAGCGCCGCGGCATGGCAGTCACCGATGAGAGCGTAGTCGGCGATCGGGGGGTAGTCGTCGGCTGCCACCGCTGAGAAATGAGATGCGCCCGACGGGACCCGCCGGGCGCACCGAGACGCTCAGGTCTCGCGCTCGAGCTTTCCGACCTCCTGGGCCTTGTCCTCGACCCGATCCTCGGCTCGGTTCAGCTCTTCCTTCTTTTCGCCTTTGGACTCTTCCTTGCGACCTTGGCGGCGAAGCGAGGAATCGCCGGCGATATCGCCGGCGGCCTTCTTCGCGCGGCCGGTCACTTTGTCGATGAGGCTCATCGAATCACCTCCTGGCCGCGTTCCTACCCTCGCGGCGAGTCGGCCAAACGGAGACCCGGACGGGCCGCGGATCAGGACGCGGGCTGCTCGCCATCATCCGCCTGCACGGCCTCGAGCAGCTTGCGAAGCGCCTTGCGCATGATCCGCGAAACCTGCATCTGGGAGACCCCCAGGCGCCGGCCGATCTCGTACTGGTTCAGGTCCTCCTCGAAGCGAAGCCTCAACACGGTGCGCTCGCGGTCGGTGAGGGGCGCGCCCTCGGCCGCGATCTGCGCCTCAACCCGGTCGTAACCCGTCTCGGCCTCCCCCACCGTCTCCACCATGGGCACCGAGTCTTGATCCTCGCGACTCCGCGGCACGTCAAGCGACAACGTTCGTCGCGCCTCCTCAGCCTGCAGGGCCTCGGAAACCTCCTCCTCGGTCAGCTCGAGCCGTTCCGCGATCTGGGCGACGGTCGGGGTTTGACCCTGCTCCTCCGCGAGTTTTTGTGCCGCTTCTTGAACGGCCATCGTTCGCTCCTGAAGGCCACGGGGCAGGCGAAGCTCCCATACCCGATCCCTGAAGTGGCGGCGAAGCTCGCCCAGAATGGTCGGCGCCGCATAGGCGATGAACGAGCGCCCACGTTCGAGATCGAAGCCGTCCAGGGCCTTGACGAGGCCGAGGCTGGCGACCTGGATCAGATCCTCCAGCTGCTCGGATGCGCCCCGGTACCGGAGCGCGAGCGAGCGCGCCAGCGGCAGGAACCGCTTGACGAGCTCTTCCTTCAGCCGCGGGTCGTGGGTCTCGGCGTAGCGGCGAAGGAGCTCGTTTTCGTCGGCGAGGTGTCCGTCCATTCGAATCGCGTTCGCGGTTGCGGCGTCCATGCTGGCGGAGGGGGGCCGGCCGTTGCTCTTGCCGGCAGACCCGGCTGCACTGGACTTGGAGCGTGAACTCGTCGGCAACGCTGCCCTCTCCTCCTCAGACGGGCCCTTAAGCACTTGGGACTGGAACGGGCGACGAACCGCGCGGTTGGGCGCACGCCACGCGTGACGGGGCCCCTCGCGGCTTGGCCGCAACAAGTGGATCACGGGGCCTTGTGCGAGCTCGCGTGACCGGGGTCGATGTTAGCGAACTGCTACCCCCGATCCTGTCAGCAAAACAACGGGGATACGGGGCGTCAATCCGTCGGCTCGACCTCGGGACCAGGCTCGAGGATGAACACCTCCACGGCATAGTCGGGGTCGACCGCGTGGTCGCTCAGAAAGGCCAGCACCTTCCGGCCGGTCAGGCGCTCGACCACGGCAATCGCCTCCTCCCGGAACGTCCCCTGGAAGATCCGGCGCAGGTCGCGAACGTGATCCTCGAGGTTCTCGTCCTTCAGCGTGTGCTCGGCCTTCGTCATCGTGTCGTGCAGTACGGTCAGCACGACCCCGTCCTCGATGTAGGTTCGAGCGCGTCCGGGCCCCCGCCCCATCGCCTCCTTGAACAGCGCGACCATGGCACGGGAGATGTCCCGATTCAAGGTGCGGGGGGTAGATTTCTCTCCGGTTGTGGCCACGCTTTCAATGCGCGACGTCCTGGGCCGCGCACCTTACCTCGTTTTCTAGCGTACATCCAGGGTATGTGCTCCGGGTGGAGGCAATCAAGCACGCGCAGTCCGCGGTCAACGGCGAGCGTGTCGACCTGCTGGAGCGGGACTCCGAGTTCGCCCGCCTCGTGGGTTCGGCCGAGACCGCGCGGCCTCTGGACCGGCTGTGGGCGTCGGCGCTCAAGCTCCAGCGGGGGGCCTGGCAGCCGGCGACCGAGCCGCCCGGAACGCACCTGGGATATCTCGTCCTCGATGGTCTCATTGGCCGCCGCGTCGTCGTGCCGGATCGTGGACGAAGCCTCGAGCTGCTGGGGCGTGGCGATCTGTTCAGCCCCTGGCAGGAGGACAGTCCATCCTTCTCGCAGATTGCCTGGACGGTGATCGAGCCCACTTGGATCGCGGCGCTCGATCAGAACTTCGCCTCACAGGTACGTCAGGTTCCCGAGCTCCTCGAGGCGCTGACAGAACGCGCACTGCGCCGATCGCGGCGAATCGCCGTCAGCGCCGCGATCGCCAACACGGTGGGGGTCGAGGAGCGGCTTCTGCTTCTTCTCTGGCAACTCACCGAGCTCTGGGGCCGCAAGGCTCCCGGCGGGGCTGTGCTGCCCTTCCGGCTCTCGCACCAGACGCTTGCCGACCTGGTCGGAGCGAGAAGGCCAACGGTCACTCTCGCCCTCCGCGGGCTCACGACTCGGGGGCTCCTGGAGCGAGGCTCGGCGGGCGAGTGGATCCTGTCGGGCGACCCGCCCCCTTAGAGTCCCGCGCGCTCGCGCGTTCCTGGGCCTACTGCCGCTTCCACCCACCGCCGAAGAGGCGTCCCAGCCGTCCCCCGCGAAGGTTCGGGCGGAAGGTACCGGCGCCATCCGGAGGTGGCGGCAGGGACTCGGCCTCGCTGGAGGCGATCGTCAGTGTCACCCCCCGCTCCGCCGTTCGCGCCACCTCGGGCGCGTCGACGAATCGAAGGCCGCGGTGGGGTACGCGCACCACGACGCCGTCCAGGATGTGCTCACGGTAGTTGTCGAGCACTCGGTCGACCGTCCCGATCTCGACTCCATCGGAGCCGTACACCGGCGTCCCGGGGGGAACCGCCGCGTAGTGGATCGCCTCGCCGTCGTCGACCATCGCGCTGAAATCATAGGGACCCGCCCACCTCGTTCAGCGAGGTTCTACCGAGCGAAGCGCGAGCGAACCGGGCCGGATGCGCAGAAGTTCGCGATGGCGCGCGCCAACCGTCCACCCTGCCAGGCAAGCGGTGACGCACCCTCCTCCTCGCTGATCAGGTGCGCGCTCGGCAACTCTTCGGCGTAGGCGGCGGCGATCGCGTACGGATGCCCGGGATCGGCGGTGTCGTGGCTGGCTACCACGAGCGCCGGGACGTCCAGGAACTGGAGCTCCGACATCGCCTCAAACGGCGCCGAGCGCGGCACCTCGCGAAGAGCGCGAGCAACGGCCTCGGGATGTCGATGCTCGTTCATTCGCCCGCGCGTGAAGCGAAGAACGGTGTCCCGCCACGTGGGATCGAGGCCGCGATCGAACGCCTCCATGAAGCCGTCGACGCCACCGCGCTCCAGACCCTCGGCCAGGCGGTCCCATGAGGCGAGGACCTCAGGATCCGCGAAGCCCATGGAAACGGGGCCGATCACCACCAGTCCCGCCAGGCGCTCGGCGTGCTCGACCGCGTACGCCACCGCCGTGTGGGCCCCCATCGAGTGGCCGCCCAGGACGAAGGGGCCGTCTCCCACCTCCGCCTCGACGACCGCCTCGACGTCGGCCACCAGCTCGGGATAGGCGTAGCCGCCCCCGGGCGGCGCCGGGTCGGAGCGGCCGTGGCCGCGCGCGTCGTAGGTGACCTGGCGGTGGCCGGCACGCGCCAGCATCTTGGAGCCGTGGACCACGTAGCGGCGGGTGGCGGTGATCCCGTGAAGCAGGACGATCGGGGGGCCCTCCCCCACGATGTCCCCGGCCAGGACTCCGCGCGGCCGCTCGACCGCGAATTCCACCGGCTCGAGCGCGGTCATCCGGCTCAGGCTGGCGCCTGCGAGCGAACCCGCTCGAGGGCCTCCCCCAGAGAGTCCACGTCGCGATAGTGAAGTCCCAGGAGCGCGAGGTGGCGGTACCGCACGGTTCCACCCGGGTCGATCATGAAGATCGACCTGCGGACCCGGCCACCAGGGCCCAGCACGCCGTAGGCACGGATGACCTCGCGCTCCGGGTCGGCCAGCAGGGGCACCGTGAGCTCGTACTTGGTGCGGAACCGCTCGTGGGAGTCCAGCGATTGGGGCGAGATTCCCCAGACGGTCGCGTCCAGCTCGTCCAGCCGATCCGCAGCGTCGCGGTAGGAGCAGAACTGCCGGGTGCACACCGGCGTGAAGTCGCCCGGATAGAAGGCGAGCACCACCCAGTGTCCGCGGCACAGCTCGAGGCGGTAGTCGCGATTGCCGGTCCCCCGGAGCTCGAACTCGGGAGCAATGTCGCCGACGTCGATGCGCCTCACCTAGTTCACCGTGATCCGGCGGATGACGACGGTGGCTAGCGGGGTGCCGGCGTCGCCGCTGGCGGGGTCCCCGAGGGATCCAATCCGCTTGACGACGTCGAACCCGGAGCTCACCTTGCCAAGGATGGCGTAGTTGGGGGGCAGCCCGGCGTCGGCCGCTGTCACAACGAAGAATTGGCTGCCCGACCTGCCGGCTGGCTCCACGGGCGTCTTCGCCATCGCAACGGTGCCCATCGTGTAGCTGGCGTTGGCGGGCGGCCGCTCCGTGATCGTGTAGCCGGGGCCGCCCTTTCCGCTCTGGGTGGGATCTCCGCCCTGGACGATGAAGCGCGGAACGATCCGGTGGAAGATCGTGTCGTCGTAGAACCCCTTCTCGGCGAGGTAGACGAAGGAGTTGACCGTCCGCGGGAACGCCGCGGTGTCCAGCTGGATGTCGAACCGGCCGCAGCTGGTGTCGACGGTCGCGGTGAGGGTCTCGCCCCGCTGAACGGTCTGCGCGGGGCGTTTTAGCTGGCGGGGCTTGGGGGGCGGCTTGGACACCTGCTCGCACCCCTGGGGCAGGGATCCGCCGGTGGAGTTGTCATCGCCGCCGCCTCCGCACGCGGCCAGCAAGGCGATCGTCCCGGCGAGGGCCAGGAGGGGCACGATTCGGCGAGGCATGGGCGCGGCAGACTAGCGAGCCTCGCCCGGGGCGGGGAGCAGGCAAGATGGGGATATGCCCTCAAGCTCGGAGAGCTCGAGCGACGCCGCCCCTCGGGGGCGTCCGACTCCCACCCGGATCCGGGTCCTGGGCCGGATGCTCAACCGGCTCGTCGTCCGCGCGCCGTGGGCTTGGCCACTCGTCCGTGGGCCGATGCGCCGCTTCTTCGACCGCGCCGCTCCCGGCTGGGACCAGCGAACCACGGCCGGGTCGGTAGGTCACCTGGCGCCGCTGGCCGCCGCGCTCCTTCACGTAAAGCCCGCGCCCGAGCGCGCCCTGGACGTTGGAACCGGCACCGGGGAGGGAGTGCTGCTGATCGCGCGCGAGTTTCCCCAGGCCAGGGTTCGGGGTGTCGACTTCTCAGAGGAGATGATCCGTGGCGCGAAGGCGAAGGTGGGCTTGGACCCGGAGGGGCGAGTCGCCTTCAGGGTGGCCGACGCGGCCGACCTGCCGTACGAGGACGACTCCTTCGACCTCGTGGCGCATCTCAACATGCCGCCGTTCACGCGTGAGGTGGCACGGGTGCTGCGGCCCGGCGGCCAGGTGATCGTCGCGTCGAGCTGGGGAAGCGCGACGCCGTTCTACACGTCCAAGGCGACACTGGAGTGGGGATTCGCCAAGCACGGGATCGAGCCCGCCGGAGACGGCGAGGCGGGTGACGGCACGTTCTGGGTCGGTCGCAAGCCACTCGCCCTCTAGATTCCGTCCATGTCCACCGACCGGCCGCACCTGGTCCTCGTCAACCCCTCGGCCGGCGGAGGTCGCGCCCGCGAGCTCCTGCCGCGTCTCGAGGGAGCGCTTCGAGACCACGAGATCAATTACAGGCTCGTGATGACGACGAGCCTCGACCACGGGGTTGAGGAGGCGCGCGCGGCCGCGGCGGGCGGCGAGATTCCGGTGGTGATGAGCGGTGACGGGCTGATCGGGCAGATCGGCGGTGTGCTGGTGGGGACCGGGACCCCCCTTGGCGTGATCCCCGGTGGGCGCGGAAACGACCTGGCCCGCGTTCTTGGCATCCCGACCGACGTGGATCGGGCGGTCGCGGTCCTCGCGGAGGGAACGTCCCGGGCGATCGACGTCGGCGAGGTCAACGGGCGGCGCTTCCTGGGCATCGCGAGTTGCGGGCTCGACTCGGTTGCCAACCAGATCGCGAACGACGCCAGGCTCCTGAAGGGCCATCTGGTCTACCTGTATGCCGGCCTGCGAGCCCTGGCCGCTTGGAAGCCGGCTCGGTTCGAGATCACGCTCGACGGCCGCCCCCGCGAGTTCAGCGGCTACTCGGTGGCGGCCGCCAACAACAGGTCCTACGGCGGCGGGATGTTCCTGGCGCCGGCCGCGGAGCTCGATGACGGCCTGCTTGACGTCGTCTACATCGTCCAGTTCGCCAAGCGCCGCTACCTGGCTAACCTGCCCAAGGTGTTCAAGGGCACCCACGTGGACAAGGACGAAGTGATCGTCGCCCGCGCGAGCGAGGTCGAGATCGCCGCCGACCGCCCGTTCGCCGTCTACGCCGACGGCGATCACCTGGCGGATCTTCCCGCGACGATTCGCGTGCTTCCTCGCGCGCTCGACGTGATCGCGCCGCCAGGCGGCGCCGTGGGCCCGCCCGGGAAGTGAGCCGCCTCTTCGGCCCGAAGCTCGCGATCGCGCGGGCGGCGGGCGCGCTCAGCCGAGCCAGTGGGCGGGGTGGCGGGACGACGCTCCCCGGACGCCTGCTGCTGCGGATGGCCCCCGATGCGATCGCTCGCCTCGGATCGAGGCTTCACGGGCGCGCAACGATCGTGAGCGCCACGAACGGCAAGACCACGACCGCCGGAATGATCGCCGAGGCGCTCCGCGCAGCCGGCCGCGACCCGGTCCACAACCGGGCGGGTTCGAACATGACCTGGGGCGTCGCCACCGCACTGCTCGAGCAGCGGGGTGACGAGGGCCTGTTCGAGGTGGACGAGGCCTGGCTGCCCCGCGTTGCCGCCGAGCTTGAGCCGCGGCTCGTGGTCCTCTGCAATCTGTTTCGCGACCAGCTCGATCGCTACGGGGAGCTCGAGCACCTCGCGGACGAATGGGCCGCGACGGTGGCGGCACGCGCGGGCGCAACCGAGTTCGCGCTGAATGCGGACGATCCGCTGATCGCCGACCTCGGCCGGGACAAGGACCTCGCCCGGCGCACCGGGGTCACCTACTTCGGGATCGAGGACGAAAGCCAGGCGATTCCGGAGCTCCAGCACGCATTCGACGCCAAGCACTGCCGCCGCTGCGGCGCGCCGTACGAGTACGAGCGGGCGTTCGTGGGTCATCTCGGCCACTACCGCTGCCCTTCCTGCAGTGCCGACCGCCCGCCGCCGGACGTCGCGGCAACCCGGATCGAGCTCAAGGGGATGAGCGGGTCGCGGATCCAGGTACGGACCCCGGACGGCGAGGTGGAGCTTCGGCTGCCGCTGCCGGGCCTGTACAACGTCTACAACGCGCTCGCGGCCCTCACCGCTGCATTGCGACTCGGACTCGACCTCTCCGAGGCCGCCGCGGCGATGGAGTCCATGCGGGCGGTCTTCGGCCGGGTCGAGACCGTGCCCGTCAAGGGCAAGGATCTCTCGATCCTGCTGATCAAGAACCCAGCCGGCGCCAACGAGGTGCTGCGCACCCTCCTCCTCGAGGCGGGATCCAACGGCGAGCCCGCCCTGGATATCTGGGTGGCGCTGAACGACCGGATCGCCGACGGACGCGACATCTCCTGGGTGTGGGACGCGGACTTCGAGCTCCTCGCCGGGTGCGTGCGGCACGTGACGTGCGCGGGAACGCGAGCCCCCGAGATGGCCGTGCGCCTGAAGTACGCCGGCGTCGCTCCGGACGCCATCGAGGTCGATGCAGACATCCCGCACTCGATCGACGAGGCGGTGGAGCGCGCTGACGGGAGGCTGTTCGCGCTTCCGACCTACACCGCGCTCCTCGAGCTTCGCACGATGCTTTCCAAGCGGGGCCTGGCACGGAAGTACTGGGCATGAGCTCGAGGGTGGTCTGGCAGGACGTCGAATGCGGTGCCTACGCGGCCGATCTCGAAGCATGGGAGCGCCTCGCCTCGGCCGGCTCGGACCCCATCCTCGAGCTCGGGTGCGGCACCGGACGGGTGTGCCTGCACCTCGCCCGGCTGGGTCACGAGCTGTGGGCTGTGGACGTGGAGGAGGAGCTCCTAGCGGCGGTGGAAGCCCGGGCCCGCGCCCGCGCCGAGCGGCTCCCGGTGCACACTGTCCGTGCCGACGCGAGCCGACTCGAGCTCGGCCGCAAGTTCGGGCTCGTGATCGCGGCGATGCAGTTCATCCAGATGGTCGGAGACCAGTCGGCCCGAGCAACGGTGCTGCGCCGGGCGGCGGCCCACCTTCGCCCCGGTGGCCGGCTGGCGGCGGCGATCCTCGACGGCGTGCCGGAGGATCTCCAGGGAGCGCCGGCCCCGCTTCCCGACGTTCGCGAGGTTGACGGTCGGGTGTACTCAAGCCTGCCGGTCGACGTCACCACCGACGGCCCGCGCCTGGAGCTGCACCGCCTTCGCCAGGAGGTCGCGCTCGGCGGCGCGATGACCGAGTCCGAGCACGCGGAGTCGCTGTGGCTGCTCGACGCCGACGCGCTTGAGAGCGAGGGCGAGGCCGCCGGCATGCGTCCCGGCGACCGGCTGCCGGTGCCGCCGATGGACGGCTACGTGGGTTCCGTGATCGTGGTGCTGGAGCGGCCGTGATGGAGCTGCGACTTTGCGCGCTCTACCCGGAGCAGATGAACATCTACGCCGACCGCGGCAACATCATGCTCCTGCGGCGGCGTTGCGAGTGGCGCGGGATCGGCTTCGCCTACACCGCCTCCGGACCGGGCGAGTCGTTTGATCCCGCCGAGCACGACTTCCTCTACATGGGCGGCGGCCAGGATCGCGATCAGAAGCTCGTCGCCGCCGACCTCCTGCGGACGAAGCAACGGGCGCTGGCCGAGGCGGTGGACGACGGCGCCGTGCTGCTGGCGGTATGCGGCGGCTACCAGCTGCTCGGACACAGCTACCAGCTCGGCGACGAGCGGATCGAGGGGCTGGGCCTCGCCGAGCTCGAGACGGTGCGCGAGCCGGGCGCGAGGCTGATCGGCAACGTGGAGATCGAGGTCGACCTGGGCGGTGGCCCACGGCGCCTCGCGGGGTTCGAGAACCACGGCGGGCGCACCTACCTGGCTCAGGGCGCGACCCCGCTCGGTCGCGTCATCCGCGGCTTCGGGAACAACGGCAAGGACGGCCACGAGGGCGTCCACAGACAGAACATCGTCGGGACCTATCTGCACGGTCCCCTGCTGCCGAAGAACGCGTGGCTCGCGGATCGGCTGATCCAGCTCGCCCTCGGCCGGCGCGAGGGCCTTGAGCCCGAGCTCGAGCCGCTGGACGACACTCTGGAGGCTGCCGCCCACGAGTCCGCGCATCGGGCGGCGATGCGCAAGTAAGGAAGTGCGGCGAAGCCGCCGCCTTCCTCAGCGCCCGCGCCAGCCGAAGTAGATGCTGCGGTGGGTGAAGCTGGGGCAGAAGCCGAATGAGTCCTCCGGCCCGTACCCCCTCGATGCGATCTTCTCCTTGAGGCTGTCGGCAAGCTGCCCCCCGGTCTGCTTGATCACCAGCATGGCGCGGGGCCAGAGGTCGTTCTCGACCGTTACCTCGCCGCCCGCTGAGCCCGGTTCCGAAGCCTCCCCCACCCCTGGCGCGATGACCGGCGGCGGCCACCGGCCCTCCTCGTCCATCGTGCTCGCGTACGTCTCTCGGGCGGCGGCGTACGCAGGGCGGTCGCGATACACGATCCAGAAGTCGTCCCACTCGGTGGAGCCGGCACCGTGCTCCCCGCCCGTGCTCGTGCGCGACTGCCACGGAAAGACGCCGTAGACGTCCTCGGGTCTCAACTCGAGCGCCTCGCAATATGAGGGCAGGAACTCGTCGAGCTGTTTCGTGCTGCTCCGCGCGCGAATCCCGGGGTACATGCGATGGGCCACGATCGCGGGCCCGCTGGCGGGATCGGCCGGTTCTGCCCGTCCGGCAGGGGCGGCGCCGGGGTCGGGCGCCCCCGCATCCGCACGCAAGCGGGCGTACTCCGCGTCGTCGATAGCCCCCGTGGAGCGGAGCTTCGCCGCCTCGACGAGCTTCTCCACATCCGGCATCGACGGCATCGGATCGCCGGGGGCTCCCAGGGACTGCGGCTGGCCGGCCCCGTACATCCGCTGCATCTCCTGCGCCTGCTCGACGATCTCGCCGAGCCTGCCGCCCGGGACGGTTGGAAGCTGCATCTCCACGTGGGGCATCGTGGGCTTGGATCGGGCGCGCTCGTATTCCGGACGGTCGCGGTACAGATAGAGGAGCTCGGATCCCTCGCCGAGCTTCGTGGGGATGAACCCGTAGCTGTCCTCGGGGAGCAGGCCCACATGGCGGATGTAGGCCACCGGGTCGAGGGTCTGAACGTCCTCGGTTACGCGGTCGAGCATCGGGCCAGCCTACGGGGCGGGTCAGCGCCCGCTCGAGCCAAAGCCGCCCTCGCCGCGGACGCTGGTCGCCAGCTCGGTGACCTCCAAGGGCTCCACGTCGGCGACCGGCGTCAGGACGAGCTGGGCGATCCGGTCGCCCGGCGAGACCTCGAATCGATCCCGCCGATCCGTGTTCAGCAGCAGGACCCGAATCTCTCCCCGGTAACCCGAGTCGATCAGCCCCGGGGCGTTGACGAGCGCGATACCGTGCCTCGCCGCCAGTCCCGAGCGCGGGAGCACGAGCCCCGTGAAGCCGGCGGGAATCTCGACCGCGATCCCGGTGGCGACGGTCGCCCGATCACCGGGCTCGATCGTCGCAGCCTCGGCGGCGTATAGGTCGAGGCCGGCGTCGCCGTCGTGAGCGCGGGTGGGAAGTGTCGCGTCGGCCCGAAGCCGAGAGATCGGCAGCTCCATCTACTGCGGCGGCCCCGCTGCCTTGCGCCGCTCGTATCCATCGCCGCCGGCACCGTCCCCGTTCAGCGCAAACTCCGTGAATCGATGCACGAGCGCCGTTGGGACTCGGGCCCTCACGACCACCCCCTCCGGGCGGTCCTCGCGTTCGAGGTCTCCGGCGACGTCGTGGAGCTCGGCGAGCGTCCCGCCAGCGGAATACGGCAGCAGGAGCTCGAGCGGAGCCAGCGTCTCCTCGAAGCTCGACTCGATGCGATCGCGCAGCTCTTCGAGCCCCTCACCGTCGAGCGCCGAGATAGCGATCGATCCCGGGTGGCGGATCGTCAGCTCGTTCGCGTCGGCGGGGTCCAGCAGGTCGGCCTTGTTGTAGACGAGCAGCCGCGGCGTGGCCCCGGCACCGATCTCGTCGAGCACCGAGTCCACCGCCGCAATCGCCTCGCGACGCTGGAGCTCCGGCTCGGAGGCGTCAACGACGTGGAGGATGAGATCGGCGAGCGCGGTCTCCTCGAGCGTCGCCTTGAAGGCCTCGACCAGCTGGTGCGGCAGCTTGCGGATGAAACCGACCGTGTCGGTGAGCAGGTAGCGCCGACCGTGATGTCGGTACGCGCGGGTCGTGGGGTCTAGCGTGTGAAAGAGCCGCTCCCCCACCCCGGCGCCGGCGCCGGTCATGGCGTTCAGCAGTGTCGACTTGCCGGCGTTCGTGTAGCCGGCGAGCGCCACGATCGGCAGCGCCGATCCGCTGCGGCGGGCCCGCATGACCTCGCGGTTTCGCTCCATCCGCTCCAGGCGACGCCGCAGGTTCGCGATCCGGTCACGCGCGAGCCGGCGGTCCGTCTCGATCTGGGACTCGCCCGGGCCCCTCGTCCCGATCCCGCCGCCCAGGCGCTCCAAGTGGGTCCACAGACCCCGCATGCGCGCGAGGTTGTATTCGAGCTGAGCGAGCTCCACCTGCAGCTTTCCTTCGGCGCTGTGCGCGTGGTCGGCGAAGATGTCGAGGATCACGGCCGTGCGGTCGATCACCGGGACGCCCAGCGCCTGCTCGAGGTTTCGCTCCTGCCGGGGAACCAGCTCGTCATCGCAGGCGACCAGGTTCGCGTTCGCCCGCGCGATCTCGGCCTTGACCTCGGCGAGCTTCCCGCGCCCCACATAGCGGTCGGGGTCCGGACGGGCGCGAACCTGGACGACCTCCTCCACGTTCGCGACTCCAGCCGTGCGAAGAAGCTCCTTCAGCTCCGCGAGCGGATCAGAGTCACCGGGCGACCCCGGCACAACCCCGAGACAGAGGGCACGCTGGCGTGCACGCGGATTCTGGATGCCGCTGGCGACGGCGGCGTCACTGGTCTGGGCCGTACGACCGTTGCGGGTTCGCTGCATCCACCTCAAGTGTAGGCCGGGCGATGGCGGACCGAGCTACGCGAGCGCGGCGGGTCGTGGATAGGCTTCGCGCCGATGAGGGTCTTCGTCACGGGAGGCACCGGGTTCATCGGCGGTCACGTCGTGCGCAAGCTTCGCGAGCGCGGCGACGACGTTCGCGCGCTCGTGCGAACGCCGAGCAAGGGAGCCGCGCTGCAGGAGCTCGGCTGCGAGCTTGTGCCGGGATCCCTCTCCGACGCCGACGCCATCCGCGCGGGCATGGAGGACTGCGACGCGGTCGTCCACGGCGCCGCGGTGTACGAGGTCGGCATCCCGGAGAGCGAACACCGCGCCATGTACGAGGCCAACGTCGTCGGCACGGAGACCGTGCTTCGTGCGGCGCTCGAGGCGAAGGTTCCCAAGGTCGTCTACATATCCACCGTCGGCGCCTTCGGCAACACCAAGGGCCAGGTCGTTGACGAGGCCTACGAGCACCCCGGCACCGGCTACACCTCCTACTACGAGGAGACCAAGGTCGAGGCGCACCGGGTCGCGAAGCGCCTCATCGCCGACGAGGGCCTACCGTGCGTGATCGTCCAGCCCGGAGGCGTGTACGGACCGGACGACCACTCGGCGATCGGCCGCCAGATGAACCAGTTCCTCGACGGCAAGATGCCGCTGATCGCCTTTCCGGAGCTCGGTTTCAACATGGTTCACGTCGACGACGTGGCCGAGGGTGTCCTCCTCGCCCTCGACAAGGGCAAGGTCGGTGAGGCCTACGTCCTCGGCGGGCAGCTCACGACGATGCGAGAGCTCATCGACACGCTTGCTCAGGTCACGGACAAGAAAGCGCCCAGGCGCGCGCTGCCGACGGGCCTCATGAAGGCCATGACGCCCATCGGACCGGTAGTGGGCAAGGTGATGAACCAGGGCCCCAACCTGCGTGAGCTGATCAGCTCGGCGGACAACGTGACCTTCTGGGCCAAGCACGACAAGGCGATGGCCGAGCTCGGGTACTCGCCGCGGGGCCTGGAGCAGGGCCTGCGCGACACCCTCGAGGCCGAGGGCAAGCTCCCCGCGTAAGGCCACCGCTCCGCGTCTGAGCGCTTCCACGCGAGAGGGCCTACTCGAGCACGCCGCTAGCGTCCGCTTCGTTCGAAAACAGGGCAAGTCCTGCCCCAATCTCGATCGAATGAGCGATTCACCCCACATATTGGGGCAAATCCCACACTCGATTCGCGAAGTCGTCTTTGGGTGCCCTTTTTGGCGGTCGCGCCCCGCGGACGCGCAGGCTCGACCGAGGTGCTAGTGGCTCTCGATGGCCTGAAGGCCGATCGCGCCGATGACAATCAGTGAGATCGCGGTGATCCGAAGTGCATCCGCCGGCTCTCCGAGGGCCGACATCCCGACGATCGCCGTGCCCGCCGCGCCGATCCCGGTCCAAACCGCGTAGGCCGTGCCCACTGGCAGGTCGCGGAGGGCGACGTTCAAGAGCCCGAAGCTCGCGAGCGCGAAGACACAGAAGAGGACGGTGGGAAGGACCCTCGTGAACCCGTGGCTCAGCTTGAGCATGACCGCGAAGCCCGTTTCCAGGAGTCCGGCGAAGATCAACAGAGCCCAAGCCATCCGATATTCCTAGCGTCCCACCCGATTCGCGCCTAGTAGCCCGTGCCGGTCTTCACGCGCTTGCGGTCACGCTCATGGAGGCCACCCTTCTTCCGCAGCGTCTCGCAGGCGTGGGCGATGTCGTCGGCGAGGGTCTGGCCCGCGGCGTGGCTGACGTTCTCCTTCACCAGCGCCCGCATCACGGTCACGTGGTCGGCGTCTGGAGGCAGGCTGTAGGCGGGAACCATCCAGCCCCGCTCGGAGGCGAGCTGAGCGGAGACGTCGAACTCGTCGTATGCGAGGTCGTTGCCCGTCAGCCGGAAGGTGATCAGTGGCAGTTGCGGCTCGTCCTCACCGATCAGCTCGAACAGTCCGTCCTCCCTGAGCTGCTTGCCGAGGTAGCGCGCGTTCTTCTCCATTGCGCCGATGATCTCTCCGTAGCCCTGTTTCCCGAAGCGGCAGATGTTGTAGTACTGGGCGAGCATGTGGGAGGCCCCGGTGGAGAAGTTCAGCGTGAAGGTCGCGTCCGTCTCGCCGAGGTAGTTCTCGTAAAAGACGAGGTCGTCGGGAAGGTCGCCCGTCTCCTTGAAGACGAGCCAGCCGATCCCCGGGTACACCATCCCGAACTTGTGGCCCGAGACGTTGATTGAGCGCACTCTCTCGAGCCGGAAGTCCCAAGCCTCGTCGGGATACAGGAACGGCCAGACGAAGCCGCCGCTCGCCGCGTCAACGTGAATTGGGATGTCGAAGCCCCGCTCGTCGTGGATTCTCCGCAGCAACTCGTCGATCCCAACCACGTCGTCGGCGTGTCCGGTGAAGGTCGTTCCGAGCACCGCGACGACGCCGATCGTGTTCTCGTCGACCAGCGGCTCGACGTCGTCGGGACCGATCACGTACTTGCCCGGACGCAGCGGGATCGTGCGCGGCTCGACGTCGAAGTAGCGGCAGAACTTGTCCCACACGACGTGGACGTCGGCGCCGTAGACGAGGTTGGGCTTTGCGGTGTCCTTCCCCGTGGCCTCGCGTGCCCTGCGCCACCGCCACTTCGCCGCCAGGGCTCCGAGCATGATCGCCTCCGAGGATCCCTGGCACCGCGCCCCCGTGGTCTCGCCGGGCGCGTTGAAGAGGTCGGCGAGCATCTGGATGCAGCGGCGCTCGATCTCGGCGGTGCGCGGGTACTCAGCGTGGTCGATGAAGTTCCGGTGGAGATTCTCCGTGATGGTCATGTTCGCGGGGAGCTCCATCCACGTCGTCACGAACGTGGCCAGGTTGCGGCCGGGGTCGCCGTCGAGCTCCATCTCCTCCTGGATGAGCTGATAGGCGTCGGGAGCCGACATCCCGGATTCGGGGAACTTCCTCTCCGGCACCCCCTCGATGAAGAAGCGGCTCCCGTATCGCGCCGGAAGCCCGTACCCCGGGCCGACCGCCTGCCGCTCCGCCTCCGCGCTCACCGCGGGCACCCTAGCTGATCAGGTAGGCCGTCCCGAGAGTCGCGGCGAGCGCGTCTAGGCGCGGGCCGGCACGGGGCGGCCAGGGGCCGGCAGCACGATCACGGCCGCGATCACGGCGGCGAAGGCGAGCGAGCGAGCGGCGATGGCCAGCGGATCGCCCCCCATCGGGTCCCCGAAGACCAGGATCCCGCCGCCCACCGAGGCCAGGTTCGCGCAGACCGAGCTGAGCGTGATCACCGGGATCGCGCCGCCCGTCTGCAGACCGCGCGCCAGCGCCAGGAACGCCCCGGCTCCGGCCACGAGTGCGGTCAGCGTCCATGGGCTGAGCAGGCTGACTAGGTCGCCTGGGACGGTTGCGGTCAGTGCCTTCACCGCGACGTTTGACACGCCCAGCAAAAGTCCGGCCGCGATGCCCAGCAGCGGGCCGCTCGAGCGCCTCGGCGAGCCCGCGCTACCCGACAGGAGCAGTGCGATGCCGACCGCGACGAATCCGGCCTCGAAGGCGGCCATCGCCTCGATCGAGTAGCTGGAGCTCGTGCTCCCGGTGCTGGCCGAGGTCACCGCGAGCAGGCCGAGGCCCACCGCGCACAGCCCCAGGCCGATCCACTCCCGGGGACCCACCCTGACCCCGAACCAACGCTCCGCCAACCAGGCGAGAAGCAACAGGCCGCCGGAGATGGTGGTCTCCACCACCGAGAGCGGCGCCATCGACAGCGCGGCGACGTGGAGGGTCCACGCGGCGAACGCGACTACGAATCCGATCGTCCACCATCGCGAGCGGAACAGTGCCGCGGCGCTGTGCAACGGCCGGCGGAGCTCCACAGTGGGCGCCGCCATCGCCCCGCGGTACTTGCAGAGCAGGCCGACGTTCGCGACCAGGGCGCAGGCGAGCGCGAGCAGTATGCCTAGTTGGACCATTTCTCCTTGGATCGACCCGTACGCAGGACGGGCTTGAGGAAGCGCGACCGTAGTGGACGGATCTAAAGAAGATGTTTTGGCTTCATTAAGTGCGTATTTCCACCAAGCGCCGACTCCACCTGCGACGGATTCGCACGATGCCCGTTGCCACCGCTAGGCCAGGTGCTCGCGAAGGCGGGTGACAGCCTCGGTGATCCGGTCGTCCGGCGTGGTGAGGCTGATCCGGAAGAACCCCTCGCCGCTTGGCCCGTACATCGATCCGGGCGAGACGACCACCGCGGCCTCCTCCAGCACCAGCTCGGCGAACGACACCGAGGTGTGCCCGCTCGGAACCGGCGCCCACACGTAGATCGTGCCCTTCGGCGGCTCCACGTCAACCCCGATCGCGCGCAGGGCCTCCACGAGCAGATCACGGCGACGGGCATAGATGGCGTTCATCTCATCGATCGCCCCTCGCGGTCCGGCGAGCGCCGCGGCCCCGGCGATCTGGAGCGCCTCGAACATGCCCGAGTCGACGTTCGTCTTCAGACGCCAGTAGGTGGCAAGGGCGTCAGGGTTGCCCAGGATCGCCGCGCACCGCCAGCCGGTCATGTTGAACCCCTTGGACAGCGAGAAGACCTCGACGCCGACGTCCTTCGCCCCCGGTGTCGCCAGGAAGCTCGGGGCGACATAGCCGTCATAGGTGGTCTCCGAGTAGGCGTTGTCGTGGACGACCAGGATCTCGTGCTCCCGCGCCAGCTCCACCGCTCGCTCGAACAGACCGTCCGGCGCGACCGCACCGGTGGGATTGTTCGGATAGTTCAGGAAGAGAAGGCGGGCTCGCTCGAGGTCCTCGGGAGCGATCGCATCGAGTTCTGGGCCAAAGTCCAGCTCAGGGCGCAGGGGCATGAGCGTCGCCTCAGCGCCCGCGAGCGCGGGCCCGCCCGTGTAGACGGGGTAGCCGGGATCAGCGGCGAGGGCCGTGTCCCCCGGGTCGAGGAAGGCGAAGCACAGGTTGTAGATGCACTCCTTGGCGCCCAGTGCCGGAATCACCTCGGATTCCGGATCGATCGCGACCGCGAACCGCTCGTCGTAGAAGGCCGCGAAGGCCTGGCGGAACTCCTCGCGGCCGCGGTTGTTGGGGTAGCGGTGATTGGCGGGATCCGCGACCGCTACCTGCATCGCCTCGACGATGTGCGGGTAGGTCGCTCGATCGGGGTCGCCGATCCCGAGGCTGATCACGTCGACGCCGGCCTTTCGCTTCTCGGCCACCCGCCGCTCGAGCTCGGCGAACATGTAGGCGGGCACGGCCTCAAGCCGCCGAGAGGGCTCGGCGAGGGGACGCTTCGTGCGCTGCGGTGCAGTCATCACCTATTGCGGCGGCTTCGCCGCCTTACACGCGTGACTCGTCGCTAGCCGCTCCTCGACCAACATCCCCGGAAGACTACGGGCTAGCCCAGCGAGGCCAGATCGTCCGCCAGATCGCCGGAGAGCTCACCTCGATACACCGGCGTGGCCGTTCCCGTCAGCCTCACGTCCAGGTCGTCGCTGATCTCCACCGTCAGCTCCCCGCCGTCCAGGTGGACGGTGATCGGGCTCTCCGCACCGTGGAGGAACGCCGCGACCGCGGCACCGCTCGCCCCGGTCCCTGAGGAGAGGGTCTCCCCCACCCCGCGCTCGAAGATCCGCGCCCTCACCGTGGAGCCGTCGACCCGGATGAACGAGACATTGGTGCGGTTGGGAAATAGGTCCGAGCGCTCGATGGCCGGCCCAATGGCCGCCAGATCGAGCTCCTCCAGCCCCTCGCCGATGTCGATCACGCACTGCGGGTTGCCGATCGAGACGTGCTGGAAGCTCCACTCGCGCGCGTCCGATTCGACCGTTCCCGTGCCGTCCGCCCCGCCGGACGGATAATCGGGCGACGTCACCGAGGCCCTGCCCATCGCGAGCGTGGCCACGTCGCGGCCGGTCACCGTCGCCGTGATCGGCCCGGCCTTGGTGAGGATGGAGAAGGTGTCATCCGCGTTCGCCCGATTCGAGCGGCTCAGGTACAGCACCGCCTGCCGGGCCCCGTTTCCGGACAGCTCCGCCTCGGACCCGTCAGGGTTGAAGATCCGGAGGTGTGCCACGTATCTCGGATCGTCCGGCTCCGAGAGCAGCAGGATCCCGTCGGCCCCGATTCCGGTGTGTGGCTCGCACAGGCGGCGCACGCGCTCCGGAGTCAGCTCCCACGGCAGCGCGGCGCGCTCGAAGATCAAATAGTCGTTGCCGAGCGCCTGCCACTTCTCGAATTGCATGTCAGGCGCCATTCTCGCCCAGGGAGACGACGATCTCCTCCGCGACGTCGCGATCCTTGCGCCCGGTGCGATCGATGAGCTTCACGCCCTCCATCTTGCGCATCCACGTGAGCTGCCGCCGCGCGTAGGCGCGGTGGGCCTGCTTGACGGCCTCAACGTCGCCGGCGATCAGCTCCTCGAAGCCCAACGCTGCGCGCGCCGTCCTGGAGGCCCCCTGCTCCGCGACGGCGCTGGCCTCCCCCGCGGCGCCCGCGGCGATCATCTCGTCAACGCGCGAGTCGATGCGGTCGGCGAGGTCGCTCCGGTCGATGGTGAGGCCGACCAGCAGGGTGGGGTGCCGAAGCCGCGCCGTCCAAAGGCCCTCGCTCGAGCGCAGCGGCTCGGCGCCCGCGCGCTGAAGCTCGGTGGTCCGTGCGATTCGCTTGCGATCCCGCGGGTGAATCGTCGCTGCGATGTCGGGGTCGAGGTCCGCCCACACGGCTTCCGGCCCGCGGTCGGCGACCCCGCGCTCGACCTCGGCTCGAATCTCCGGCGGCACCGGCGGGCGCAGGTCCAGGTCCGCCAGCGCAGCGCGCAGGTAGAGCCCGGTACCCCCGACCACGATCGGGCGCCGACCGTCACCCAGGAGCTGATCGATCTCCTCGTGGGCCAGGGCGGCGAAGCGCCCGGCGCTGAACTCGCCGGTGGGCTCGACGAATCCGACCAGCCGATGCTCCAGGTGCCGGCGCTCGGCCGGGGTCGCGGCACCGCTGAGCGTCTCGAGACCCCGGTAGACCTGGATCGCGTCACAGGAAACCGCGACAGGATCCTCACCTCGCTCACGCAGCAGATCCGCCGTGGCGATCGCGACAGCGGTCTTCCCGACCCCGGTCGGGCCGAAGATCGCGAGGACCTTGTGGGCAGGTGCTGGAATGGGCTTATTGAAGCGGGTTTCAGCCGCTATGCGCCAGCGATGCGCCAGTAATTGCGCCAGTGCTGGCGCCGCGGGCGGCTGCGTCGGCCGTCTCACGCTGCGCCGTGACGTAGGTGTCGAGCAGCGTCGCCGCTTCGGCTTCCGAGCCCGGCATCAGGTGTCCGTACAGATCCATCGTGATCGTGATCGTCGAGTGCCCCATGAACGTCGAGAGCGCCTTCGCATTCACCCCGGCGGCGATCATCAAGCTCGCAAAGGTATGACGGCATTCGTGAGGGGTCACCCGCTCGAGCTTGGCTTTCGTCCACGCCCTGTCGGCCCGCTTCTGCACCGTGGAGGGATCAAAGGGGGAATCGGGCGTGCGCCCGAATGCGAACTCGGAGCCACGGCGCCCGGTTGCCATCAGATGCTCGAGCAGGTGGTCGCGGAGCACCGCGGCGATCGGGACCCGCCGCCGGGCGGCCGCGCTCTTCGCCTCAATCTCGCACTGCTTCGCGTCCCAGCCCTTCTCGACGCGGATCACGCCAGCCGCTAGGTCAATCGAGTCGACGCGCAACGCCTGCAGCTCGCCTAGCCGCAAGCCAGCGAACATCGCCGTCGCCCACAGGGCACGATCTTGATCAGGAACGGCAGCAAGAAGTGCCTCGGCCTCGTCGACGTCGACAGCACGATCGCGAGCACCGCGAACCGCGGGCAGCTTTGTCCCGTCGCACGGGTTCACCGCCACGATCTCGAGGTCGACTGCGCGGCCGAAGATGGCGCGCAACGGCATGAACGTCTTGGCGATCACGCTGGCGCCCGCCCCGGCGGCCAGTAGGTCATCCGCCAGCCGTTGCAGGTCGGGACGACGCACATCGACCAACCGCACGTCACCGATCTCGTCCAGGACGCGGAGACGCATCGCCGTCTCGTAGGCGCGTAGCGCCGACGGTTTGTAAGGATCGCCACTGGCATTGCGGACGGCGCCAGCCTCGGCACCGGCGTACCACTCGTCCCACGCCTCGCGGACGGTGGTCGGCGACGGTGGACGGAGCGCGCCGCGGCCGGCGGCGACTAGCGCCTCAGCGCGCCATTCCTTCGCGGCAGCGAGACTCGGAAAGGTGCGGCGGACCTTTCGGTCTTCGCGCTTCAGATAAACGGCTGCCTCATAGGAGGTGCCGCGCTTGCGGATTCCGGTGGCCATGAACCTCTCCTTGATCGGGGGCGATCCAGCGCCACCGATGGTACAGCCGGACACGACTAAGCCCGGCCGGACGGAGAAGTTGCTGGACCACCCCGAACCCGACCGGGCGACGGCGAGTCTAGTGCTCGGCTCGCGTTGCTCTCGAGCCAGCGCTCGATCTCGGTGACCGCGACCACTCGCTTGCGGCCGCGGCGGATCCAGCGAAGCTCGTGGGCGACGTGCTCGCGGAAATGATCCTCGCTCATGTCGAGTGCAGCCGCCGCGCGCGACGGGGTAAGTGCCAGCGGCGGGGTCGGCGCCCTGGGAGATCGAGCGGTCATCAGTCGGCCTCGTCGTACGGCGAGATCCCCATCTGGTGCATCCGCTCCTCGGTATCGGCACACCTCCCAGGGTCCGGAACATCCGGAACATCCGGAACATCCGCATGGCTATGCGATGCGGTTGTTCCACTTGTTCCACTTGTTCCGGGTCCTGGAGGTGACGCTAGGTGGCGCTCAAATGCCCGCTTGAACTGGTCATACCGGTAACCGCGCGCGTTCTCATCCCCGATCCGGATCCGCTTCGGTCGCACCCGAAACGGCCGCAGTAGGTCGGCGAGGTCGCGCGAGCTGATCCCGTCACCCCGGTTACGACCGCCCCACGGCGACTCTTCGAGTGAATTCAGCTTGTCGAGCAGGTCACCGTGAAGATCGCGGCGTCGTTCTTGCCGAACGCGGCGCGGATGTCGGCCAGTAGCTGGACTTGATCGGGGACGCGATCGGCATCGTCGCCGCCGGTCCCGATCGCCAGCGCGGCGTTGCGAGCCCGCGTCGTCCACTCACCGCCGGCGTGCTCGCCCAATACCAAGATCGCCCACCACACTTCCGCCGGACGGTTGGTGAGCCCGAGTAGGTCGGGACGGCTCCGTCGACTCGGCTTTCAGCCTGACCTTTGGCGCCGGTTTCGCCTCGTCGAGCGCGATACTCAGCCAGGCCTCGCGATCAGGCTCGCGATAGAGCCGACTCGCCAGGTCCTCGCCGTCCCCGACCCGCAAGACGCGGATTTCGGTGTAGGTCTGAAGCGCCTTGGCGATCTTGTTCGCGGCCTGCTTGCCGGCATCGTCGCCGTCCATCGCCAGGACGACGGACGCGGCGGTCGCGAGCTCAGCGGTGACCCGGTCGGCCGGGATCTCGGTTCCGGGCAGCCCGGCCACTGCGGTCGGGCGCCCGTTCAGGGCGCTCAGTGCCGCCAGCGCGTCGGGCTCGCCCTCGCAGAGCAGGACCTCGGCACCGGGATCCGGGCGACCGGCCGGCCACCACAGCGTCAGCGGCGTGTCCTTCGGCTGCATCGTCCGCTTCTTCTCGTCGCTCAGGTCGCGTACTCGTACGTAGGGCTCGCCGAGCGGCGGGTCGACCGGGTAGACGATGGCGTCGCCGCGCGCGCGGACGCCCAGCTCGTACGCGAGCCCGGGATCAACGGCATGCCGTTCCAGGTAGCCGCGGACAGCCGGTGAGAGATCAAGCCTCGCCATCATTGCCCCACACCTCCTCGACGGCGTGCCGGCGCGCCCAACTCACGAGCGCCCAGTCGAGCACCGCCTCGGTGGTGGCCTCCGACGGCTCTGCCTGGGTGCCGACCAGGTCGCCCGGCTTCCAGCGACCGTAAGGACCGAGACCGTCGCCCTTGAACTCGACCGGCTTCGCGCGGACCGGCGGCACGACGGCGAGGTCCGCCCCGGTGAGTTTGCGGATCCGCCGGTAAACGACCGAGGGCCCCGAAGGGCCCCTGGTCCGTCCGTTATTCCGGCCGCTCATGGCTTCCGCTTCCCGTACTTGCCCATCGATTCGCCGAACGACAACTGTCCGGTGAGCTTTGGGATCGGCTTCAGCGGGCCGAGCGGCTTACTCAGCTTCGGCCGGGTGGGGTGCTCGCGCCAACTCACGACGCACACTCCTTGCTCTGCTTACGCTTACTCTTCACTGTGTTCTCCTTGGTAACGGTGAGCCCGCGGCGCTAGGAATTCACCTCCCTTCGTGCCGCGGGCTCGGTCGTTAGTCGGTCTCTGGGTCGCGTTCGAGACGCTCGATGCGAGCGCGAATCAATTCGCGTTCGCGATCGAGGTTCTCGAGGCGCTCGTACTTCTCGGTCGACTCGTCACGGAGGAGCCGGGCCTCGACTTCGAGGTCCGAGATCTCCTCGTCGAGTTGCCCGAGAATGCCGCGGAAGTGACGCGCCTCGACGTCCTTCGGCATCTGGTCGATCAGTGACATCAGGACAACTCGCTATCGAGCGGTGCGTTCGCCGCGCGCGATGCCTTCGCGGCCTCGCTCGGCTCCGCGTCGAGCAGCGAGTCCGGATCGGGCCCGGACCTGATCACCGACATCGAGTACTGGTACGCGCCCTTCTCGTTCTTACCGAACGCGCTGATCGCGATCGCATCGCCGACCTGCGGGTCATGCTTCGTGATCAACCGGGCGAGACCGGCGCGGCCGCCGAGTACGTCGACGAGCTCGCCGTCCGGTGTCTGAATCACCAACTTCTCGAACGTCGTCCGCTCGCCTCGCGGCTGCGCGAACTTGAGGGTGGTGCGTCCTTCGACGACGCCCCCAATCGCGTCAGGGAACGTATCCGGATCCCAGGTCGGGTTGTAGCCGTCGTCCGGCTCGGCCGGTGGTGTTGGTACGGTTGGAGAACTCATTGGATCTCCTTTCTCGCGGCCCTGGTCACAGCCGGGGTCGCGTCGTTTGTAGGGGACGGCGTCTCAGCCGTCGTGGAGAGGAAGTAGGTGGTGTGCGCCCGCGCGCGCTCGGCGGGATCGGATGGGAGCCGGGTTCGGAGCCCGCCCCAGCGGCCGGGCCCGAGACGCCGTGGGCGCTGGATGCGCCGGCGCTGACCGTCGCCGTCCGTGATCATGTGCGCGAAGTACGCCTCGTGACCGTTCGGCGGGCTCGGGGTGCCGACGAGCGTTCCGCAAACGAGGCAGACGGGATCGCCGTCCTCGTCCGGGAGCGTCGCCAAATGCGGACAGGCATCACATGGCCGCGGGACAGCGGCGAGCGGCGCGAAGCCGTCCTCATTCTGGTCAGCGCGATACGCGCGAGCTCGATGAGCGTCGTTCAGAAAGCGCGCGTCAGCGCGAAGGTGATCTAGGAGCGCCCCGCATCCGCATTCGCAGACACGGGGCTCGGGGTCTGGGTCGGGATCGTCGCTTGACGAGCTCGAGGAGCGCTCGCCCCGACGTGACCGTCGCCTCCGGGCATTCGTCGCCGCGCGCGGCGCGCGACCCTGAGGAGCGCGAACTCGCAATTTCCACTCATGGCAGGTCTCGGGCCCATGCCCGACGTCACGCTGCAGCCCACGGAATCGCCCGGCCTCCCAAGCGTGGTCGAACTCTCGCCGAGCTTCCTTCCCGACCGAAATGCGCCCGTCGTCGTCCTCATACACCGCGCCGTGTCGGGCCGCGAGCGCTCGGAGCTCCTGCTCGCGGCGGAGCTCGGCCAGGGAAACCTTCGTCCAAACGCGGCGGATCACACCGTCATCGCAGCAGCGGTGCCCTTCCCGCCAGTAGTGACCCTGCCCCTCGGCTTTCGCGCGCTCGAGCGCTTCACGGTCGCGGACGCACATCTCGCAGTTGAAGGTCGCGACCTCCTCAGGGGAAGAGAAGTGAAGTTCTTCGCCGAAACGAACTTCTGAGTCTGGATACATCGTGGTCGTCCTTGTTCGATTTTGCGTTTGTCGCCGCCGCGGCCGGTGTTGGCGTGGCGACGCCGGGCTCTACCGGCGCCGCCGCCACGACAAACGCTCGTCGACCACGACGTGCACTGCCTATTGAACAGAACCCACCGAACGGATAAATGCGCTACGCTGCCGGCGACCGCCACCGCGGCGGCATCCTCAGCGGCGGCCTGCCTTCCTGCTCCGTCTCGTTACCTACTACACACGACGTTCGTGCACTGGCGCGGGTCGTCGTTGCCGCTCGCCTCGTTCCCGCCACCGTCGATCACCCCGCGGACGGCTTCGATGCCGAGGTCGCCGTTTCGCACCGCGCGGTTCCTGGTCAGCTTCGTCGTGCGGCTCTCGACGTCGATGCCGTCGTCCTTTGAGTGGCGTGCACGGTTGCCCCGGAGCCGGGTCTGCTTCGCCGTTTCCATGACGTGTATCCCGTCCTCGCCCGCCCCGCGGATGTGGTTGCGACGGACCATGGTGCCCACCACCTCGCTAAGGCCCACGCTGATTGCGTCGTCCTCGGTGTCTCGGATCGAGTTGCGCGCGATCACGTTGTGGTGACCGAAGCCGACGGCGATGGCTTGAGCGGCGTGGGCGATGCGGTTGCGCGCGATCACGTTTCGGTGGCCGTCGTCGGCGATGGCGATTTCGCGGTCTCGAACGCTGCGGTTGCGCATCACCCGATTGCGGTTGGCACTTGACAGGAAGATCGCGGCCAGGCCCTTGTTGTGTGAAGTCAGGTTCCCCTTGATCAGGTTGTGGGCCGCAGAGGCGACGAAGATGCCTTCGGCGCCGTTATTTCGAAACGAGTTGTGGAGGACCCGGATGTGATCCGATCCGACCAAGAACATCCCCGTCCCCGCGCTCCCCCGGCAGCACACGGTGCCGCTCCCCGAGCTATTTTGCACCAGGCTTTTTGCCGACTCAAAGAACCTGATGCCGATGAAGCGGTTTCTCGAGGCGGAAAGTCCCAACACGCGGGCGTGGCGCGCCCCGATCACGTCCGCGCCGACCTCGAACTCGCGCAGCGAGCCGTGAACCACGGTGACCCCATCGTGACCGTCGGCGACCACGCCTACGTCACAGAACTCCGTCTGGGGGTCGCACCCGGGAGTCGCGGCCCGGTCACCGTCGATCGTGTGGTAGTTCAGGTCGAAGGTGACGTCGTCGGCGCCGATGATGATGCCGTTGTTGGGGCAGTTGACGAGGTCGTGGTGGAGGGTCGTATCGGTGGTGATCGTGTCGCCGCAGCTCGGCTGCTGGACGGCAGCGGCCGTGCCGCCGCCGAGGACGACGACGCCGACGACGGCCAGTACCAGGACCAGCGCAAGGGAGACGAACGTCGCGAGGGCGGCGTGTAGGCGAAGCTTGGCGGGCATCCTGTCCTCCCTATGTCTGGCCGCGCAGGGGGTTGCGCGTGTGGGGGCGAACCTACACCCGGCGCCCACCGAGCACAAGGCTTCGACCGGATTTAGTCGGTCTCGCTCAGGATGCCGATCGCCAGGGCGCCCACCAGGGCGGCACCGGCCCGAAACACCGCTTGCACTGCAGCGGGTTTTCGCAGCAGTTCTCGCCGATCGGCACGAACTCCTCGCCGCGCTGCCAGCCGATGATCTTCCCCTCGGTCATGTCGACGATCATCGCTGCCTTCGGCTGCGCCGGCCGCTCGTAGACCGATCGCCGCTTCACCGTTTCATCACCTCCTCGATGCGCCCCCAGAGCTCGACGTCGTCGAGGTCACCGCCCGTCCATCCCGCCGCGGTGAGCGTTCCGCGCTGGGCGTCCGTCCCGATCCTCGTCCGCGCCTCGTTCGCGCGCTCGGCGATCACCGCGATCTCCTCGTCGGTCAGCTGGCCGAGCTCGGCCAAGCGTGTCGGCTCGGCGAACTTGCCCCGGGGCGCCTCCTCGCCGACGACGAATCTCCACCATCCCCAAAGCCGCGTGCCCAGTAGGCCTCGGTAGTCGCGCATGAGTTCGTCGCCGTAGATCTCCCAGCCGGCCTCCATTTCTTCGTCCGTGAGCCCGTCGCCCTCGACCGGGCCGATCAGGAGCGCCAGGTCGAGCTCGAACCGTTTCTCTGCGGGTATCGCCCGGGTCCGGGTCACGATGGCCTCTCGGTCGACTCGAACCGGCGGTGGGCCCAGTAGTCGGTCCGGCGGCGGTCAAACCTCGCCTTGTAGGCGTACCAGGCGAGCTCGAGTTCCTCCTCGGTGTAGTCGCTTCCCTGCGGGCCGATGATCAGCGAGGTCACCACGTCGATGTCATACGGCGGGACGGCGCGCTCCCGGAGCCGCGTCACGATGCCTCTTTCCAACGGGCCTGAGCGGCTTTCTCGGCCCGCAGGACGGTCGTGGAGGCCGCCGCAGGCAGGTCGATGCCGCCGAGCAGCCGGGCGAGGTTGGCGCGGCCCTGTCTCACCTCTCGAACCGACGCACTGACGGTCCCGTCCACGATGTGCCCGCGTTCGCGGATATCGGCCTCCAAAGCGGCCACATCGTCGGCCTGTGCCGCCGCGGCGCGCAGCAACAACTCTTCCCGGGGGTCGAGCTCGACGTTCGGCGGAAGGTCATCGCGGATCACCTTCTCAAGCGCCGCGCCGGCGTCTAGCTGCTTCGTCATCTGGCTAGCTCAAGCATCGCGTTTGTGTACGGCGAGCCATCCGGCGGTTAGCGAGGCGATGGCGGCTGTCGTTCGACCCTCCCCCGCGAGAGGCTGGCGGGCCGATTCGCAGTAAGCGTTTTCCGCTAGATGAGGTAACTGCTCTCGATGATGAGGTAACTGCTCTCGACTCCACGCAGACGATGCGACCGAAATCTGTTGGCGGAGTCTGCGATCTGTGCGACGGTCCGAGGGCGTAACGAGAGGAGGTGAGAACGTGAAGAAGCGCATAGCGATCCTGACATCAGCCATGGTGTTGGCGGCGAGCGGAGTTGCATCCGCCGCGACTACCGTCACTCCCGGCAAGGGGAATCCGGACACGAACCCGACCGGCAAGTGCGCTCCCGGACAGAACCAGGACACGTCCGTGGGTGGGCTCAAGAAGTGCCCCTAGCGAGCATCTGAATTCGATCCGACGGGAGCCCGCCTCGGCGGGCTCTCGTCGCGAGGTCCGGCGGTATGCGGTGGAGCGCGAAGCGGCACGCGACCCTTGCCTTCCCCACGACATACTGCGTGGGCGATGTCGCAGGAGAACGTGGAGATCGTTCGCCGCGTCGTTGACGCCATCCGAGACAGGAGGTGGGAAGAGGCGATGCCGCAGCTCGCGCCGGACGCCGAGCTTCATGGCACGGTCGGTGGGCTCACCGAAGGCAGCGT
>DATFON010000151.1:0-3001 GCA_035265465.1 Solirubrobacterales bacterium | reverse complement strand
GTCCGTGGCCGCTAGCCCCCGGCAGCTCGGGACGGACGCCGTTGACGTTCCCCAGTCAGGATTCGTGCTCCCTCCGTCCGTGGTGAGTTGGCGGATCTGGACGGCACCCGTGGACCCGACGGCCGTGGCCTGGGCCTGCGCCGCGGCGGGGTAGTCGATGGTGAACAGGTCGGTGCCGAACTCCGAGCGGTTCGAATGGAAGATGATCTGGGTACCGTTTGGTGACCACGCGGGGGCGAGATCCTGCCACTCGTCGTCCGGGAGGACGTCCTCCTTGTCGGTCCCATCAGGATCCATCACCCAGATGTCCCATTCGTCGCTACCGTCGTTTGGCGCCCTCATGAACACGATCTTGGAGCCATCCGGCCGGTAGGAGGGATATCCGTTGATGTTTGCGAACGGTGGATCGTCCTCGGCCGTCAGGTTCACCTCGTCCGTCCCATCCGGATCGGCGGTCAGGATCTCCGAGGCCCCCTGGCGGACCCCCTCGAAGATGATCCGCGTGCCGTCCGGGGACCAGTCCGGGTTCATGTCGTCGTAGGACAGGCTCTGGTTGGGCCCGGTGATGTTCGTCTGGGCGGACCCGTCGGCGCCCATCGTGAAGATCTCCCAGTCTCCCTCCCGATCGCTGGCGAAGGCGAGCTGGGCGCCGTCGGGTGACCAGCTCGGCTGGAGGCTGGACTGATGGTCGGGCTCGAAGGTCAGTTGAACCTGATGGGAGCCGTCCGCGTTCATCACGAAGACGTTGTTGGCGAAGAGGTGGTCTTCACCACCGGCTCGACCGCTCGCGAACGCGATCTTGGAGCCGTCGGGGGACCAGTTCGGGTCGGTGTCGTCTGCGCCTCCGAACGCGTCGGTGAGGTTGATCAACTCGGAGCCATCCGGGTTCATGGTGTAGACGTCGTAGTCGCCGTCCGCGGAGCTGGAGAAGGCGATCTTTCCGTTGGGCGCGGTCTCCTGCGCCGAGGCGGGTTTCGCGGCGAGAACGAGGACGCCGGTGACCAGGAGGAGGACGGGGATCGTCGCCATCAAGCGGGCGTCAGCCAGACGGCAACGAAGCCCTTGACGCCCGCGGGAACCTCGCGTTCCTTCGATGAGGCGGGACTTGACCATTGTCATGAGGACCTCCTCCTTCGAACTACTCCGGACCCGCGGGCTCGGCCTTCATATCCATTAACACGCGGTGAGGCTGAAGATCACGGAGCCGCTGGGACGAATCTCAGGCGCTGAGGGACGGCATCACCGGAACACGCCGGCAGGTCCGTCAGGGAGAGTCGGCAGGTTCGGCGATTCGCCGATGTAGTCCCGACCCTCTCACTTGAGGGCCGGGGGGTCAAGCGGATGAAGCCGCTACTCCCGCAGCCCGGCGGCTTCGAGGGCTTCCCTGCGACATCGCCTACGCAGTATCCCGCGACAACCGCCCGCTTGAAGCGAGCGTCCGCAGTCAAGAGGAGACTTGGCTAGCGGTCAGCGATGGGCAACGGATGGGCAACACGATGCCCAGGAAGAGCCGCAGATCCACGAACCCGAGGAGCCGCGAATCAGGCATAGAGAGCCGCACCAGGTAAGCAGCCGCAGACCCCCGCAAGCATTGGCGCCGCCTCTTAAGCCCAAGGTTGAAGGTTCGAGTCCTTCACGGCCCATGATCGTCCCGATGCAGCTCGGCTGCGATCTCCCGGGCGACGGACAGGATCCGACCGAGGTGATGAGGTGAATTCGACCGCCAGGCGATCACGGTGTCCGGGAACGTCGGTTCGGGATCGAGCGCGCATCGGATGACGTTGATGCCGGCTTCGTCCACCGCTCTCAGGGACAGGGGTCGAAGCATCACGCCGTCGCCGGCGGCGACTGCCAGGACGAGATCGCGCGGACTGGTGGCGTCGAGTTGGTGAACTGAGCGAAAGCTGTAGCCACTCTCCTCGAGCAGCGCCAGAAAACGGTCGTACAAGGGCGGGTTCAGGGCGCGGGGACCAGTGATGAGCGCTTCGCCGCGAAGGTCGTCAGGCCCGAGAACCCGCCTCTCGGCGAGATGATGGTCCCGCCGGACGAGGGCCTCGATCGCCTCGCCGGCGAACAGTGGATGCGTCTCGATCTCCTGGTGATCCTCGGCGTAGGTGAAGATCCCGAGGTCGAGCGCCCGTTCCCGCAGGCGCTTCACCTGCTCACGCGACGGGATGTGGCTGATGGCGACCTCCAGCGCCGGCTCCCGCTGGCGAAGAGAGTTCAGGAACCGCTGCACCCGTTCGAGGGGGAGGATGTCGAGGGAGCCGACCCGCAGCGTCGAGGCGACACCGCCGGCGCGGCGAGCCTCGGCGATCGCCAGATCCATACGAGCGACGATCTCCCTGGCCTGTTCGGCGAAGACCTTGCCGGCATCGGTCGTGCTGACGCCGCCCTGCCCTCGCTCGAGGAGTTGGACGTCCAGCTCGTCCTCGAGCTGGCGGATGGCCCTCGAGACCGGTGGCTGGGAGATATGCAGCTGTTCGGCGGCGTGGCCGAAGTGCATATGCTCGACCACGGCCAGGAAGTAGCGCAGGTGCCGCAGCTCGATGGCCGCCGGCGTCGAAGCCTCAGTGGTGGGTTCAGTCATGTTCCAGTGCGGATGACCGGCGAGCCCGGGGCGGCGCAGTACATCCGAAGTCGCGCACGTTGTCCAATATCGGTGCGCGAATCGCCGATATCGGCTGAGTATCGGTCCCGGCTCGCTAGCCCGAGATCAGGTACATGAGAAGGTCGTAATCGTCACTCCGAGCGCGACGGCGACCGTGTACTCGAGAGGCGTCAAGGCGCCTCGTCCGACGGTTCGCGCGGCTCGACTCATCGGATGACTGGCCCCTTCGGGCTCCTCCAGATACCCGGCGGTGAGTAGCCGGGGGGCGCGTGAACGATGCCCCGCCGCTGAGTCCCCTCAAATCCTCCCACCAGGCCGACGGGCACGCCCCGGCCGGGAGCGGCGCGCTCCGAGGCCACGTGGTCCGCTCCACTGTTCGCAATCGAGCTC
>DATFON010000150.1:0-4769 GCA_035265465.1 Solirubrobacterales bacterium | reverse complement strand
GAGACGAAGGAGCGGTAGATGGCTTACTCGGTTCCCGATCTTCCCTACGACTACGCCGCGCTCGAGCCGCACATCGACGAGCAGACGATGCGCGTGCACCACGACAAGCACCACCAGGCCTACGTAGACAAGGCGAACGCCGCGCTCGAAGGAACCGAGTGGGCGGACAAGGACGTCGACGAGGTCCTACGGAACCTCGATCAGCTTCCCGACGACATCCGCACCGCCGTCCGCAACAACGGCGGCGGGCACTCCAACCACACCTTCTTCTGGCAGATCATGAGTCCCGACGGCGGCGGCGAGCCCGACGGCGACCTGCGGGCCGCGATCGACGACACCTTCGGGTCGTTCGACTCGTTCCAGGACGAGTTCAAGACCGCCGGTGTGAACCGGTTCGGTTCGGGTTGGTCGTGGCTCGTGCACGACGGCTCGGGACTGGCCGTGGTCTCGACCGCGAATCAGGACTCGCCCGTCTCCGACGGACAGACGCCGCTGCTGGGCGTCGACGTCTGGGAGCACGCGTACTACCTCAAGTACCAGAACAAGCGCCCGGACTACATCGACGCCTGGTGGAACGTCGTGAACTGGCCGGAGGTCGCCAGCCGCTTCGGCGCCGCCGGGTAGCCCGAAACACTCAGCCGATGCGCCGTAGCTCCCCGGTGCGGATAAGGGAAATAGGGGGCGACCCAACCTGGGTGTGGCCGCGAATGAAGTTATTCGGCGATAAGCCGAATCAGTGCATTCTCGGCGTATCGCAGCGGATTCCCGATCGAGTGTGGGATCGACCCCAATATGTGGGGTGAATCCCACACTCGATGAACCGACGCGCTCGATCGACCTCCTTGGGTGCCCTTTCTTGGGGTCATGTCCCCGTTCGACCGACGGGGAGCGCCCAAGTGGAATGCGCACCGGCGGCCCGGCCGATCCGGACGCGCGCTACTACCCGAATTTCTACCCGCAGGCCGACAAATGCACCGCTCGATCGCTGCGGGGGCGCCGATGGATCGCGGCAGGTAGGGCGGGCGCCGACGCTCAGGGAACGAGCGGCTCGAATCCCGCTCGCTGGGTATAGACCTTGTAGAGCCTGAACGCGGCGGCGTAGTTCCGGGCGCAGACGCGCTGGAAGAGGTCGTAGGCCTCCTGGTCCGGTAAGCCGGTGTCCTCGCTCTCCGAGGTCTGGGGAGTCAGCTGGCCGCGGATGTCCTCGATCGTCGCCATGCGCTCGTCGACCGATCCCCGCACCCAGTCCCGGCACTGGGCCAGCGGCGCGACGGACCCGCCGATCGATGCGCCCACCCCCTCGATGGGCACGGGCTCCGCCTTGTCGTGTGACCCCCCCTGGTCGGGGTTTGATCCGCCGCATCCCGCGAGGCATGCCGTCGCGGCCATCAGCACGAGGCGGCGGGCGATCAATCGACGAGGTTGGCGATCCGCGCCCGAAGCGCCTTGGCCTCGGGGGAGGACTCCCACTTGCGGGCGGCGCGATCACGCGTGCGCTGCTGACGCGTAGCTTCAGCGGTGCCCGGCCGCGGCGGGCGTTGCCACCAGTCGCAGTCGAGTGGGCCGGTGTCCTCGTCCGGTCCGTTCGAGCACTCGAGCAGGTAGGCCTCGCGGCTGGGGTCGCCAATTCCAACGCTCGTGGCGCAATCCGAGGGCAGCGGACGGGGGTTGGCGGGAGGCGGCTTGCTGGTGCCCGGGCCGGTCACGCTGTCCTCGGTGCCGTCGAAGCCGGTGTTGTCGAACCAGCAGTTGCCGGTATTGGTGAAGAAGTCGTCCCACCAGAAGTCGTTGCCGTTCGGGAGCGGGCCCGGGAGCGGGCCGTGCGCGTTCGCTCCGTACTGGTTGATCGCGTTCGGGAACCTGAACCCCGGCGGCACCTGGCCCATGCGGTTGTCGAAGAATTGGTTCCCGCACGAAGTGGAGATGCCGTTATCGGGAGCGCCCGGACAGGAGATCCCATCATTGATCTGCCCCTCGGCGCCGCCGCCGTTGGTGAGCGCGTCGGGGACCGCGAACAGCATTGCGCCGTTGCGCCAGTTGTCGAAGATCCAGTTGTCGTGGACGCGGGCGTCGTTCATCCCCGCGTAGACGATCCCCACCCCCATCGGCGCCGGCGTCACCGGCTCCACGGGAGGCTTGGGCGTGAACAGGTCGAGGTTGTTCGAATAGATGCGGTTGTGGTCTATCTCCGAGCTGTCCGCTGGAAAGCCCGGGTGTCCCGCCGCCGACAACGTGTCGAGGACGATCCCGCTCACGTTCCCGTAGATGTCGTTGTTGGTGATGCGGGTCGCGTTGCCCATCGAGCCGGAGAACCCCAGGTCGGAGCCGCGCATGTCGCACTTCTTGATCACGGTGTTGATGCGCGGCGCGTCCGGATAGAAGGACTTGTCCGCCTGGGAGCCGGTCTCGGGTGCGGCCCCCGGGTACAGGGCGGCGTCGCCAGCGCCGAAGGCGTCGCAGTTCTTGAGCACGTGGTGGTCGGTGGTGAAGCTCAGGTGACCGTAGTCGGCCGCCCAGTAGAGCTTGACCCGGTCGAGCAGCATCCCGTCGGTCTCCTCGGCGTAGAAGCCGAACTCGGCGGCACCGCGGAGCAGGAAGTTCCGGCCGACGAAGCCGTCGGCGCGGTCGACGCGCAAGACCACGTGCTTGGCGTAGCAGGCATCCGGGTCATCGCACCCGGCGTCCCCCGGGCTGCGCCTCGGGTCGCGTCGGGTTCCCGTCGTAGTTCTTGCCACCGTCGATGAGCACGTCTTGCGGCGTCGCGCCTGATCCCTCGATCTGAAGGTTGCACTGGATGCAGCGACCCAGCTCCTGTTCCGGTATCCCCTGCCGGTTCTCCTGCGGCGGCGACGGCTCCCCCTTCACGGCGCGGCCCGCGACGTGGATCAGGTTCCCATCGTTGGGGCAGGTGGCCTGATACCCGTAGCTCGGCGTCGGATCACCGCTCGCGTCCTCTTGGAGCAGGCTCCGGTTGCACTTCGGGTCGTTGACCGGCTGCTTGCGTGAGTGCTTCTCCTTGTAACGCCCCGGCATGATCACGACGCGATCGTTGTTGCCGGCCTCGAAGACCGCCTTCTGGACCGAGTGGAACTCGCACTGTCGCGCCAGCTTGCGATTGAGCCGAACCAGCTTGTTCGCCTTCTTCCTGGTCAGCTCTCGCTTTGGCTCGCTCGGGCGCAGCCGGAAGCCCTTCGTTCGCGCGCTCTCGACCGAGCGCGCGAGCAACTTCAGGGACCGCTTTCCCGCCGTGCCCATGCATACGACGTGAGTCTGTCCCCGCTTGGCCTTCTTCAATGCCGACGCCAGGCTGCGGGCCTTGGGCACCTCGCCACCGGCCGGTGGGCTGAGCGACGTGTCGGGCGCGGGATCCGGCCAGTAGGAGGGACGCTCGAGGTGCGCGAGCGCGACCGTGGGGAAAAGCAGGCTGGCAACTACTGCACGGCGAAGCTCGCCAGGTGGCGTCGCGCCCTTCCCTCTTGAGACCGCTCCCCGTAATCGTCGAAGCCCTCGGCGCGACACTAGCAACGAGATCCGTGCTCGCGCGCAGGTTCCGCCGGGATGGACCGTGGCAATCGGCCGGGACCGGCCGTAGCGATATCGCCCCGCCGGGTCACTTAACACCAAGTCAACGAATCCAGCCGGATTCGTGCCGTTGACGCCGAGTCCAGGCACGGTTGTCCGTTGACAACCCAGGCGCCCAGGCGCGAAGCTTCCCGGACGTGTGTGGAGGGACCCGCAGGCGGCGTGGGATGGAGAGGACTGGAAGACAGTGACGACGTCTTCGGCGGTAGGCCGGATTGCCGCCGTCGTGGCCCTGGCAGTGGCCGCGGTGGCGGTCGCGCTGCTCCTCTTTCGCGGCGGGTCGACCTATGAGATCACGGCCGAGTTCCAAAACGCCAGCCAGCTCGTGAATGGCTCCCAGGTGGTAGTCGCCGGCGTCCCCAGTGGCTCGGTCAAGTCGATCGCCCTCGGCGACCGCGGCCAGGCGCTGGTCACCTTCACCGTCCAAGACCCCTACGCCCCGCTGCGGGAGGGAACCCACGCGACGATCCGCTCCTACTCGTTGAGCGGGATCGCCAACCGCCAGATCCAGCTCGACCTGCCGGCCGAAGACACCGCCGGCCCCGAGCTGCCCTCGGGCTCGACCCTGCCCGAGTCGGCGACCACCTCCGAGGTCGACCTCGACCAGCTCTTCAACACCTTAAACGCGCGCACGATCAAGAACTTCAAGCACGTGATCGAGGGCTTCGAGCTCTCCTACGAGGGGGTCGCAAGGCAGGCCAACGCCGGCTATAAGTACCTGAACCCGTTCCTTTCGACCTCGCGCCAGGTGTTCGGCGAGCTGACCAGAGACACGCCGACCCTCGAGCGGCTGATCGTCGACACCTCGCACCTGTCCGGCGCCCTCGCCGAGCGCTCCTTCGACATCTCGGGCCTCGTCCACAACGCGAACCTGATGATGGGCGCGATCGCGGGCCAATCGACCGCGCTCCAGTCCGCGCTCGTGCGGCTGCCCGACTTCATGCGCCGCTCGAACACCACCTTCGTCAACCTGCGGGCGACCCTCGATGACCTCGACCCGCTGGTCGACGCCTCGAAGCCGGTCGCCGAGCGGCTCGGTCCCTTCTTTTCGACCTTCCGCCGCGCCGCCCACGACGCGGTGCCGACGATCACCGACCTCGAGCGGACGATCCGCCGCCCCGGCCGCCAAAACGACCTCGTCGAGCTGACCCGCGACGCGGTGCCGCTGGCGAAGGCGGCGATCGGCT
>DATFON010000149.1:0-13417 GCA_035265465.1 Solirubrobacterales bacterium | reverse complement strand
GACACACCTTAGTCAGCACCTGCGGCGGTGTCAATGCCGTGGGGAACGCGAAAGAGATAGATGGCCCTCACCCGAACGCCACGCAGCAGCTGGATCGACGAGGGCCTGCGCGCCCTTGCCGCCGGCGGCCCGGATGCCGTCCGGATCGAGACGCTGGCGCGGGCGCTCGGCGTCACCAAGGGCGGGTTCTACTGGCACTTCGACGACCGGCGCGCACTGCTCGAGGAGATGCTCGACACGTGGGAGCGGGTGGGCGTCGACGAGGTGATCGAGCGCGTCGAGAGCGATGGCGGTGACGCCAGGGCCAAGCTGCGACGGCTGTTCGCGATCGCCGCCTCCGGCGACGAGGTGCTGAGGACGGACCTCGCAGTCCGCGACTGGTCCCGGCGCGAGGAGTCGGTCGCCGAGCGCCTGCAACGCGTCGACAACCGGCGAATGGATTACATGCGCTCGCTGTTCGGTTGCTTCTGCCCAGACGAGGACGAGGTCGAGGCCCGATGCATGCTCGCCTTCTCGGTGTGGATCGGCAACCACTTCATCGCCGCCGATCATGGCGCGCGCACCCGCGCGGAGGTGCTGGAGCTGACCCTGAGGCGGCTCGAGGCCTAGATGCGGTCGTACGGGTTCCGGTCTGGCGTGGGAGCGGCAATCACGCCAGCGCATCCAGGTAGGGCTGCAATGCTCGGGGATCCTGGCCGTTGTGACGGAATCCGAGGAAGCGGTCGGGGCGTACCGCCAACAAGGTCACCTCGTCGACCCCCAGCTGATCGGCGACCGACGTGTCCATTCGGCCGATCGGTGGATCCGCCGTCCCGGTGCATAGGCCGAGGACGGCGCCGACCACCGGCGAATCTGCGTGCGCGGCCTCGAGATCGGTGACGAGGTTGAGGACGTCGGCGGTGGCAGCCTTCCGTCCGCCGAGAACGAGCAGTGTGTGGCCCGGACGGTGGGTGAGCTGGTGGAGGGCGCAGGGCTCCCCGGTAGACGGGTGGACCGGAAGGGTGTCCGGGAGCCGATAGCCGGGTGCGAGACCCTTGCTCGTGTCGCCCATCACCGCACCGCAGTCGGCGTATGAACGGTCGAGCTCGGCGGCCGCGACGGCCTCGTGGTGCGCCGACTCGGGGTCGGCGTAGGTCTCGCGGATCACGGCGTCGCGCGCCGCCCTGGCTTGCTTCGCGGACACGGATTGCCCTTCCTCGACGTCTTCACCGGATGCCACCACTCGCTCGGCAATCGGGCGGCGCTCGGCCTCGTAGCTGTCGAGGAGATCCGGCCCGCTCACGCCCTTACAGACAAGGGCGAGCTTCCAGCCGAGGTTGAAGGCGTCCTGCAGACCCGTGTTCATCCCGTGACCCTCCGCTGGCGAGCACACGTGGGCGGCGTCGCCCGCCAGGAGCACGCGACCCGACCGGAAGCTGGCCGCGACCCGGGAGTGGCAGCGGAACCGGGCCGGGTTCTCGACATCGGCGAACGTCACATCCGGCTTGTACCGGTGGATCACATCCGCGGCGTCGGAGACCAAGTCGCTCTCGTCGGACGTCGGCCGCAGGTAGACACGCCATCGGCGGCGTGGAAGCGGCGTGAGGATCACCGGCGGCGCATCCAGGTACGCGGCGGTCACGTCGAACTCCTCGTCCCATCCATCGAGGGTGGCGTCGAATACGGCCCAGGGCGCTTCGACGTCAGTCCCAGGGAACTCGATGCCTGTCAGTTTCCGCGCGGCGCTGTGGAACCCGTCGCATCCCACGATCCACGACGTCACCACCTCCCGGCGCTCGCCGTTGCACTCGAGCGTCGCAACGATGCCATCGGGCAGGAGCCGGAGCCCAACCAGACGAGTGGAGCGCGTCACCGCACCGCCATGCTGCTCGAGATTTGCGGTCAATACTGACTCGGTTACCTCCTCGGATATCCCCAGGTCGAAGCCGTAACGGCTGTCCGCCAATCCGAGGTCCAGCTCGCCGAGCGTCTCGCCGTCGGATCGGAACCGAGCCGCCCTGACCTTCACACCCTGATCCAGGAACCGGTCGGCAAGTCCCAATGCCTCGAATATCTCCATCGACCGAGGGTGCACGACCGTCGCACGGTCCCAACCAAGCGGCGCATCCAGCGCGTCGATCAACAGGCAGGAGACGTCTCGGCGCTCAAGCTCCGCCGCAAGTAGGAGCCCGGTCGGACCCGCGCCAACGATCACGACCTGCGGGCTGGCTTCAGGTGTGGTTGGTGGAGGCGCGATGTCCGTATCGTCGGTGCCGATCGGTTGCGAGCATAGCCTCGGCCGCAGGCCACCCGACCCGATCGAGCAGCTGCCGCCCGAGCGCGATTACGCTTGCGGCGATCGGATGGGCGGCGAGGACCATACGGTGGCTGATCGGCCGGGTCCCCTGGTCATCACGCGGCGAGGAATCCGCCTCGTGCACACGATCGCCGTCACGATCCTGGCGCTCCTGATCCTCGGCGTGACAGGTATCGCGACCGGCAACGGGTCGAGCGAGGCTGAATGGCTGTCGCTGCGGGGGGCGCAGGCGCTCGACGCCGCCCCGTGTCCGCCCTCCTCGAGCATCCCGGTCGCCCCGACAAGCACGGGCCGGCTGGCGGAGGCCCGCGATGGCCGCTTCCGGGTCTTCGGCCCGCGTCCGACTCTGCTGCGGGTGCCGATCGACTGGACAATCGATCCTCTCGGCTCCCACCGCTACCGCCAAAACCTGCAGAAGCTGCGGTTCACCGGGCCGTTGGTGACCAGCTACGCAACCACCGGCAACACGGACGATCTCCAGCGGGCGCTCGCGGTCGGACTGGACTGGGTTCGCCACAACCCCCGCGGCGAGTCGGAAACCCTGCCCGAGGCCTGGTCGGACAAGGTGGTGGGCGACCGGGTTCCGTATCTGGGGTACCTGGTCCGGGCCGGGGCCTGCGAAGGGTTGCTCTCGCCAAGCGACCGTCGCCTGCTGCTCCGATCGATCGATGAGCACGGGACGGCCCTGGCGTCGAAGGAGTTCTTCGTACCCGACAACCACGGTCTCTTCGTCCAGATCGGGTTGCTCCGCCTGGTCGACATGTTCCCGTTCATCGATCAGGCCGACCGTTGGCGCGCCCTCGCCCGCAAGCGTTTCGAGGCGACGCTGCGGGGCCGCCTCTCCGAGGGAGTCTGGCTCGAGCACTCGTCCGCCTATCAGCTGCTCGCGATCCGGGCGGTCGAGGACTTTCTGGGCGCCTACGGCACCGATGACGAGCTCAGCGGCCTCCTCGAGGAGATGAGGGCCTCCGCCGGGTGGTTCGTGAAGCCGAACGGCGAGCTGACGCAGTTCGGCGACTCCGACCTCGGACCAGTGCCGGCATGGGCACTGGAGGAGGAGCAGGATGGCCTCAAGGCCTTCTTCGGCGCCGGGTTCGCGTTCGTGAGAGCCGCAGGCGAGACGGGCGACACCGGCTACCTCGCCGTGACGGACGGCTTTCACAACGTCACCCACAAGCACGCGGACGAGCTCAGCTTCGAGCTTTTCGACCACGGAACGACGGTCGTCGACGACACCGGCCTCTACGACAAGGATCCGGGTCCGATCCGGGACTTCGTCGTTTCGGACCGAGCCCACAGCGTGCTCACGGTGGACGGGCAGGACTTCCCGATCGATGATCCCGAGTTCGCGTACGGCTCCGGGCTGCTGGCCGCGGGTGAAGGCGACGGCTGGTACGCCATCGAGGGTGAGAATCCCCTGCTCGAGCCGCAGCTGGTTCGCCACCGGCGCCTGTTCCTCTACAGACCCGGAACGGCATTGATCATCGTGGACGAGGTCCGATCCGACGCGCTGCACACCTACACCCGCTACCTGCAGTTCCATCCGCACGTCGATGTGCGCGCCGGCGGTCCGCAGGGCTCCCTGGACCTCGTCGCAGCGGCGCTCAGCGGCCGCGCCCACGACCTGCGGATCGCCACCCCCACCCTGCGCTCGAAGGTGCGCGGCCAAGAGGAGCCGCTCCAGGGATGGACCTCGACGCGGTTCCGCGCCTTCCGCCCGCGATGGACCGTCGCGTACTCAGATCAGGCCACTACGGAGACGCACGCGATCAGCCTCTCGCTCGACGAGACTGACCTACACGCAAGCGGCGTGCGCACGTCCGGAGCGCGCGCCGTCGTCGAGCTGATCGATGCGAGCGGCGCCGGGAGCGCGATCGAGGTCGTCCGCCAGGGGCGGACCCTCAGCATCCGGTCGGGACCTTCGTAGTCGGTGCGGCCACCCCGTGTCTTGCCCCTATGGTGTCGAGGCCGCAAACACGTTCGTCCGGTCTGCGGTGTCGACGCCTCCGCTCAGCACCGGCTTGCCGGCGGTCGAGCCCTGGGTCGATGTCCAGAACGGCTTGAACGCCGTTCCCGCCGACCCCAGGCCGTCGTAGTCGCCGAGGAAGTAGCCGCGCGCGTAAGGCGCCTTCCGCGTATCGAACGTCGTCCCGAGCAGCTCGTCCGGCCCGAAGGAGGCGCCGCCGTTGGTCGAGCGGCGGATCCAGTGGGCGGTCTCGAGTCCATCGCCCGCGTTGACGCCGTTGAAGCGGAAGTCGTAATACGAGACCGCGACGTTCCCGGCGTCATCGACGTCCACGGACGGCGTGTGCGCGTCGGTTGAGGGGACCGTGTTGACGATCCCAAGCGGTGTCCAGCTCTGCCCGTGGTCGGTCGACTTCGCCAGCCGGATCACGACCTTGCCGTTCGGGCCGCCGTCCTGCCAGACCACGTAGGCAGTGCCTGTGTTCATGTCGACGGCGACGTCGGGAACGCCGTCACCGGTGCGCAGCCTGCAGACGTAGGGGTCGAACTTGTGTCCGACCTGCTCCGGGCAGGGCGCGCCGTCTGGATCGCGGTCGAACGGAACCGCGCCGGCGAGCTTGTCGATCACGACCGGATCGGACCAGGAGTCGCCGGAGTCCGTCGACCACATGGCCGAGATCTTCTCGCCGCGGCGGCCGTGCTTGTTGTCGTTGTGGATCCAGTCCAATACGTTGATCAGCGTGCTCTCGGTCTGGCCGCTCGTGCGCGGCAGCACGGCGATCTGATTCGAGATCGTCTGGTCGTTTCGCCCGAGATCGAGGATCTTCTTCGTCGTCCAGTCGCCGCCGTCGTTATCGGTCCCGTTCTCGGTCTTCGAGAAATAGGTCGGGCCCTTGAACGCGGCCGCGTGCGCGAAGGATTCGCCGTGTGAGCGCTCGTTCGGGAACACCAGCCGGTCCCAGACCGCGTAGACCAGGTCGGAGTCGTTCGGATCGGCGGTCAGCGAGTTCTTGTCGTTGAACACGTGCGGGTTCGCGTCGTCGATCAGGGTCACCGGCTCGGTCCAGTGGGCGCCGCCGTCCTCCGACTTGCTGACGAGCATCGCGTTTCGCAGATTGCGCGTGTCGTTGAACGAGAGGCTCATGAACCACATGTCGCCGTTCGGCGAGATGTCGCTCCAGGGGTCGGTCGCCCGCTCCCAATCGGAGTTGATGCCGCTGTTGTCCGGATCCTGGCAATTGGTGATCGCCGGCTGGACGGACAGCGGCGGCACGGTCCAGCTCGCGCCGCCGTCGTCCGAGTAGGCGACGAGGAGGCCGCTGGCGCCGCCCGACGAGAAGCGATCCTGCTGCCAGGTGCCGACGAGGGCATCCGGGTCGGCGACGGGGCTCGGAATATCGTTGTCGCCCACCCAGGGCTCGACCTCGGAGTTCACGAACAGGGTTCCCGATTGTGTGGCGCCCTGGCAGCCGCCGGGGTTGGGATAGGGGCTTAGGCCGTGGACCTTGGTCGCGGTGGCTCCCTGGGCGCTCCCGGCCACAAGAACGGCCAATACCAGGCCCAAGACGATCGCGCTGCGCTTCATCAACTACCTCCTCCGTGCGCCCTTGTCCCAAGTCGCACGCTACTCCTCAGAGACCGAGGCGACGGCCTGTGCCACGTCGATCGGAAGGCTCGATCGGTTTCGCGCAGCAGCCTGACTTTGTCGCGACGAGCAAGCCATTGGCTCCTCATGCGAGGTCGGGAGAGCCCCGGGCACGGCGACAAGATTCTCCTCGCCGCCGACCCAGCCGCCGAAAGCCCGCTTCTCAAGCGGGATAAGGGCGAGCTTTCGGCGGCTGTATTCGAACCGGCGACGTTCCCAACCGCCGGCCAACGCTTGAACAGCCTGTGGATATTCCGGGAGCGTCAGCTCGTCCATGGCCTTCGCGCTGGTGGACGATCTGGACAGATCCGAGATGAAATTTCTTACCAGTTGCCATCGCTTGCTCCACCGCGAGTTGCCACCCACCACCCTCCTCGCCGAGATGATCGAGGTGCCGGAGGGCCGATGGCCGAGCGGCTGCACTGAGGGTGGCGAATGGCGGCGCTTGGAATCAGGCGACGCTCCGTACTTTCGGTGCTTGAGGAGATACCGGTGCGGCGGAAGCACTCGCTTGACTTTCGCCTAGTCGGGGCGGCGAGATTTGAACTCGCGACCTTTCGGCCCCCAGCCGAACAGCAATCGGTGTCGATGCGTCCCTGAGCCTCCCCCGCGTCCCCACCGTCCCCGGCGGTGGACGATCTGGACGGATAGGACATAGCGGTCGGTACCAACGTGGTACCACGCCGCGTCATCAGCTAGATCGGTTTCGATATGCCGTCGCTCCGCCGCACGGATAGTCGAGCGAGCGGGCTCGGTCTAGCGCTTCGCTCAGCGCGCGCAAGGCAGCACCCGGCGATGAGGTGGCAGGGAGACTGGGTGGCCACGCGCGACGTCAGCCTGCAAGTCCCAATTCGCTCAGCAACACTTCGCGTGTGAAGACCACGGCGCCGCTGACCGACCCTGCGCCCAGAACCTTCTTCGGGGTACCGAGCCTGCGCGACCTCGACACGCTCGACGCGCAGGTGGCCTTCCTCGGCGTCCCCTATGACGGCGGCACGCCGGAGCCAGGCATCCCAACCGGCCAGCGGGGCGGGCCTGCGGCGGCCCGCGAAGCTACTCACGACCAGTTCTTCTATCCGCGGTCGGCCCGCACCGGGAGCGACCCGGGCGCCGAGGGCTGGTACGACGTGGAGGCCGATCGCGACTACCTGGTCGGCGTGACGATGGCGGACATCGGCGACGTCGCGATCCAGGGCTCGGACACCGAGGCAAACTATGCGCGCATCACAGGCGCCGCGCGGGAGATCGCCGCGCGCGGAGCCCTGATGGTCGCAATGGGAGGCGACCACTCGATCAGCTACCCGCTCGGCCGCGGGATGGAGCCATTCGGCCAGTTCGATGTCGTCCACGTCGACGCGCACACCGATTTCCTCGACGAGCTCGATGGCGCGCGCCTCACCGGCGCCAGCCAGCTGCGGCGGCTGGCGGAGCTCCCGTTCGCAGGCACCGTCACGGCGCTTGGGATTCGAAACGTGGACCGCGCCGAGGTGGACGGGATGCGACAGCTGGAAGGACGTTGGGCGACAAGCCTCGACGTGCTCGAGCGCGGTGCCGAAGATGTGGTGCGCGAGACCGTCCCACAGGCGGAGAGGCTCTACGTCTCGATCGACCTCGACGTGCTCGACTCCTCGGTCGCGCCCGGACACTCGCTGCAGGAGCCGGGCGGGCTCAGCTACCGGGAGTTGCGCGCGATCCTGCTCGAAGTGGCGCGACGCGGGCGCGTGATCGGCTTCGACGTCGTCGAGCTCAACCCGGCACGCGACCCGTCCGGGGCCACGGCGCGAGTGGCCACCTGGATCGTCACCCACTTTTTGAGTGAGATCTTCGAGCAACCGCGCTGAGCATGCGGTCCTCAACCTTGCGAAAGCCATCGGGGTCGATGCGTCCCGGAGCGTCCCCGCGTCCCCCCGTCCCCGGTCGTGAACGCTCTGGACGCATCGGACACAGCAGTCAGTACCAAAGTGGTGCCACGAGCAATATGGAGCGTCACGGGTTCCGATCGGGGGCCCTATTCGTTTCGCGCTACCACCCACGGATCGCCGAGCGGGTGAGGCTCGTGAGTGAGGCGATGGGCGGGAAAGACACCGCCTCGCGCAGGTCGCCAATCGAGGTGGTGCTGGAAGGACTCACGCGGCGCTCGAGCGCCGCACCGCGAGCTTGAAGCAATCAAGCCGTCATGCGCCTCGGGCAGTGCCGCGATTGCGCCAGTGGCCGACGCATCGCTTCTCGCAGAACGGACGCCGCCCCGAGAGGAGCCCCGGGATGCGGGACTCCGCGTAGCGCCGCGATTTTCGCCACTGGCATTGGTTCTCCCGCCTCGAGGCCGCGTCCGCGACAGTCGCGGGACGGCCGATCGTCAATTCGATGCGTCGAGCGAGATCACGAGCCGGCCCAGTGGCTCGAGTTCGACCACTAGCCGCTGTCCCGCGCCGACGGGCACAGGGGGGACAACCGAGCCGGTGATCAGGACGTCGTCGACCCGCAGCCGCTCGCCGCAGATCTCGAGCAGCTCCCCGGTGAGGCGTACCACCTCACCCAGTTCGCCGGTAAGCGCGGTGGGATCGTCCGTGGACGCGATCTCCTCGCCGTCGCGCACGACCCGCCCATGGATCCCTTCCGCAGTCATGCGCGTGTCGTCGACGGGCCCGAGAACGACGTAGCGGTGGAAGATGTTGCCGGCGAGTATCGCCCGGACGTCGGTGGGCGGCGGATCGACGTCCGCTAGCTCGATCGCCGCCGACAGCCCGCCAATTGCGGCGCCCACGTCGTCCAAGGACGCGCCGGGCTCGAGATCACGGGCGAGATAGACGGCGATCTCTGGCTCGAGGATCGGATTCGTCCAGCCGTTGACGTCGACCGTCGCGCCGTCGGGCAGCAGCCCGCGGTCGGTGAGGAAGCCGACGAGCGGGCGTTCGATGCCAAGCTGGGCGGCTGCGGCAGGCGAACCGAAGCCGACCTTCCAGCCGAGCGGCTGATCCCCATCCCGCAGGCGCTGGCGACGGACGGCGAGTTGGTCGCGCATCCCGGCCGCGATCCGCTCGTCGAGCTCGATCACGAGTCGAACTCGTCGTCGGGGCCGGGGATCGCGTATCCGGCCGCCTCCAGCGAGCCCGCGCCGCTCCAGCCCCACAGGAGCAGCACGTCCTCGTCGGAGGTGTTGTTGAAGCCATGCCAGTTGCCGCGCGGCGTGTAGATGACGTCGCCCTCCTTCGAGGGCTCACGACCGGTGTTCGTGTAGATCTCGCCGCGGCCGCTGAGCACTACGAGGAACTCGTCGCAGTTCGGGTGGAGGTGCCGCTCGTGCCGCGCACCCGGCGGCAGCAACGTGCGCCCAACGACGAGTTCCTCGGTGCCCGCGGTCCGGACGTCGATGAGGAACTGGACCTGCATGTCGATCCAGCCCTCGTCCTCGCGCAGGCCCCGCTCGAGCGGGACGTCGTCGACTGTTGTGCGATAGGGCCCGGGCATCACTGCATCCCTCCCATACGGCGGTATGCCTCGTGGACGCTCACGAGGAAGTCGCGGTCGGCCCGCTCAGAGCTGCGTGCGGCGTTGAGCATCTCGCTCGTGGCGGCACACGTGGGCACTGACATCGCAAACCGCCGGGCGAGGTCCTGCGCGAGCACGAGGTCCTTCTGCTGGAGTTCGACATCCGCGAAGACAGCGGTGTCCTCGATCAGCAGCGGCGCGCGGTAGCCAATGACCGGCGAGGCGATGACGCTCTTTAGCACGGCGTCGACGACCGCCGCCCGGTCGACGCCCGCCTTCTCGACCAGCGCGACGCCCTCAGCCAGAGCAGTCACCGAGACCACGAGCGCCAGGTTGATCGCGACCTTCGTGAGGATCGCCTGGCCATTGGGCCCGATGTAGGTGACCTTCGGGCCGATGACATGCAGCACCTCCGCGATGTGCTCAAAGGCCGCCCGGTCGCCGCCGACCATCACGGACATCTCGCCGGCGGCCAGGGTCGCAGGGCTGCCCGATACCGGACAGTCGAGGAACCACGCGCCCGTCGCGCGCACGCGTTCGGCGAGTGCAACGCTGGCATCGGGCGCGATTGTGCTCATGTCCGCCCAGACAATGCCCCGGCGCACGCCGGCGAGCACGCCATCCGGGCCGCTGGCGGTCGCTTCGATCGCGGCCGTATTCGTCAGCATGGTGAAGAGCACGTCGACCGATGCCGCCAGCTCGCGCGGCGTGTTTGCCCATCCCATGCCGGCGCCCAGCAGCGGCTGCGCCTTCTCCTTGGTGCGATTCCAGCCCGCGACCTCGTACCCGGCGTCTAGCAGCCGCTGCGTGATGCCGGTGCCCATCGCACCGAGGCCGGCGAAGCCGACGCGTCGGATGTCGTTCAACATGCGCAGACCATAAGCTCGGCGAGTCTCATAATCCAGGGCGGTCGCGTCGTGCACCGCCTAGGTGTCCTGCCCACGGACGTTGTGAACGCGGCCGATCGGTGGCCGGTCACCCAGCGAGCTGTGTGGCCTTCGCCGGTTGTAGTAGCGAACGAAGGATGCCAGTGCCCGAGAGCGGTGCGCTGAGCTCGGCCACGAGTGGGCGTAGACCCACTCGTGCTTGAGCGTTCGGATGAAGCGCTCGACCTTGTTTTTGGCTGGTTTCAACTCTCGACCCGCTTCGGCGGGCTCTCGCCGCGAGATACTGCGTAGGCGATGTCGCAGGAGAACGTGGAGACTTTCAAGCGCGCCGCTGACGCGTACAACCGTCGCGACATCGACGCGCTGCTGAGGGAACTCGACCCCGAGGTGGAGTGGCGTTCCGCGATTCTGATGCCGCTCGGGCGCGAGGCGAGGGTGCACCGGGGAGACCAGAGCGTTCGCGAGGGACTCCGAGACCTGTACGAGGCGCTCTCCGAGTTCCACGTCGAGTACTCGGAGATCCGTGACCTGAGCGACCGAATCGTCGGGATCGGCCGCGTCCGCATCCGCGAAAGGCACAGGGGGGTCGAGATCGAGTCGCCGCTGATCAGCGTCATTGACGTGAAGGACGGCAAGGGGATTCGGGTTTGGAACTACCTCGATCCCAAAGAGGCCCTCGAAGCCGCCGGGCTTTCGGAGTAGCGATGTCGCGGGAGAACGTCGAGATCGTGCGCCGCTACTACGCGGCATGGAACGCAGGCGGGCTTGACGCCGCGCGGGCGTTCTGGAGCGACGATTTTGAGTGGCACGACGCCCGGGAGATGCCCGATAGCAGCGTCTATCGCGGGGCCGAGGCCGCCGCTGCGCACTTTCGCGATCTCAACGAGGTACTTGGAACGATGGAGGTTCATCTGGACCGCGCGCTGCCTGCGGGCGATGAGGTGTTCGTCCTGCTCCACGTGCACCTCGATGCCCCGCGGGGCGGGCTTCCACTGGACGGCACGATCTTCGAGACGGTGCGCATCGAGGAAGGCAAGATTTCCCGCATCCGCCTGTTCGTCGATGAGCGGGCGGCCCTCGAAGCCGCCGGGCTGCGGGACTAGGTGATTTCGCGGGAGAACGTCGAGATCGTGGGGCCTCATCGCGACCAGTGGCGGCGATCCGCAGGCCCTACTTTCATGCGCGAGCGGCGCACGACCCGAAGATGATGCTGACCCTCATCGCCTACCCCCACGCCGTCGGCGAACGAAGCCGCTAAAACGGAAAGGAGAGAGACCACACGCGGCGGTCTCTCTCCTTCAGTAGTACCGTCAAACAGATTAGTACTACTCCTACTTCTACTACAACTACTACGTGATCCGAACCGTCGTCGTGAAGAGGAGCTCACCTGTGCTGGCGCTGAAGACGCTCACAGTTGCGAATTCCCCGACCACGGGGTTCAGCCCAGGCGGGCAATGGGCTGCCGACGTCGTCACGTCGAAGTCGACGCGGCCATGTTCAGGAGTGATCGGCTCGGTCGTCGCCTGGAGGTGGCCTCCGGGCTGATTCACGCCCGGCCTCACCTCGCACGCGAGGGCGACGTCAACCTGAATGACGACGGCCCCCGTGCCGAGTCCGGCGATGGCCCCCGAGCACTCGACCGCTGGCCCTTCTGCCGTCTGGACCTCGGTGCAAACGATCGGATTGCTTGGTACCTGGTGGGGGTTGATCGCCCAAGCCGTCGTAGCCGACAAGCCCACGAGCAGCATCGATAATGCCGCGATTATCCCTATTCGTCTCATCTAGTTTCCTCTTTCCTTGGTCTCGGCTTCCAGCAAGACTCGGTTTCTTCTGCTGCCTCTCACTCGCCTCCTTCCATACTTGCGCTCCCCAACGAGTGCAAAACCGGCCAGCGGATCATCTGCTTGCGCCACTTGGCTCGCATGGACTGCCCGCCTCTCCCCTTATCAGCACAGAGCTGCCGTCTCCCGCAGCATGAGAGCTGTAGGAGAGGGTCGCACGACCTTAGGAGAAGGTCGCTCGTCAAGTTGCCCCTTCCTTCTCGGCGTCCCTGCATCTTTGAGGACAGCTGTCCCTCAGGGCGTCCCGCCCACTCCGAGTCAAAGGCAGTCTCCGATGGACGACTGGTTCCGTCAAGGCCAACTACGCAAAAGGGCGGACCGACTTACCGCAAAAAGGCGACCAATTACCCCAAAACGTCCATTTGTCCGCTGTTGCGATGTTTTTGGGCGGCCGCCCCGACGGGAGGACTCGCCCGGCCTGCCTGAGCTTCAGCGTTCGCATGAGCTGACGCGGCAGATTTACGGCCAACCATTCTTAGGCCGCGCACCATCGTCGGAAGTGGACACAGGATGCGGTGGCGCCGCGATTGCGCACGATGATCCGCGGCCGAAGTAGGGTGTGGGCGAGACGCGCGGTGGGGGGCGGCGATGCTCGGGGTCGTCGAGGAGGCGGTGATGTCTGTCGGCGCCGCGCTCGCTCCATTCATAGGATCGACCTGAGCCCCACCACGAAGCTGACCAAGGAACCGCGCGGTGGGCAACACCGACCTCGGCATCGAAGCGGTGCGCGGGGTGAGCGACGGCGGCGGGAACAGGGCGAGCGGCAACGGCGACCCGCGACAGTGCACGCACATCGCGCGCAGGTGAGAAGCGAGACCGATTCGAGCCGAGAGGGGGCCCTCGAAGCCGCCGGGCTGCGGGAGTAGGCATCCCGCGTCGCAATTACTCATTGCGTTCTTCGCGGCGCGCGCCATCGTCGATCCGGCGGTCTGCGGGATCCACGGTCACGATGCCGACCCTCCCCTGCGTACCCTGTTGGGGATCAGCCGAATCGGAGTAGCGAGGCACCCGAAATAAGGTAAGTGCACGGTCCCCCACGCAAGGGACGTGAGGTAACTGCCTTGTCCGATCGAGTGATGCCGAGGAACGTTCCCACGGTGTACGGTGGACCCTTCACGGAATGGGAGATCGCGGTGCACCAGGGCGGGGGCAGGTGGCTCATGCTCGGCACGAGCTATGGATCGGATCCACAAGCCGCGCTCGAATCGTGGGTCGAGGCGGGAGGCGACGTTCTGCCCGCGTGCTATGGCGTGAGCGTTCCCGGCCAAGCTGAATGGCAGCCGTTTCAAGTCGA
>DATFON010000148.1:0-2293 GCA_035265465.1 Solirubrobacterales bacterium | reverse complement strand
GCCGCGCTCGCGGCGGCCGCCGCGGTGCCGCACGGCCTCAACGCCGCCGGGATCGCGGCGGCCACGATCTGGCGCGAGTGCGTGGAGTACGCCCTGGCGCGCGGAGCACGGCTGGAGACATTCACGGGTCTGGCCGGGGTGGGTGATCTGACGGCCACCGTGCTCGCTCCGGGTAGTCGCAACCGGCGAGCCGGCGAGCTGCTTGGCTCCGGGATGCCCGCCGATCAGATCCCGGGCAAGATCAGCCAGGCTTCGGAGGGCCTCGACTCCGTACCCCTGATCGCCGAGTCCGTTGCCCGCGCCGGGATCGTCGCCCCGGGGCTCGAGGGCCTGTCGGCACTGATCGAGGGCGAAATCGACGCCGGCGAGTGGGTCGCCGGACTCCGCCGAGCCGAGCGTGCCCGCAGGGTCGCGGCGTAGGAGGATTAGGCTTGCCCGGTGAACGAGAAGGCGACCGCCCAGGCCTCCAAGGCCGAGCTCGATCGGGATTTCGAGGAGCTGTATCGAGCGCACCTGCGGGACGTGTACTCGTACGCGTACTACCGCGTCGGCAACCATCACGACGCCGAGGACTTGACCGAGCAGGCGTTCCTTCAGGCGTACCGGCACTTCGAGCGCGCGCAGCGGGAGTCCCATGGCCGGCCGCTGCGGCCCTGGCTCATCCGGATCGCCCACAATCTGGCGTCCAACTACCACCGGGACCGATCCCGGCGCCCGGAGGCGGCGCTCGACGCGGTCGAGCCGCCGTCGCACCCGCACGGCACCGAACAGATCGTCGAGGGGCGCGAGGAGCTCCGCCTGGTCATGGACCGCCTCCAGCGGCTCTCCGACGATCGTCGCGAGGCGCTCATCATGCGCTTCGCCCTTGGCATGTCGAACCGGGAGATCTCCCGGGCCCTGGGCCGCACCGACGGCGCGACCAAGGTGCTGATTCACCGTGCGATCAAGCAGCTCGAGGAGGAGATGGAGTCCGATGACTGATCCTGCGAGGGACGAGCGTCAAGCACAGCTCGAGGCGCTGTTGAGCGACGCGCTGCGGCCAATCGAGCCACCCGAGGATCTGGCAACCCGGGTCGAGACGACCCTGACCGCGATCACCGAGCAGGCCGCGGCCGAGCTCTCCAGCTGGGCCGAGGAGTTCTCGGAGGATGAGCTACAGGCGCTTCGCGACCCGCGCAACTGGGTGCGGCCGGTCGCCGCGGTCGCCGTCGGCACGCTGGCCGGCGGGGCGCTCGTCGTGGTCGGCATGCGTCGCCGGCGGCGGCCGACCGGTTTGCGGGCGACGGCCGAGAACGTGCTGCGCTCAGTGCGCCCCGACTAGCGCCGCATCGTCGGGCGAGGACGTTCAGGCAGCCGCCCGCCGCGCGCGGGGTTTGGCCGTGCTGGCCGCGCCAGCCGCGAGCCCGACCAGCCCGAGGATCAGGTGCAGGACGTTGTCCTCGGCGTTCACGGGGATGATGCTGAGAATGGAGTCACCGCCGCCGACGATGAACCCCCAGATCGCTACCACCAGGTAGAGGAGGCCGACCGCGAGGGCGTACGTTCGCGCGGCGTATCCCGCCGCCGCCAGCCCGAGGAGCCCGGTCGCCAGGTGCAAGACGTTGTGCCAGCCGTTCACCGCGAAGATGCCGAACACGTCGTCTACGGTCCCCGGCGAGCCGAAGCTGCCGCTGTAGAAGAACCCGATGATCCCCAGGATGGTGAGGACGGCCCCCACGACGGTCGCGTAGAGCCTTGCTGGACTGGATGCTTCCATCGGCGTTCCTCCTTCGCTGGGGGTGGCCCCGTGAATATCGTGCTTCGACCGGACTGATCGACCGGAATGGGCGAGGCCACCAAGTACATTCACCCGCCGATGGCCGTCTGTTATCGACACCCCGGGCGGGAGACCAACGTCCAGTGCTCCAACTGCGGCCGGTCGATCTGCCCGGACTGCATGACCGTGACGCCGGTCGGGATGCGCTGCCCGGAGTGCGCTCGCGAGCGCACGCGCGTCAAGCGCATCAGCCCGGACCTGCGCGCCGGTGTTGCCCCCGCCACCTACGCGCTCATCGCCATCAACGTGATCGCGTTCATCGCGGAGGTCGGCGCTGGGTCGAGCCTGAGCGCGTTTCAGGGGGGTGGGTCGATCTTCAGGGATGGAGCGCTGAACGGACCCGCGGTGGCGGACGGGGAGTGGTACCGGATCGTCACGGCGGGATTCCTCCACGCCGGAATTCTGCACATCGCGTTCAACATGTTCGCCCTGTATATCCTGGGCACGCTCCTGGAGCCCGGGATCGGCACCCCGAGA
>DATFON010000147.1:0-9645 GCA_035265465.1 Solirubrobacterales bacterium | reverse complement strand
GACGTACTTCTGGCCGATCTTGTCGTCGTCGTCGATCTTGTCGAGGTCGCGGAGCTTCTCCTCCAGCTGCTTCAGCTGGCTTGCGATCGTATCGGCGGCCGGTGCCAGGTAGGCGTCGACGCCAGCCTGCACCCGCGGGTCGTGCGCGGCGTCCAGGAGCATCTTCATCCGCTCCGTTTCCTTCCGATCCACTGCGGCCTCGGCCTCAGCGAGTTCCTTCGCGCGGCGTGTGCGCTCGTCGTCATGGGTGGTCATGCGTGTCCTCCTATCGGGGTCGTGGGTACGGACAACGGCGGGATCGTGATCCCGTGTCGAGGTCGGAAGTTGAGGGAGGTCTACTACGACAAGGACGGGCGCCACGAAACCGACTACCACTTCACGGTCGCGATGACCGACCTTCCCGAGTGTCGCGCGCGCATGCCGGAGCTCTACGCGAACCGCAAGTTCGGCCTCCGCGTCTTCGAGAAGCTGGAGGACGTCTTCCGGTCCAAGGAGCGGGTCAAGCTCGAGAGCGAGAAGCTCGACGAGGAGTACGAGATCTTCACCGGCAAGGACCAGGACCAGAACTTCCTGCGCCAGGTCTTCTCGCCGACGTTCATCGTCTGGCTGGCCGACGAGGCGCCGGAGAAGTTCGCGTTCGAGCTCGAGGACGGCGTGCTCTGCTGCAACGTGAAGGGACACAAGAGGAGCGCCGCCGAGCTGGACGGCATGCGCGCCTCCACAGCGCGCATCGCCAAGCGCCTTCGCGACGAGATCCGCGAGGGCGCCACGGCCACCGCCGGCTGACCTGACGGGCAAGGCGGGCAGTGCCGCTCCCACCCCGCGAAGCTTTTGGTGGATTGGGGACGCTATAGCAGCCCCAAACCACCAAACGGTGATCTGGGCTGGCGATTACAGGCTGTCCAGGACTTCTCGGGCTGCCCGCTTGCCAGATCGCACGGCGCCGTCCATGTAGCCGTTCCAGAACGTGGAGGTCTCGGTCCCGGCCCAGTGGATGTTGCGCACCGGCTCGCGGATCGCCGACCCGTACTCGGTGAGCGTGCCCGGACCCGCGATCGCCACTGGGCAGCCGCGCGTCCAGGTCTTCTGCGACCAGTTGGTCTCGAAGTACTCGCGCGGGTGCGCTGCCTTCGACCCGAAGTACTTGCGGAAGTTGGCGAGGACGGCCGCGCGCCGGTCGGCCTCCGACATCGCTGCGAAGGCTCGCGCCTCGTCACCGCCGATGAACCCGAACACGACTCCTTTTGAAGCGTCGCGGGGAGAGTCGTCGAACGTGGTGTTGGCGGGACCGTCGTACGAGACCACGCTGCCGTTCAGGCCGTCGTCGCGCCAGAAGGGCTCGTCGTAGACGGCCGTGGCCTTGATCAGATTGCCCTGAGGCAGCCGCTGGGTCAGCTGATCGCGAAGTGCGGGGAGCCTCGGGTGATAGGCGATGCGGACGGCGAGGGTGGGCGGCACCGCCACGATCGCGCGCTTGGCCCGCACGTCGAACTTGCGGCTGTGGACGGTGACCCGGCCGCCATCCTGGGAGATGCCGCGAACCGGCGCCTGAAGCACCACGCGGTCGCCGAGCTCGCGCGCCATCCTCAGACACACGCGCTGCGCGCCGCCCGCGAGGCGCCACATCTGCGCGCCGTCACGCGTGTTGAAGTTGCGCTCGAAGGTGCCCGGGTTGTCCTCGTTGCCCGAGGCGGCGATGTAGAAGAGGACGAACAGAAGCGAGAGGTCGGTTGGCTCCGCGCCGAAGATGGGGCGCGTGGCGAGCGAGACGAGCTCGATGAACTTCTCGTTGTCGCTGTTGTCGCGCAGCCAGGTCGCGAGCGTCTGCCGATCCCATTCGGCGGCGTTCGGCGACTGCCAGGGCGCATCCACGGGCACCTCGGTCGACATCCGGTCGAGCGCCACCACGGCGCGGGCGAGGTCGGGCAGGATCTCCGGATCGGGCGGCGCGGATCCGGTAGGGCCCGTGTCGCTGTAGGTGCTGCGCTCGCCGGCGGAGTTGACGTACACGTTGTCGCCGTTGACGAAGGTCCGGAACTTGGCGACGCCGAGCTCCTTCGCGAGGGCGAGGATGTAGTCCTGCGTCGGGCCGATGAAAGTGGCCCCTCGCTCGGAGATGTCACCGCCGCCGATCTCCTTGTTCAGCGCTCGGCCACCGACCCGGTCGCGGGCCTCCAGGACGATCACGGACTTCCCGGCGCGGCGCAGCTCGCGCGCCGCCGTCAGTCCCGCGAACCCCGCGCCCACCACGGCCACGTCGCACCTTCGCCGCCCGCGACGGCCCGCGGCAGCACCAGCGTCGGGAACCCGGCCCAACGCTGCACCCAACCCGGCGGCGGCCGATGCGCCGATGAGCCCTCGCCGCGAGATCGTGTGGTCGCTCATGCAGGAGTGACCATCTCACAGGGGCGTGCCTGCAAGGTTCGTGCCGGCTCTGCGTCAGGCGGCCGCCGGCAGCTCGGCACCGGCCAGGAACTCCTCGAAGTCCTTGTGCGACGGGCAGAAGTCGCCGCCCGGAATGGGTACCCGCTGGCATGGCGTGCCCTCGCGCGTGTGGGCCTGACAGTGACGGGGGCGCCCATCGAGGTCCACGCCGGCCGGGCGCTTGGCGAGGAACTTCGTGGCCAGGTTGATGTTCATCTCGACCACCCGCCAGGCGTACAGCTGGTCGCTCATGCTCATGTAGGGCCGGATCTCGAGGAACAGCCAGCGCGCCGGTCGAGCGAAGTAGCGTCCGTCGTAGGTCAGGCGCTGGATGGCCGCCTCGCAGGCGTCGAGTACCGCCTGCCGGTTCTGACACCCCGTTGGATCGTCCTCACCCCCAACCACGCGCGGCGCCAGCTCCCTGTAGATGGAGCGGCTGAAGTGGTACATCCCGTGACCCCCTTGGTCGTCCATACCCGATGCCCTGCGTGCACTCCGTGCTTGCTTCGTGCTGAGGGCTCGGGGGGTCCCTTCCCTTGTGTGCTTGATCGCAAACATCTTTGCGCCGATTCGACGCAGGTCGCGAGGAAGGGCTGGACGGAAGTGCGAGGGCGGGGTGCGCGTGGGAGGATGCGGTCGTGGAGCAGCGCCTCAGCCTCATCACCCTGGGCGTCTCCGACCTCGCCCGCGCCCGCGCGTTCTACGAGGGAATGGGATGGACGACCGGCGCCGACCCCGGTGACGACGTCGTGTTCTTCCAGACTCCCGGTTGCATCCTGGCGCTCTGGGACCGCGCCAAGCTCGCCGAGGACAGCGGCGTTGACGATCCGGGCGGCTGGGGCGGGGTGACGCCGGCCCACAATGTGCGCTCGCCAGAGGAGGTCGACTCCGTCCTCGCCGAGGCCGCCGCAGCGGGAGGAACGATCGCGCGCCCGGGAGACGAAACGTTCTGGGGCGGCTACTCCGGAGTCTTCGTGGATCCCGACGGCCACCCATGGGAGGTGGCGCACAACCCGCACTGGACCCTGAACGAGGACGGATCGATAACCCTGCCCGCCTGATGTCCTCCTGCCTACAGGCGGGCCAGGGCCTCGGCGATCGGCGTCTCGCCCTCCAGGAGATCGAACGCCTTGCCGACGGTGGCCGGCTCGTCCAAGCACGCCATGAGGGTGGCGGCAACGTCGTCGCGCGAGATCTGCCCGTAGCGACCGAGATCCGCGGCGGCGGCGATCAGGTCGGTGCCGGGCTCGTCCGTCAGCCCACCGGGCCGAACGATCGTGAAGTCGAGCCCGCTCTCGGCGAGCTCGCGGTCCGCCTCCGCCTTGGCCTCGTAGTACGGCCGCATCTCGTCCGACCAGCGTTCGGGATGGTTCGCCCCGATCGCCGACACGATCACGTAGCGCGAGATCTCGTTCCTTCGGGCGGCCTCGATCAGCTTGACCGCGCCGCCGTAATCCACCGTGCGCTTGCGGGCCGGCCCGCTTCCGGCACCCGCCCCGGCAGCGAAGACGATGGCGTCGATGCCGGCGATCGAGCGGGCGACGGCATCCGCATCCAGGTTCTCGATGTCCGCGCCCACGGCGGTCGCGCCCGTCGCCTCGACGTCGGCGGCATGGTCCGGATTGCGGATGAGCCCGCGCGCCCGATCGCCGCGCTCGGAGAGCAGTCGCAGGAGCCGCAGCGCGACGTTGCCATGCCCGCCGACAACAGCCACCTCCATCGCCATGCCGAATGCTTATCAGTCGCACCCTCGGCGGCGCGTTTCGCGGCCGGTTGGAGCCGTCATAGGATGGCCCCGTGATGGAGGATCTGGGAGCACCGGTCTCGTACCTGACCCTGGCCGAGGGGGCCCCCGTCTATGCAAGCGACGGCCAAAAGGTGGGAAAGGTCACTCGCGTCATGGCCGATCTCGGTGTGGACGTCTTCGAGGGGATCGTCTTGGAGACCGGCATTCTGCCTCCGAGCTATCGCTTCGTGGACGCCGAGCAGATCGCCGAGCTCCGGGAGCGCGGGGTCGTCCTGGCGGTCGACTCGCACCTGGTCGAGTCCCTACCGAAGCACCGGACCTGATCTCAGACCAGGTCGACCTCCGCCCAGAGGAGCGGCGGACGGCTTCCGGCGATTCCCCAGCGGTCGGCCAGCCGGTTGAGCAGGAACTGTCCCCACTCGGCCAGGCCGTTCGCAGCCTCCGGCTCGAATCCGCGGACTACGGCGGGCCTCGATGGCCCATTCGTCTGGAGCCGAACGCCGCCCCGCCTGAACACGACCGTCAGGTCGACGGAGCCCATGTCGTGATCCGGGTCGCGCCCCGCCACTTGGGCGATCAGCTCGCTCGCCAGCAGGGCGGTCCGCCTGCGCGTAGCGGGATCCATGTCGGCGCCAAGTCCCTCCAGCGCCGTCTCGAGCTCGGTGGCGGCGGCTTTCATGCTGTGGCGTGGATTCACGCTCAGCGTGTGCGTCGCCGTCCGTGGCATCTCGGTTGCGCCGCCAGCGCGACCGAGAGACTCATCGGAGTGCGACCAGCTTGGGTAGGTCATATGACCACCCTTCCCACAATCCGCCCCCGCAGCCAGTCGGCCGTGCGGGCGTCTTGCATTGAAATTGTCTGCCGGCTTCCACTCGGATTCGCTCGCACGTGGCGATCGCCTCCGAAACGGACGGTCGACCGGACCACCATACGCTCATCGTCGGCCGCGTGTGTCGCGTGACGGATCGCGGCGGCTTTTGATGCGCTAGGGGAGCGGCTCGGCCGCCTCGAGCGCGGCACCGTGCAGGATGTCGTGCTCGGAGACCTCGAGCTTCTGAAGTCCGAAGGCCCGCATCACCTGGATCAGGATCACCACGCCGGCCACGATCGTCGGCGCCCGGCCAGGATGGAGGCCGGTGACCTTCAGTCGCTCCTCGAGCGACTTGCCGGAGAGCATGGCGTACATGCGCTGGATCCCGTCGAGCGTGAGCACGTAGCCGTGGACCTTCTCGGGGTCGTACGGATCGAGCTCCTGCTCGATCGCCGCGAGCGAGGTGGGGGTGCCGGCGACGGCGATGCCAACTCCGATGTCGAAGAACTCCGCCGCGGCAAGCTCGGCGAAGATCAGCTTGCGTACGTCCTCCGCTAGCGCCTCCAGCTCGGATGCCGTCGGCGGGTCCTCCCGGACGTGGCGCTCGGTGTGGCGCACGGTCCCGACCTGAAGTGACATATGGAAGGTCACCTCTTGCCCGGACCCAACCACGATCTCGGTGGACCCCCCGCCGATGTCGACGACCATCGTGCCGTCGGCGGCGGGCCGGTCGGCGACGGCGCCCAGATATGTGAGCCGCGATTCCTCGTCCCCGGTGAGGATTCGGGCGTTCATCGCGAAGCGTTCGCGAAGCTCGGCGATGAACGCGCCGGAGTTCTCCGCATCACGTACGGCGCTCGTGGCGAGCACCGACACGGCACCGGGCTTCAGCGGCTCGTATATCTCGATGTAGTCGCCGACGGCGTTGGCGACGTCGTCGATCGCCTCCGTCGCGAGTTGCTGCGTGGTGTCGACTCCGCGCCCCAGCCGGGTGACGGTGGAGCGGCGCTCGATCTCCTGTACCCGCCCGTCGTCGACGTCCGCGACCACGAGGCGCGTCGAGTTCGTCCCCATGTCGATCACGGCGACCCGCACCCGCGGCGCAGCCTAGTGATACCCGGACCGGACAGGCGTGGCAGCTCTCGGGCTTGCGGCCTGTGGAGGCGGCGATGACTCGAACACTGGCGCGAGCGGGGCGTCCGGCACGTCCGGCGAGCAGGGCGCCGCCGCCGCCGGCAACATCAAGACCACCTACGCCAAGCCGCGCAGCAAGAGCGATGCGGTCGGCGCGGAGTTCATCAAGGCCGTCGACATCGGGAACCTGTCGAACATCCTGGCGACCACCTTCGAGATCCCCAAGCCCATCACGGTCCGGGCCGTGAACGGCATCGACGGCGGGCCACACTGGGATCCCTCCAACGACGCGATCACCTTCCAGTATGGATTCGCCGCGCTCATCTACGACACCCGGAGGCAGGTGAATCCAGACTGGAGCCAGCACAAGCTCGGATACGCGACCGGCGCGACGCTCGGATTCATCCTCGAGCACGAGTTCACACACGCCCTGATCGACATCTACCACCTGCCCGTGCTGGGCAAGGAGGAGGACGCGGCGGACACGCTCGCGACCCTGCTCCTTCTCAAGTCACCCGAGGGCGACAAGCTCGCGCTGAGCGCCGCCGAGTTCTGGGCGGACTTCTCGGGCCGCCAGGATCCGCCGCAGGTCGCGGACTACGCGGACGAGCACTCACTGGACCTACAGCGCGCGTACAGCATCATCTGCGACATCGCGGGCTCCAGTCAGGCGCGTTACGACGAGATCAACCAGGCGGGCATCCTCCCCCAAGGGCGACATCCAGAGCTGCCCGGCCCAGTACCAGCAGGACGTGAAGAGCTTCACCCAGGTCCTGCAGCCGCACGTCAAGGGCGGCGAGGTGAACTTCCAGGCGCCGTCGGGCTGAGCTACGAGGAGATGCCGGCGGGCGTCCTGGGTTGCGGCGCGGGTCGGTGCGGGCCGCGGCGGGTGTAATCGCGGAACTGGCGCTCGAAGTCGGGCCACCACGGGGGCTCCGGGCGATCCTCGGGCTGGTCGTCACCGCCGTCGTCCCCGTGAGTGCGAAGGGCAAAGTAAGCGGTGACGCTGAACAGCACCGCCAGCCACACCAGGGCGAGGATGAACGAGTTCGACGCCGCGGTCGGCCACCGCACCGCCGCGAGCAGCGCCCCAGCGTCGACGAACAGGCAACCGGGCACCAGCGCCACCCCGAACCGTGGCGAGCACGGCCATGCGTGCTTTCGACGCCGCCGCGCCAACAGCACGATCCAGCCTACGAGCGCGGGCCACATGAGCAGATGCGCGAACAGCGGGATCGAGATCGGTGTGCCTGGGTGTGGCACAGGCGGCATCGACCACCATCATCTCGCGATTTCGCCGAGATGCAAGGCGCCGAGCAGATCAGACGCCGCTAACATCTGCGGCACGCCGCGGGGTGGAGCAGTCAGGTAGCTCGCCGGGCTCATAACCCGGAGGTCGTGGGTTCAAATCCCACCCCCGCTATGTCCGTCGCGACCACGCTGGAGCCCTCGACTCGGAGGGCTTTCGCGTTCTCGAAGGCGTCCGCGACCGCCTCCGCGACGGTCGCCGTCAGCTCAACGCGGCGCTGAGCCTTGTCGTAGGCGATCTGCAGGTCGAATGACTCGAAGACCTGGCGCTTGACAGCCACTGGCGCCTCGCGCAAGGCCTCGGTCAGGTCCGGGATCCGCTCCAGCTGCTCTGTGAGCTCCTCCTGCTCGGCCTCCTCCCGCTCCGCGCCGAGGTCCGCGAGTGAATCCTCGAGCGCTTCCTTCTCGCCGCGGAGCTCGGCGATCCGCTCTGAGACCAGCTCCGGCTCGATCCCGCGCTCGAGTGCGGTGACCTGGGCCTTGATCTTGCGCTCGAGCTCAGCGATCTGCTGGCGGATACGTGTGCCGGCGAGCTTTCCGTTTCGGCGCTGCTTGCGGTCGTGCGTCCGCAGCTGCTTCGCGAGCTTGTCGAGACGTGGCGATTGGCTCGTGATCGATGTCGAGGACACCGGGATCGATCACCGGGCAGTCGAGATCCTGGAGCGCGTTTGGCCACAGTGGCGCGACTGCGTTAGCGAATAGATGGGGCGACTCGATTTAACACCCGTAGACCACTTGGATTTTTGAGTTACGTCGCATGCACCGCGTGCCAATGCGGTGGATCGCGTCACACCAGCGGTTGCCGGAGGTCCGACTACCACGGCAGCCCGAAGCTCAGCCCGGCGCGTACGGAAACAAAGGTTCTGCCGGCCACTGCCCACCGCGTTCGTCCTTGGGCGAAAGCCGCTGCTACTCGCCCGACCCGGTCTCCCCGAGCCAGACGCCCTCGGACCTCGACGCGGCGACTCTGAGGCTCCGATCGATAGCCATGCGCGCGAGCTTGTAGAAGGTCCCCTCGAGTACCGCCACGGGTAGGAGTTCGAGGACCCGCACGTTCTCCTGCGCCGTGTTCGGCACCTCGCGGCGGAACATCCGGCTCCAGAGCTTGGCGGCGGCCTTTTGGCCGATGATCCCAGCGGCGACCAGGATCGGAAGCTCGAGCTTGAGAAAGATCGTCGCGATGCTCCCTGGCTACCCCGCGCCCCCCTTCCTATGCAAGTTGAGTCAGTGGCCGCTATCGCTTGGCGTGATCGTCATCGGCGGCGCCGCGTTCCTCGCGGTTCGCCAGCGCACGGCCGCGCCGCCCGCCTCAATGAGCTGAGGTGACATCAGCCGCGTGTTCCAGGTGATGGGCGCGGAGGGCCGAGCGTGAGATCCCCTCCGTGCCCAGGCCGTTGGGGCGCTCAAGGTCGGCTCTCCGAAGCTCTCCGCTGGCCTTCCCGCGCCCTTTTTGGATTCCGCAGCTATATCGATGCTCGTGAGCATCGAGGAATCCGACGGAAGCACGCCCATGGCCTCGGAGAGGTATTCCGCGCTGCCCGGGCGCAGCCATCGCCCGGTTGCGGCGGGACCGCAGCATGGCGCTGATCGCCGAGTATCCGCCATGTGGGACCGGTCCTCGCGTCATCACCGGAGAGACGGCGACGATGCCATCCGATCGGCTGATTCGAGCGTCATTGGTGCCCCCACGCGAGTATCCGACCCTCTGTCAGACCGGGTTCCCACCGGGTTCGGCGACGGTTCGGACCGGGTTCGTCGTGGTTCACTCAGGCTCCCTCGAATCGGGTTGAGCACCACGTGAACCCGGTCGGCAGGCTTCGGAACCGGGGCGAGGGGCCGTCCAGAACCCGGTGCTTGGCCGGGGGGTCGCCTCGCAGTCGCGGTCCTCAAACGGTTCGTCGGGCATCGCGAGTTCGAGGTCGTGGCTCCAGACCCCCCGAGCCTGTCGGGGACCTTCCCGCGGCCTCGCGGAATTCGGCGGCTATATCCATGCCCGGAATATCGAGGTATCCGACGGAAGCGCTCCCGTGGCCTCGGAGAGGCATTCCGTTCGGCTGGAAGCGTCAGTCGCCGGACCCAGGCGGGAGCGGCACAGCCGGTAGCGGTAGACGACGCGACGCCGCTGTTCGCGGCGTGCCGGAGGACCTATTTGGCTAGAGCGAGCTCTAGCTAACCCAGCTCGGGCCTAAAGGCCCGGGATCTTGTCTCGAACCTGATCGAA
>DATFON010000146.1:0-4922 GCA_035265465.1 Solirubrobacterales bacterium | reverse complement strand
TGCATACTGGTACGCATGGCTGAGGACAAGATTCCCAAGGGCCGTATCCGGCGCTCGGCGAAGCTCGGGACCGCGATGGGCACTCAGGCGACGCGGTACGCCGGCACCAGGGCCGCGAATGTCGCGCGGGACAGCGAGGAGGCCGAGCGGCGGCTCGAGGGCCGGCATCTCGAGACCGCGGTGAAGATGGCCTCGATCCTGGGTGAAATGAAGGGCGCCGCGATGAAGATCGGCCAGCTCGCCTCGTTCATCGACACCGAGTTCCTGCCGCCGGAGTACGCGGAGCTCTACCAGGAGCAGCTCGCCAAGCTGCGCACCTCCGCTCCCGCGATGCCGTGGGACAAGGTGAGCAAGGTGCTTGACGAGGAGTACCTGGGCGAGCCGTTGGACGAGATGTTTGCCGACATCGAGGAGGAGGCCTTCGCGGCCGCCTCGATCGGGCAGGTGCACCGCGCGACGCTTCACGACGGGCGGGCCGTGGCGGTCAAGATCCAGTACCCGGGCGTGGCCGAAGCGCTCGAGGCCGACCTGCGGAACGCCGGCATGATCATGCGCCTCGCGAGGGCCATAGCGCCCGGCCTGGACGCCAAGGCGGTGGCGGCGGAGCTGCGCCTGCGCGTGATGGAGGAGCTCGACTACGAGTACGAGGCGCAGAGCCACCGGAGCTTCGCGCGCGCCTACCGCGGCCATCCCTTCATCCACGTCCCCGACGTGATCACCAGGCTGTCGCGGCGCAGGGTGCTGGTCACCGAGTACGTGGAGGGAATCGGCTTCGAGGAGGTGAAGCAGCTGCCCCAGGAGGAGCGAAACCAGTTCGGGGAGATCGTCTTTCGCTTCTGCTTCGGGTCGATCTACCACCTCCAGATGTTCAACGCCGACGCCCATCCGGGCAACTACATCCTCATGCCCGATGGCCGAGTGGCGTTCCTGGACTTCGGCATGACCAAGCGACTCGACGCTGAGCAGATCGAGCTCGAACAGCGGGCGATCGATGCCGCGACGAGGCGCGATCCCGAGGCCCTGCGGGAGGCGCTCCACGACCTGGGGTTCGTCAAGAACCCGTCCAAGTTCGACGCCGAGCGCCTGATGGAGCACGTGATGGTCGTCGGCGGCTGGTACATGGAGGACCGCGATGTCCAGCTCACGCCCGAGCGTGTGATGAAGGTGATCGAGTCGACCTCCGACCCGCGCTCCGAGTACTTCGACCTCATGCGGCGCGAGAGCCTGCCCGCCGAGGAGCTGATGGGGCGCCGCATGGAGACCGGCGTCCTCGCGGTCCTCGCCCAGCTAGGGGCTTGCCGCAACTGGCACCGGATCTCGCGCGAGTGGATCTACGGCGACCCGCCTGCCACCGAGCTGGGCGAACTCGAGTGGGCGTACTTCGAGGAGCGCGGCGAACGACGGGTGCCGGGCCTGGCTGAGAGAACGTAGCCGGAGGGCCCTGCCGCCCTCCTGGCTGATGAGAGATAGCCGGAGGGCCCTGCCTCCCTCCTGGCTACCGACCGGTCCTCCACATGATCGCTGCCAGGGGCGATTCCGCCAATCCCCCGATCGTGGGTTCTTGAGGATGAATTCCGACTCATCCGATCGGAGGACCCCTCCAACCGATCGGATGAGCCGTCGGGCAGGCTTCGGATGAGCCGCCGGGCGGGGTTTCGCCGCTCAGACTTGAGCGCGCTCGGTGGCCGTGCGACGCCCCGAGATCAGGCGGCCGCCGACGAAGAACAGGGAGATCACGAATCCCAGGACGGCGGCGATCGCGACGAACCGGAAGCCCGCCTGGACGCCGGCGGCGAACGACTCGCGGACGATGCCAGTGATCATCTTCTGGGCCGAGGAGCTCAGTTGACTCAGAGCGCTCGCCGCGGCATCGGTGCCCGCGAGCTGGCCGTGCAGGACCGCCACCTGGTGATCCGTCAGATGGGTGCCGGCGGCGGTGGCCTTCGCGTCGAGATCGTCCTCAGAGGTGATCGTGAAGATGGTTGTCGTGATCCCCAATCCGATCGCGCCGCCGGCGATCTGGAACATGTAGATGAGGCCGCCGGCGAGACTCGCGCGCGCCGCAACCAGTGCCGTGACCCCGGCGGTCGTGACGGAGGGGTAGAAGAGCCCGGCGCCGACCCCGGTGACGGCGAGGCCGGCGATCAGCGCGCTGTAGCTCGAGCCGGCGTCGACCATCGAGAGCAGGAACGGGCCGACCGTGAGGCCCAGGGCGCCCATGGTCACGGTGAGCTTCGCCCCCAGCCGCCCGTACAACGGGCCGGCGATGAACGAGGTCAGCGCGAACGTGCCGAGCATCGGCACCATCCCGACCCCCGCCTTCAGCGCCGAGAAGTCGAGGATCTTCTCCATGAACTGCGGCGCGTAGAGCACGGTCGCGAAGAAGACGGCGGACATGAGCAGGACGGTCAAACAGGCGCTTCGAAACTCGCCGTTCCCGATCACGTCCGAGGGGATCAGGGCGCTCTTCTTCATCCGCGGCTCGATGAAGCCGAATGAGACGACCAGGATCACCGCAACCACGAGCATGGCGATCACCCTCGCGTCGCCGAACCCCCAGTCGGCCGCCTGGTCGAACGCCAGCAGGAAGAGCAGCAGCCCGATCGAGAGCGTCGCGATCCCGGGATAGTCGATGCGCTCGTCCTCGACCGCGGGACGCGGTTGGTGGACCTTCATCCACGTCACGAGGACCGCGAAGGCGGCGATGGGGACGTTGACGAAGAAGATCCAGCGCCAGGAGAGCTCGTCGGTGAGGACGCCCCCGAGCAGCGGACCCATGGCGTTGCCCAGCCCAGCGGCGCCCAGAATCAGCCCGCCCGCGAGCCCCGCCTTCGACGCCGGGAGCGCCGCGTACGTCATCCCCAGGATCGCCGGCCACATGAGCGCCGCCCCGATCGCCATTCCCACCCGCATCGCGATCAGGAAGATCGAATCCGGGGCGATGCCGCCGAGCAGCGAGAAGCCGGCGAAGAGCACGGAGCCCAGGAAGAACGCTCGGCGGCGGCCGAACAGGTCCGCGAGGCGCCCACCGGTCACGATCGCCATGCCGAAGACCAGGCAGTACGCGTTGATGACCCACTGCGCCGTGCCCACGTCGACGTTGAAGTCGTGCTCGATCGCCGGCAGGGCGACGTTCAGCGCCGTGAAGTCGTTGGCGATGACGATGACGCCGAGTCCCATGGCGATGAGAGCCATGACCGCGCCGGGCGCGACGCGGTCCGGGCCGGCTGCCGCAGCCGGCGCCGGGGTCGCCGCGGCCTCCTTTACGCGGGCGTGCTGGTGAAGCGCGGACCTCGCATGGGCGTGACGGGATCCCCCGAACGGCACGCGGGGACTCTACCCACGCGGGCCGGTGGGCTCCAACGCCCGGAATCAGAGCCTGGCGAACAGCCGCGGGTCGTTGGTGCAGATGCCGTCCACGCCCATCGCGGCGAGCGTTCGCATTCGCGGGAGGTCGTCGACCGTCCACGCGATCAGCTCGAGGTCCTGCTCGTGACAGGCATCGGCCAGGCGGCGCGTCACCACCGGGTGGTACGCCCAGATCGAGCTGACGCGGAGCTCCGGGGCGCGCCGGCGGATCACGCCGGGCAGCCGTGCGCGAAGGGAGACGAGCCCGCCGGCCACTATTGGCCGCGCCCACGGCATGGCGTTCCAGTCGCGTGTCACCTTGGGCAGCGTCCAGCCGAGTGGAATCCCCGAGTTCAGCTCGCGAAGCGCGGTCAGGCTCGAGATCTCCATCGTCGAGATCGACGCGCGGTCCAGCAGGTTCCGCTCGCCCAGCGCCGCGACGACCTCGTTCTCGCGCCCGGCGATCTTCAGGTCGCAGTCGATCCCGACCCGGTCGAGCGGCTGGCGCGTGAAGGCGTCCATGGCCTCGTCGAGGCGCATTGGCTCCCGCCGCGCCGCATCGCCCCAGTCGTGCGCCACGAGGAGCGGAGGCGCGCCGTCATCGACTGGCCCCGCCGCCGCCCGGCGCCAGTCGGCGCCGTCACGGAACTCGGCCCTGGGACGCAGCACGTCGAGCTCGATCATCTCGGCGCCGGCTTCCACCGCGGCCTCGAAGCTCGCGAGCGTGTTTCCCGGGCGGATCAGGTCCGCCCCCTTGTGGCCGATGCGCTTCACGGCCGAGGGAGGGTACGAGAGGCGCGTTAGCGCATGCTCAATGGCTCGCCTGCTGCCGGGGAGCCCTCCATGCGCCCCTCCTCCGTGGCATCGATGCTCAAGAGCGCCAGCACGATGACCGCCACCCCCAGCAGCCAGGCGTTCCAGGAGGCCGACGGCGACTCCGCGAACCAGAATCCGCACGCGAAGAGCCCCATGCCAATCAAAACGTTGATCAGGGAGAGCCATTCGGCGCGCCACGTCACCATCCGCACCAGGGCGAGGACGGCGACGATGGCCCCGGCGATCATCGGAATCAGTCGCGAGTCGTCCGCGACGTAGTCGAGCACGAGGGGCGAGACGATCAGCCAGACGCCGGCGGCGAGGCTGAGGAGGCACGCGGCGGTGACGCCGCCTCGCCAATCCCGATAGAAGCGAGGGCTGGGATCGACGGCTGGCGCAACCTCCCCGGGAGCGAGTGCTGGGGCGTTCAACTCCGGGTGGTCGGCCTCCGGGTCCTGTCCGGGCGTGGGCTTTGTCTCCTTCTCCGCCATGAGTCCAAGTTCGGCGTTGTGCGTGGTGCGCACGATCGATCTCGCAATTCCGATTCCCGCTCCGGAGGGCCGGAAACGGGAATGACTTCGTCACGAGCGCGTGCGGCTGGCTAGGTTCCGCCCATGGGCAACCTGTCGGAGGCCGCCCGGCGGCGGATCGCCGCGGCAATCCTCGTTATCGGGATCGCCGTCGCGGCGCTGGCGATCGCCGACGTGGGGCCCTTTTCGGACCCTCCCACCGAAGCCGAGCGCGCCCAGAGCGCCGTC
>DATFON010000145.1:0-5572 GCA_035265465.1 Solirubrobacterales bacterium | reverse complement strand
TCACGTGGTTCAACCGCCGCGACTGGGAGCTGAACACGCTGGCGATGGATCCGGACCGCTTCACGGTCACGTCCGGCGACCCCCAGCGCTGGCAGCTTCCCGGCCCCCGCGACATGTATCGCGGCGTCGACGAGTTCCTCGAGCTGCAGGATGCCTGGATGGAAGTCTGGGGCGATCTGCGCCTGGCCCTCGACGACGTGGTTGACGCCGGCCACGGCCGAGTCGTCGTACTGTTCCGCCAGTCCGGCACCGCGGCGGCAAGCGGCGTCGCGCTCGAGGAGCCGATGGCGATGATCAACGACTTCGCGGGCGGCCGGCTCGTCCGCCAGACGTACTGGCGTGACCAGGAAGCGGCGCTGCGCTCGGCCGGCCTCGACGAGCCGCGGCCTCGCTCAGCGAGCTCCTAATTGGTTCACCGGCTCGTTGCCTCCAACCGGCCAGCAGCGAGGCCACCTAGCCCGAGGCGTATCGTCGGCGAGGCCACGATGAAAGGAGCCATCCCGATGAGGGCCGACATAGTTCCCGGCGCCAAGTTCCCCGACTACGAGCTCACCGACACCGACAAGGAGCGCCGCAAGCTGAGCGAGCTGCAGGGCATCGATCCCATGATCCTGATCCTCTCTCGCGGGCATTTCTGTCCCAAGGACCACCAGCAGCATCTCGAACTGGCGGCGTTCCATCCGAAGATCGCGGTGGCCTACACGAAGATCGTGACCATCAGCAGTGACAACATCCTCGAGGGCCGCGAGTTCAAGGCCTCGGTGGGTGCGCAATGGCCGTTCCTCTGCGATCCCGGCCGCAAGGTGCAGCAGGACCTGGGGATCCAGGAATACACCGACCCCCACCACGATCCCATGATCCCGCACACGCTGGTACTGGATCCCGGCCTGGTAATCCACAAGATCTACAACGGCTACTGGTTCTGGGGCCGGCCCTCGCCGGAGGAGCTGCGCCAGGACCTGCGCGAGGTCACTCGGAAGATCCGCCCAGATTGGGATCTAGCCGCGGAGGGGTTGCGGGAGGCGTGGGACTCGGGCGACAAGTCGGACTTCTGGCCGTACGACGACGAGGCGTTTCAGGAGATCGAGGCGATCGTCAGCGCCAGCCACCGCTGAGCCGGCGACGGGAGGGCCGGGGACCCCGCGAGGCACCTGAACGCGATCGAGAACCTCGATCTTGAGGCGAAGAGTGAACCGTTGGGCGGGACGGTGGGTCGGACAGGCGTGAGAGCGCGACCGCGAGGACTCCGGGGCGCGGGGTCTAGGTTCGCGAGCCGAAGAGGCGGGCTTGGCTGCTGTTGATTCCGGACGTGACAGCAAGCCTCGGCGTCATCACGATCAACGTCGACCCGAGCTTTCAGATCGGACCGCTGACCTTGGCGTGGCACGGCTTGATGATCGCCGTGGGAATCATTGCCGGCGCCTGGCTGGCGATGCGCTTCGCGCACGAGCAAGGCTTGCAGCGCGACGAGCTCTTGAACCTGGTCGCTCTTCTAATCCTGGGCGGGATCATCTTCTAATCCTGGGCGGGATCATTGGCTCGCGGCTGCTGTACCTGCTCTTTGATCAGCCGGGCGACCTATTGGCTCCGGGCGAATGGCTAGGAACGCAGGGCTTCGCCTTCTATGGCGCCCTGATATTGGGCCCCTTGGCCGTCGGCGCGTATCTGTGGCGGTGCCGCCTCAGCCTCCGCTACCTCGATGCGCTGGCCGCCGGCTTCCCGCTGGGAATGGCGGTCGGGCGGATCGGGGACCTGATCAGCGGCGAGCACTACGGTCCGCCAAGCACGCTTCCCTGGGCGATCCACTATCCGAACCCGGACGCCGAGGTACCCAATCAGGCCCTCGCCTACCACTCCGGCGGGCTCTACGAGATCGTGCTCGCCCTGCTGATGCTCGCCGTTCTCTGGCCGCTTCGTCATCGCTTCCGGTGGGCGACGGCTCTGTTCTGGGCCACCGTCGCGTTCTACTCAGCCGGCCGCTTCCTCATGTTTTTCTGGCGGAGCGACACCACCGACCTCGGTTTCGGTCTCAACCTTGCTCAACTGACCAGCGTGGCCTTGCTCGCCGTTGCCCTGGCTGGCCTCGCCCTGGCGCGCCGAGCCCATTCGCTCGGTCAGCCACCCGCAGCCGAGGCGCCGTCTTAGGGACGGCAGTTGCCCGGGAGCAGGTCGCCGAAGCGGCGCTTGGCGGCTCGTCAGCGGACTACACGAGCGTGGCGATGGAAGGCGGCGACCGCGAACCAGAATCGGTTGTCGGCCTGCACGGGGTGAAGCTGCGCGCGGCTGCCCTTGGTTGGACCCCGGTGGGAACCGGATGGTTCGGGCTGACGAATCCTCGCCCACGCGTCCGGGGTCAGATCATGAGCGGATGTGACGAAAATGAAAGGTAGGTCGAGCATGAAAGCAGTCTGGAACGGCGCGGTGATCGCGGAGAGCGACGAGACGAAGGTGGTCGAGGGCAACCACTACTTCCCGCCCGAGAGCATCGACCGCCGCTACCTGAAGCCGAGCGCGATGAAATCCCTTTGCTTCTGGAAGGGCATCGCCAGCTACTACACCGTGGAGGTGGCCGGCGACCAAAACCGCCACGCGGCGTGGACGTACCGCCATCCGCCGCCGTGGGTACGCAAGATCCGCGACCACGTCGCCTTCTGGAACGGGGTCGAGGTTCGCCCGTGACCAGTCAGGGTTGCGCGGGAGCCGGTGCTGAACCGTTCCCCACTTCGCGGGGTCAAAGGTCGCGGGCGGAGTCATGTCCAGTCGAAGCAAGGACAAGCAGCGTCAACGCGAGGAGCGTCTCGCCGACGAGCGCGCCAAGAGGGAGCGGTCGAAACGCCAGCGGCTGAAGCTCGTCGGGAGCGGAGTATTCGCGGTCATCGCGATCGCCGCCGTGGCCGTTGCCGTCGCTGCGGGCGGCGGCGGTGAGGGCGGGGTGTCCCAGACGTCTTCGGCGCCAAGGCCCTCGAAGGCCGAGCTCAACTCCCTCCCGAAGCCGCTCGCCGAGAACATCTCTATGGCCAACGTGATAGTCGACGAGGGGGTCCCCGCCCTCCAGGACCGGCTTGCGAAGCTCCGCGGCTATCCGGTGGTCGTGCACCAGTGGGCATCCTGGTGCCCGCCCTGCCGCGCCGAGATCCCGCTGTTCCAGAAGGCGGCACAGCAGTATCAAGGAAAGGTCGCCTTCCTCGGGATCGACAGGCAGGACAGCCGCGGCCCGGCCGAGGACTTCCTCTCGGAGCTGCCGATGCCGTATCCGAGCATCTGGGATCCGGACTCCGCCGCCATCTCCTCGCTGGGGGGTGGCCAGGTGTCCCCGACCACGGCGCTGGTCGACGAGCGCGGCGATGTCGTCTTCACCCGGCAGGGTCAGTACCCGGACCTGCCAACGCTGAGGGCCGACATCCAGCGCCTGCTCGGCAGTTGACGGCGGCGCCGGCCCGGGCTGGACGAGGGGCATGACGGGCGATCCCGCGGCTGGCGTCGGACTTGTGGCGGCGCTCGCCGCTGGAATGGTCTCGTTCCTTTCCCCCTGCGTGCTGCCGCTGGTGCCCGGCTATCTGTCCGCAGTGACCGGCGTGAGCGTCTCGGACCTCGAGCACGCAGGCGCGCGCCGGGTGCTCGTCCCGAGCCTCCTGTTCATCGCGTCGTTCTCGGCCATCTTCATCACCCTCGGCCTGGCATCGACCGGTGTCGGCCAGGCGCTGCGCGACCACCGCCAGACGCTGAACAAGGTCTCGGCGGTGGTGATCGTGCTGATGGGGGCGTTCTTCGTACTCAGCCTCTTCGTGACCCGGCTAAACCGCGAGTGGCACGTCGAGGGCCTCTTGGCGAAGGCCGGGAAGGGCGGCCCGGTGGTGGCCGGCGCCGCGTTCGCGATCGCCTGGACGCCCTGCGTCGGCCCGACGCTCGCGGCGATCCTCAGCGCCGCGGCGCTTTCGGGCTCCGCGGCCCACGGAGCGATCCTTCTCGCCGTCTACTCGGCCGGCCTCGGGATTCCGTTCGTGCTCACGGCGCTCGCCTTCAGCCGGATGACACGGGCCTTTGCTGCGGTCAGGCGCCATTACGCGGCGATCATGGCCACCGGTGGGGTCGTGCTGATCGGGATGGGCGTGTTGATCTGGACCGGGGAGCTGTTCAGACTCAACATCGAGGCCCAGCAGTTCCTTGATCGGTTCGGGCTCAACTTCTTCGCCGACGTCTGAGCGGGGCGGGAACCCGCAGCGGTCAGGCCGTGGGCTCGAGGCCGAGCTCGACGTCGAGATGTACCTCGTCGCCGATCACCATCTCGATCGGCTGGCGGGCTCGGATCCCGAAGTCGTGGCGATCCAGGGTCCCCCGGAGATGAAGGGCCATCTGCTCACCGGCTGCGTGGAGGTGGCCACCCAGCTCGACCGGGCGCCGCTGGCCGTGGATCTCGAACTGCCCGCGCACGGTGAAGCTCCCGTTCATGGCGGGCGCCACTCGTTCGGCCGTGAACTTGATCAGCGGATGACGCTCCACGTCGAGGAAGTCCGCGGTTCGCAGCTGCCAGTCGCGAGGCGGCATCCGCGTGGTGATCGTGGCGGCCTCGATCGTCGCCTCGCCGCGCCCCGGCAATCCCTCGGGCCCGAAGTCGACCCGTCCCTGGATGGATCGGAAACGACCCTTCACGTAGTAGACGCCCATCTTGCGAACCCGGAATCCGATGCGGGATCGATCCTCCGCGATCCGCCAGCTTCCCGTTGCGATCCTCTCCGGCGTAGTCCGTCCGGCGGTCGCTGAGCTCGTGTGGGTGTCCATCGGCTTCCTCCTCTGTTCGCGGTGCGGTTCCTTGAGTTGCATGGCGATTCAACCGATTCGACCCGCATTCGAGGGCGAGGGTTCAGCGCCTGGCGAGCACGCATAGAGACGGGTAGCCGAGTCGGGTCCGGCGATATGCGGTGACGTGAAATCCGGATCCGGCGAGCTCGGAGCGGGGATCGAGCGGGAGGAGGCCGGCGAGGGCTCCCCCTCGGCGCTTGGCCGCGGCGTGGATCGGCGATGCGAGCCACGAGCCGAACGCCGAGCGCGGCGGCGCGACCGTGACGACGCCCACCCGGCCGCTCGGCTTCAGCACGCGGTGAAGCTCGCCCAGGACCCTGGCGCGCTGATCGGCGTCCAGGATGTGGAGCAGATAGGCGGCCGCCACGACGTCGAAGCTGGCGTCGTCGAACGGCATGCGCTCCGCGTCTCCTCGGACGAGCTCCCACCCGGGGGGCAGCAGCGGTCGCGCCCGCGCGAGCATCGTCGCGGACCTATCGAGCCCGACGGCCTGGCGCGGCTGGCCCTGCCGGGCGAGCTCCCGGAGCAGGGCCCCGGTCCCGGTGCCCGCGTCGAGGAGGCGCTCATCCTCGCGGACGTCGAGCAGCCCGAGGAGCGCCCGCAGCGCGGGGCGCTCCAAGGGCAGCTGCCAGTCGTAGGCAGCAGCGAGGCGGTCCCAGTCCGGGCGGCGAGCCGACACGCCGCCCATCTAATACGGCTAGCGGTCGGTCGCGCGCCGTCCTCGGTCGCCCGGGAGGCTCCCGATGAGGAAGGGCACGAGCAGAAGCCCGAA
>DATFON010000144.1:0-2759 GCA_035265465.1 Solirubrobacterales bacterium | reverse complement strand
CGGATGCACGGTGTTCCAGGCGCCCTGGAAGACGCGGATGAACACGTAGACGATGAACCCGGCCGCGATCCCGTCGGTGATCGAGAACGAGAACGGCATGAACATGATCACGATCGCGGCCGAAAGGCCGAGTGCGAGATCGTGGAAGTCGATGCCGGCGAGCCTGCGCCGTGGCCGTGTCGTCCGGGTTGGCTCTGCGGTCGTCGCCTCTTCGGAGCCCGCCCGGCCGGTCTCGACTTCCTCGGCCTCCTCCTCGACCTCGGTCAGCACGCTGATCATCAGCCAGGCGACGATCAGGAGCGCCGGCGCAGTCGCCTGCGGTGGAACCATCCCGATCAGCGGCGCGATGAACATGAACGGGAAGAAGAGCGCTCCCGTGACGACGCTGACCCAGCCGGTCCGACCGCCCACCGCAACTCCGGAGGAGGACTCGATGTACGTCGTCGCCGACGACGCGGAGACCGCACCGCCGGCCGCTGCGGCGAGGGAGTCCACGAGCAGCGGCTTGCGGATCTCCGGCATCTCCCCTTGCGCGTCCACGTAGCCCGCTTGCCGGCCGACCCCGACCAGCGTCCCCATCGTGTCGAAGAAGTCGGCGAGGAAGAGCGAGAACGCGAACGCGAGGGCGGCGATGAACGGCACGGTCGAGAACGCATCGAAGTTGAACTCGCCGACCAGGCTGAAGTCGGGCGTGTCGAAGATGTCGTCCGGCCAGCGCGCGTAGCCAGAGCTCTCCGGGTAGACGTCTGCGGCGTAGTTGACTATCGTGGCAAAGACCGTCGTGAGGATGATCCCCACGAACAGGTCGCCGGGGATGCCGATGGCCCGGAGGCCGATTGTGATCATGATCCCGACGACGGTGATGATCACGGGCCAGGTCGTGAACGGCGCGAGATCGACGGGCGTGCCCGTGCCGCGCACGACGAGCCCAGAGTTGGTGAGGCCGATGAACGCGATGAAGAGGCCGATCCCGATCGCGATCGCCTTCTTCAGCTCGATCGGAATCGCGTTCATGATCGCCTCGCGCAGGCCGACGAGCACCAGGATCAGGACTGCGAGGCCCTCGACGACGACGAGCCCCATCGCCTCGGGGAAGCTCAACCCCGCTTGCGCCACGAGCGTGAACGCCACGACCGCGTTCAAGCCCAGCCCCGGCGCGATCGCGTAGGCCATGTTCGTGTAGAGGCCCATGATGATCGTCATCACCCCGGCCACCAGGCACGTCGAGGTGAGGACGGCGTCGAAGGGAAGCCCCTGGTCCTGGAGGCCTTCGACTCCTGCGAACCCCAGGATCGCCGGGTTCACGAAGATGATGTAGGACATGACGATGAAGGTCGTCATGCCTGCGACGGTGTCGCGCGCGAGGTTCGTGCCTCGCTCCTGGAAGCGGAATCGGCGACCGAGCGCCGATCGCTCGAGGGTCGCGGCGAAATCGCTCATGCTGCTCCTCCTTCCCGCAGGATGTTCGTGCCGCTTCCAGCCATGAACACCGGCTTCTCGCCCGCGATCACGCGGCGCGAGAGCCCACCCTCGTCCTTACCAAGGCTGGGCAGCCTTGGCTGCGGCCGAGTGCGGCCTCTCGCTTGGTGCTCACGACCCAGAAGTGCGGCAACATGACTGGAAGCGGCACGGCGAGCTTAGAACGGCGGCTGGATGACGTTTTCCACATCGGGAACGGCGTTGGGGCGAACCGGGTCGGCGGGACGCCGGAAGAGGACGAAGCCTGTTCTCTGGCGGCCGGGTGGTTCGAGGAGGCGGGCCTCGAGGTCGAGGTCGACGGGCGGGGCAACGTCGTCGGGCGGCTGCGCGGCCGCTCGCCTGAGCTGCCGGAGGTCTGGACCGGATCGCACCTCGATTCGGTGCCGGAGGGCGGAAGGTTCGACGGCGCGCTGGGCGTGGTTGCGGGGCTCGCGGCCGTTGAGGCGATCGGACAGTCGGAGCGGACGCTGGGCGTCGTGGTGTTCCGGGACGAGGAGACCGGTTGCCACGGCAGCCGCTGGCGCGCGGCGAACGGAGCGTTGCCGGGGTCGTACGTCGAGCTGCACATCGAGCAGGGACCGGTGCTGGCAGACGCCGACGCTCCGCTCGGCGTGGTGTCTTCCATCGCCGGGATCGTTCGGTGCTCGCGCGACTTCGCCGGCCGCGCGGATCATGCGGGGACGACGCCGATGGAGGTCCGGCAGGACGCGCTGACAGCGGCGGCGGCGTACGTGCTCGAGGTCCGCGACCGCGCCGCGGAGATCGACGGCGCGGTGGCCACGGTGGGCCAGATGGAGATCAGCCCGGGCGCCGCGAACGTGATCCCGGCATCGGTCCGGGTCACGGTCGACGCCAGGGCGCCCGACCAGGAGCGGGTCGACCAGCTAGTCGCCGCGCTCGGCCTCGAGGACGCCCACTACCGCATTCCGCCGGTGGCGATGTCCGGACAGGTGCGGCAGATCCTGCATGAAGAGGTCGAGCGGGCGGGCGCGCCGGTCGTCGAGCTCCCCTCAGGCGCGGGCCACGACGCGGCGCCACTCGGCGCGGCCGGCGTCGAGGCGGGAATGCTGTTCGTCCGAAGCCTGAACGGCGGCGCGAGCCACTCACCGCAGGAGCTCTCGAGCCCCGAGGACATCGAGGTGGCGCTGGAGGTGCTCACCGCCACCCTGCGCCGCCTCTCGAACCCCAAGTAACAGACTGTTACAAGGCGGAAATGGCGCCGTCTTGTGACGATTGCGGTTCGCCGGCGAAGCCACACTGGGAGGCGTGCCGACGATCGC
>DATFON010000143.1:0-2470 GCA_035265465.1 Solirubrobacterales bacterium | reverse complement strand
CGCGGTGCTGCTCGTGTCGATGGGCCGGCTCGCGGACCAATTCGGCCGGCGCAGGTTCTTCGTCATCGGCCTGGCGGTGTTCACGATCGGCTCGGCGCTGTGCGCTGCGGCCTGGTCGATCGAGTGGCTGATCGTCTTTCGCGTGATCCAGGGCGCGGGCGCCGGCATCCTCGCGCCGCTCGGCTTCGCGATGACCGTGCTGGTGTTCCCGCCGCAGCAGCGTGGGTTCGGGCTCGCGCTGATCGCCGTGGTGGCGCTGGTGTCGTCGGCCTTCGGGCCCGTGGTCGGCGGGGTGCTGATCGAGGTGGCGAGCTGGCACTGGATCTTCCTGATCAACATCCCGTTCGGGATCCTCGGGATCGTGCTGGCGCTGCGCTGGTGGCCAGAGACATGGGATCTGAGCGCGGTCGGCAAGCAGGTGGACGTGCGCGGCATGCTGCTGCTGGGCGGCGCGGTCCTGTTCCTGACGATGGCGCTGATCGAGGCCAACCCGTTCGGCGGCGACCTGCCGCTCTGGCTCAGTCTGATGCAGGGGGCGATCCTGCTGGGGATCCTGTTCTTCTGGTGGGAGCGGCGCGCGCCCGACCCGATGATCACGCCGGGGTTGCTGGCTAACCGGCAGTTCCGCAACGCCAACATCGGGATGCTCTTCTTCGCGGCGGGCGCGATCGGCTCGCTGCTGCTGCTCTCACTCGTGTTCGTGAACCTCTGGGGCTACACGCAGCTCGAGGCGGCGTTCGCGATCGTCCCGATCCCGCTGTGCGGCCTCGCGGCGTGGCCGTTCGTGGGCCGCGCTGCGGACACGCGGCCGCCGGGAGAGCTCGCAAAACCGGCATTGATAGTGATGGCTGTCGGAATGTTGTGGGTGTCCTTCCTGCCGTCGACTTCCGACGATGCGTGGGACTACATCCGTATCCTTCCCGGCCTCCTGATGATCGGCGCCGGCATGGGGATCGGCTTCCCGGCGCTCAACGTGGGCGCCATGGGCGCCGTGACCGGCCAGGACCTCGGGCTCGCGTCAGGGGTGCTGAACACGGCGCGTCAGCTCGGTGCCGCGATCGGGGTGGCGATACTGATCGCGACCTTTGGGGGCGCGCTGCACGCGCACATGTCCTGGTTCGCAGACGAGGAGATCGAGGACATCGTCGGCGACTGGGAGATCCCGAAGCCGCTCGCCGGAATGGTGATCCAGTCGACGTTGCACGACTACACGGGTGGCACCCAGGACCGCTTCGAGCCGAAGCCGGGCTTCGACGAGGAGATCATCAGGCAAACGGCCGGCTCCGCCCGCGAGGGTTTCGCATGGGCGTTCCGCCAGGCGGCCCTGCTGGTGCTGTCCGCGCTGCCGCTGATGGGGGCGCTGCGCCGGACGCCGGCGCAGGCGCGGGCGGAGGCGATGGCGGCCGCGAGCGGTCAGGGCCCGCCGCGTGAAAAAGACAGCATTGAAGGCGCCGACGGGGATGGCGCTCCCCGCGGAGCCCCCGCGCCCGGCCCAGAACCCCGCCCAGCCTGACGCTCGCTGGGTTTTACACACAATTTCGGGGCAAAGCGATCAAGGGTCGGCTTGCCGCGCCACGCTCGCCCGCGTGAGCGCGAGTACATCGAGCCGAACGGCCAGATCAGCGTCATACGCCGGGATCGCGGCGAGGTGGAGCAGGCGCTGCAGCAGGCGCTGATCTAGGCGCTGGGCGCGGCCTCGCGCTCCGTGCCGGAGCCCGACAGCCGGCGCTCCACGTACTCCACGAGCCTGGCCGCCGACTCCTCGGGCGACTCTGACTCCGTCTCGAGCGTCAGCTCGGCGGCGAGCGGCTCCTCGTACGGGTCGGAGACCCCGGTGAAAGCCTGAATCTCGCCCGCGCGGGCGCGCTCGTAGAGGCCCTTCACGTCGCGGCGCTCGCACTCGTCGACCGAGGCGCGCACGTGCACCTCCACGAAGCGCTCGCCCATTCGAGCGCGGGCCTCGTCGCGGGTGGCGCGGTAGGGGGAGACCGCCGCCACGAAGGTAACCACGCCGTTGCGTGAAAGCAGGTCGGCCACCCAGGCGATGCGCCGCACGTTCACGTCGCGGTCCTCGCGCGAGAAGCCGAGGCCCGCGCAGAGGTTCTGGCGCACGTCGTCGCCGTCGAGCACCTCCACGTGATGGCCGCGGTCGCGCAACTGGCCGGCGGCGAGCCGGCCGACCGTCGACTTCCCTGAGCCGGACAGGCCGGTCAGCCAGAAGCAGAGGCCGGAGCCCGTCCGGGCCGGGGCGGCGAGGGTGCCGTGGGCGATCGGCCCGAGGTTGGGCTCGCATCCGTGCAGGTCGAAGGCGCGGAAGCGGCTGAACAGCCGGTGACCCGGCCCGTGGTAGTCGGACGATCCGGTGGCGAGCAGGCCGAGCTCCTCGCAGCGCTGGGCCAGGAGCATGGTCTGGTCGCGCGTATGGGAGGTGTAGAAGGCCTCCACGCCGTCGAGGCCCGCCGTCCGGTAA
>DATFON010000142.1:0-6614 GCA_035265465.1 Solirubrobacterales bacterium | reverse complement strand
CGAGGCCGCCGGCCTGCCGATCACCGACGAGGTCCTCGCCCGCGGCGACCGACTCAGCGTCGGCGCGATGTCGATGCCGGTGATGGCGCTGGAGGACGTTCTGACCACCAAGCTCACGGCCATGAACGAGCGCTCGCTGGACTACGAGCACGTCGTACAGATCGCCCGCTCGCTGCGCGAGCAGATCGACTGGGACGCGGTACGTGACCGCACCGCGGACTCGCCGTATGCAGCCCCGTTCTTCACGCTCGTCGAGCGACTTGGAATCGCCCCCCGCTCGAGGGCTTCGGTGACCTCGAAACCACGGATCCGGGTTGCCTAGGGGCGGCATCTTTCGCGACGATTTCCACCGGCGCGCGAGCCTCCAAGAGGAGTGTGATCCCACTTATGCACATCATGGAGGCACTAACTGGGATGGGTTTGCCCGGAGAGGCTGCTGGCGTGGATCCCCGATGAGTTCACGGATTCCCACCGGTCTACTCCTGTGCGGGGCAACTCACGGTTGCGACTGCCACTGAACGAGATTCGACGAAAGGGAGAGGATGGGCATCGCGTTTCCAGGTGAATCACAGGAATACCGGACAGCGCGCGATCGGCTGCTGGAGCAGGAGATCGAGCTGCGCCGCGCGATGGAGGCGGTTGCGGTCATGCGTCGCGAACTCCCGCCTGGGGGAACTGTGCCCGAGGATTACGTCTTCCAGGGGGCTGGAGCGAACGGCAGTCCGACCGCCGTGAGGCTGTCGGAGCTGTTCGCGTCAGGCAAGGACTCGCTGGCGATCTACAGCTTCATGTTCCCCCGCGACCCGAGCGATGAGCGCCCCGGACCCAAGGCCGGAAAGACCGCGCTCTTGCCGCTAGCGGAGGGCCCCTGCCCGTCGTGCGTCGCACTACTCGACCAGCTCGATGGCACCGCGGACCATGCAACTCAGCACGTCAACTTCGCGGTCGTCGCGAAGTCCCCGCTGCAGCGCATCCTCACCTTCGCCAAGGAGCGTGGCTGGCAGCGGCTGCGGCTTCTTTCCTCCGCCGCCAACACCTACAACCGCGACTACCACGCCGAAACGGAGGAGGGAGCGCAAAGGCCGATGCTCACCGTGTTCCAGCGCAACGGCGACGTGATCCGCCACTTCTGGAGCTCGGAACTCTTCTACGCACCTTGTGACCCGGGTCAGGATCCGCGCCACGTTGGAACCCTGGAGCCGGTCTGGAACCTGTTCGATCTGACGCCCGCGGGACGCCCGCCCGACTGGGACGAGCAACTGAGCTACGCCTGACGGCTGCCGCTCAGGCCGCGGCGAGCAGCTCGCGGGCGTGGCGGCTTGCGACCTCATCGTCGCGCTCGGCGCCGAGCATGCGAGCGATCTCGGCCACCAGCTCCTCGCCGTCCACCCGCTCCACCGTCGCCCGGGCGCTTTCGCGGCCCGACTCCTTGACGATCCGGAAATGGGCGTTCGCCAGCGACGCCACCTGGGGCAGGTGGGTGATGCAGATGAGCTGTCGCTCGGTGCCCAGCTTGCGGAGCTTCTCCCCCACCACCCGGGCGGTGTTGCCGCCGATGCCCGCGTCGATCTCGTCGAAAACGACGGTCCCGGCTCCTCCCGCCGCGCCCAGGCCCGTGAGCGCCAGCATGATCCGCGAAAGCTCGCCGCCCGAGGCCGCATCGCGCAGCGGCGACGACGGGATCCCGGGATTCGTGGCGACCAGGAACTCGACCGTCTCCGACCCGCTGGGGCCGAAGCCATCCGGGTGGGCCTCGAGCCGGACGTCGACCGAGGCGCCTTCCATGGCCAGCGCACCGAGCTCCGCGGCCACCCTGCGCTCGAGCTTTCGCGCAGCGGCCACCCTGGTCTTGGCGAGCTCGCCGGCGATCTCGGCGCGTCGCTTGTTCGCAGCCGCGAGCCGGCGATCCAGGTCCGCGGCGAGCTCCTCGGCGTTCTCGAGCCGCTCGATCTCCGAGCTGCAGCGCTCGGCGTGTTCCAGCACGGCCTCGATTGAGCCGCCGTGCTTTCGTTTCAGGCGGTCGAGCGCGGCGAGCCGTTCCTCGAGCTCCTCGAGGCGGCCGGGCTCGGCCTCCACGCCGTCGAGGTATGAGCGAAGGGCGCTGGCGGCGTCATCCAGCTCGACCGTGACCGCCCGTACCTGCTGCGCAATCGCGTCCAGGGCCGGGTCGATGGTCTCCACAGCTCCAAGCTCCGATTCGGCCGCTCCGATGACGCCGCGGGCCCCGCCGTCGTCGTCGGCGCCGGCGATCGCCGCCAGCGCGGTGGCCGTCGCCGTGCGGAGTCGCTCCGCGTGGCGAAGCCGATCGCGCTCCACCGTGAGGTCGCTCTCCTCTCCCGGATCGGGGGCGGCAGCCTCGATCTCGGCGAACTCGAAGCGCAGCAGGTCGAGATCTCGCTCGCGCGCTCCCTCCCGCTCACGGACCGCATCGAGCTCGCGGGCGGTTGAGCCCACCTCGCCGTGGGCGTCGCGGTATCGGGCGCGCCGCTCCAGGTGGTCCGCCCCGGCGAAGCCGTCGAGGATCTCGAGCTGCGCGGATGAGAGGACGAGCCTGCGGTGCTCGTGCTGTCCGTAGAACGCGAGGAGCCGTGAGCCCAGCGCCCGTAGATCGCTCGCCGAGGCGCTCCGTCCCTGAACGAATGCGCTCGTTCGCCCGGATGTCCCGATCCGCCGTCCGAGCACGATCTCGTCTGCGTCCTCGGGCATCCGCTCGGCGAGCTCGGACAGCTCGGCGTCGGCGAACAGATCCGGCGGCAGCGCGAATACGCCTTCCACGTACGCCTCGCTGGCTCCAGGCCGAACGATCTGCGGGCGCGCCTTGCCGCCCATGAGCAGATCGAGGGAGTGCGCCAGGACGGTCTTGCCGGCGCCGGTTTCCCCCGTGATCGCGTTCAGGCCGTCGGCGAACCGCAGCTCGGCGCGCTCGATGAGGAGGAGGTTCTCGATCCGAAGCTCGTGGAGCATCCCTAGTGCCACTCTTGCCTTGTAGCAACGGGATGGGACGGACTCGTCCCGGGCGACCCACCCGCTAGGCGGCTATGGGCTCCGGCTCGGGCTGGCTCTCGGGCGCCGCGACGAAGTCACTGCTGCGTACGAGCGCGAATCCGGCGACCGCCCCCACCAGCGCCACCACTGCGCCCACGAGCAGGATCTCGTTGAAGCCGCTGATGAACGCCTGGTTGGCGGCGGCGGTCAGCTGGGCGTGGGTGCCGGGCGGCGCCGACTGGACCGCGGCGTGGATGGCTCCGGAGGAGACCGCGTCCGCGAAGCTGGGGGGCGCGCTCGGGGCCAGCTCCGAGAGCTTCGAGGTGACCTGCGTCTGGAAGATCGCGCCCAGCGCCGCGACTCCGGTGGCGATGCCGACCTGGCGGAACGTGTTGTTGATGCCCGAACCCATCCCGGCCTTCTGCGGGGGGACCACGCCGATCGCGGTCTGCGCGATGCCCGGGTTGACCATCCCCACGCCGGCACCGGCGAACAGGAACCCCGCAAGGAGGGACGTCCAGCTGTCACCGAGCTCGAGGCCGTGCATGAGCAGCAGCGCGATACCGACCAGGGTCAGGCCGATCCCGAGGAGGAACCGAATGGGGATCCGGGATGAGAGCTTGCCGGCGACGGGGGCGACGAAGAACGACAGGACGGTCAGCGGCAGGAAGATGACGCCCGCCCCGAGCGGTGAGTGGCCGAGGACGTCCTGGATGTAGAGGGTGATGTAGAGGAAAAGCGCGAACATCGACGCCGAAAGCGCGAACGCCACGATCGAGACGCCGGCGAAGGCGGGCTTTCGGAACAGCGTGAGATCCAGCATCGCGTTGCGGCTGCGGAGCTGGATCACGATGAATGCCACCAGCAGCACGCCCGCGGCGATCAGCGATCCCAGGATCTGGGGGCTGGTCCAGCCGTCGGCATTGCCCCGGATGAGGCCGAAAATCAACCCGAACAGGCCCAGCGAGAAGGTGGCCAGCCCGGCCCAGTCGATCGGAGACGGATCGGGCGCCTTCAGGTTCGCCAGCTTGGTCGTCGTCAGCACGATCGCGGCGGCGCCGATCGGGACGTTCACGAAGAAGATCCACTCCCATCCAAAGCCCTCGGTCAGCGCGCCGCCGATCAGCGGGCCGATCGCGACGGCGCCGCCGATGGTCGCACCCCACGCGCCGATCGCCGTTCCGCGCTCCCTGCCCTGAAACTCCTGGGCGATGAGGGCGAGCGACGTGGCGAACATCGCCGCGCCGCCGACGCCCTGCAGCCCGCGGGCGAGGTTCAGCAGCGTCGCGTTGGGCGAGATCCCGCACAGGAACGAGGCGATCGTGAAGAGCGCGAACCCGAACGTGAACACCCGCCGCCGGCCGATCCGGTCCGCCAGCGAGCCGGCGGTCAACAGGAACGCCGCGAGCATGAGCGAGTAAGCGTCGACCACCCACTGCAGGCTGGAGAGGCTGGCTCCCAGGCTGGACTGGATGTCCGGCAGGGCGACATTGACGACGGTGATGTCGAGCAGCAACATGAACGTCGCCACACACACCGCGAGCAGAGTCCACCACTTGCGATCCATCCGAGTTTCGAGGTTAGCTAAGCGTGTTAGTGAGCCAGCCGGCCGAACTTCTCCCGGATGCGCCGGTAGAAGCTCGACCCGGGAAGCTGCGCGAGGGTCCCAAGACCCTCCTGGAACGACACGTCCAGCTCGGCGCCGCTCGCGAGCTCGCCGACCGGCTCCCCGTCGAGCATCACGTCCACCGGCTCGCGCCCGGCCTGGTTGATGACGCACAGCACGTCGTCCGGGGCCACCACGAGCGGACGCGCCGTGAGCGTGTGCGGGGCGATGAAGCTCACTACGTACCCCTCGACGCCCCAGGCGAGGATCGGCCCCTGGTTCGCCAGGTTGTAGCCGGTCGAGCCCGCCGGAGTCGCGGCGACCAGGCCATCGCAGCGCACGTGCCCCACCTCCTGTCCGCCGAGACGGTACGAGAGCTCGGCGACGCGCCCGTGCGGCGGGCGGCTGAACGACACGTCGTTCAAAGCCACCGGACGGGGCGTGTCGAGTTCGACACGCAGCCCGGGAAGCGTGACGACGGCGAAATCGCCGGTGAGCGCCCGCTCGAGCCCAGGAGCGAGCTCGTCGCGCTCGACCGCCGCGAGGAACCCGACGGTGCCGAAGTTCACGGCGAAGATCGGCACGCCGGAGCCGGCGTATGAGCGAAGCGCGTCGAGGATCGTGCCGTCCCCGCCCAGCACGAGGCACAGATCGGGCTTGTCGGGGAGCTCGGTCGCCTCCTTGCATCCGGCCACCGACTCGCCATGCTTGGTCCACTCCTCGGTGGGCGCGATGACGGTGACCCCGTGCCTGGCGGCGGCCTCAACCGTCTCGCGCACGGCCTCGCGCGTCTCCTCCGGGTGGGTATGCGTGAAGAGGACCACCGTCTTGACGGCCGCTCGGGTCTTCACGGCGTCCGCGCTCACGGCTCCACCCGGGCGATGGCGCCCTCGAGATCCTCGATGCCCGGGCCCTCGGTCGCGCACCGGATGAACGTCTCACGATTTCCCTTCGGGCCGGGAAGCCCCGAGGATGCGAAGCCCTTCACCGCGAGCTCGGCGTCGCGGGCCGCGCGCGCCACGGTCGACAGAGCCTCCCGGCGCTCCTCGGCCGATCGCACGACGCCGCCGCGGACCCGGCCGCGGCCGAGCTCGAACTGAGGCTTCACCAGGGCGAGGATCTCGCCCCCCGGGGCCAGGCACACCGCCACGGCGGAAAGCACTTTCGACAGCGAGATGAACGAGACATCGATCGTCGCCAGGTCGGGGCGGTACGGCAGGTCATCGGGACTCAGGTGCCGCGCGTTCACCCGCTCCATCACCTCCACTCGGGGATCGTTGCGAAGCGTCCAATCCAGCTGCCCGTAACCGACGTCGAGTGCGATCACGCGCTCCGCGCCGCGGCGCAGGAGGCAGTCGGTGAAGCCGCCGGTCGAGGCGCCCACGTCCAGGCAGGAGAGCCCGGTGACGCCCAGCCCGAGCTCGTCCAGGCCGTGCTCGAGCTTGAGACCGCCCCTTGAGACGTAGCGCCGCTCGCCCTCGAGCAAAAGCTCCACGTCGCCGGATACGAGCTGGCCGGGCTTCGTCGCCCGCGGCCCGTCGCGCCCGATCCTGACTCTGCCGGCCCGCACCGATTCGGCCGCGCTCGTGCGCGAGCCGGCGAGCCCTCGCTCGGCGAGGAGCGTGTCGATCCGGTGCCGCTCCATGGGCGGCCAACGGTACATGGAGCGCGAGGCAGCCGCGGGAGATGGGTTGTGTGACTGCACTCACAGACAAATCGCACATACGTTCGTAATCTGCTTGGCGTATGAGCAGCTCCCGGAGCACGATCCCCTTCGGCGCACACGCCGCCATCCAGACGGTGGCGGCACCAGCTGTCATGGCGGCCCCGTTCCTCCTCGGATTCGGTCAGGCCGCCGGCGTCGTGGCGTTCGTCTTCGGTGTGATGCTGCTCGGCCTGGCGCTCCAGGCCACCGGTCCCCGGCGCACCATCCCCCTCTCCGCGTACGCGGGCTTCGACTACACGCTCGCGGCCTTCGCGGTCATCGGCGGGTTCGCCGTTGGGATCGGAACCGGCGAGTGGA
>DATFON010000141.1:0-7430 GCA_035265465.1 Solirubrobacterales bacterium | reverse complement strand
AGTGCCTCGACGCCGTTCCCGTCACGTCGCGGCCGCTGCGAACGCGCCCCCACGATCCCCCCCGTGCACGACGTGCGCGAAGAGGCTCACGACCGGGGTGCTCCGACCGTAGTTCAACATCATGAAGCCAGGCGGTTCGAGCAGAGCGCCCGATGCGATGCTCGACGTCGGCGTTCCCATGCGGGGATGGACGATCGGCAGCAGGATGTTCACGAGCGCGCTGCCGGCGAACAGCCCGTGGATCAACCCGAAACCGGCGCCGACGGACACGACGTGATCGGCGGCGGCGCCGGCGAGCCGCCAGCCGATCTCGGCGTCGATGCGCCCGCCGGCCTTCGCGTACTCCCACGCAGTCTCGAGGAGGTCGGCGTAGATGTCGTGCTGCACCTGGTCGACCGCGCCGTTGCCGATCCTGACCGGAGTCGATGCGCGATATCCGGCGAGGTCGAGGACGCGTTCGCGGGCCTCGGCGCCGCCGTCGATCCGGTACAGCACCTTCAGGCGGGGATGGGTGAGCTGCGACGCTTGCATGAGCCACCAGAAGAACGCGTCGGCCTCGACCGAGCAGCCGAGCCGCAGCAACGCGTCGAGCGTGAACGCCGAGTCGCGGTCCAGCAGTAACGGTAGTCCCAGTTCCGCTCCCCGCCGACGACCTCCGGGAGCGACGTCGTCGGGGCGGCGACGACCGCGCCCGAAGGCGCGTGAACGAGCAGCTTGAGCGTGATGGCGCTTCGCTCGACGGCCTCGGCCCACGACGCCGGCGTCGTGGGCCGGGAGCTCCAACGTCTCCACGCCGCGATGGTCTCGCGAAGCCGGTGCTCGATCTCGGCTCGGCTCGAGAACACCAACGGCTCGTGGTGCGTCACGGACAGCGTCACCAGCGATGTCTCGCCCGCCCGGATCTCGAATCGGCCGGAGACCGCGTCGGGCCCGACGTCGACCTCGCCCGCGTCGAACGCCTGAACCGCGAGCGCATCGCTCCCTGACGAGGCGACCGCCACGCCGCCGCGGCGCGCGATGCGATTCTGAGCCGTCCCGTACTCGAAGCGAGGGGTGACTCGCCACCGAACGGGGACGGTCCCCGAAACACCGTCGATCCGGCGAGCCACTTCGCGGAGCGGCGTGAGCCCACCGGCCGGGATCGTGATCGTGTCGGTGACCCGTACCGCTCCGCCCTCGGTGATGAAGGATGTCTCGAGGACCGCTGTCCCCGGCACGTAGCGGCGCGTTGCGCGGAACGGAGCCTCGGGTGACAGCTCGAACGAGCCCGCCCGCTCGCGCTCCAGCAACGCGCCGAGAACGGTCGGCGAATCGAAAGCGGGGGAGGTGAACCAGTCGATCGACCCGTCGCGTGCCACGAGCGCGACGGGTCGCCCATCGCCGATGGCGGCGTACTCGCGGATCGGGGCGAACCCTTCGATCCGCGCTGCCCGCTCGGAGGCGAGCCCGTCATCGGATCCGATCACAACGACCTCCCGGGCGATGATGACACGGCCCGAGCGAACGTCCTGGGCCATGTCATCGCCTGAGTCGCTGCGATCTTCAGGCCGCGCGCGGGCGGCCTCGGTCACCACCGGGCCCTGCTGTGTCTCGGCCGTGGATACGTCCTGCGGCCGCAACGCCGGCCACAGACCGACGGCCAGTCCGTAGATCTTCTCGAAGCTCGCTGCGACAACCGCGGTCCAGGTCCGAGCGACACGCCCCCCCTATCATCGCCCCAGCCACCAGAACGTCGGAGCCGAGCTCGCCTTCGTACGACAGCGCGGTCGTGGCCGGCTCGCGGAGCTCGAAGCGCTCGACGACGTAGGCTCCACCCGGTCCGCGAACGAGGCGAAGTCCACACGTTTGGGAGCCGTGAACTGGACCGTCTCGACGGTCACGACGGTGATCCCGTGGACGCGGGTGCGGTGAGCCGCAAGGACCATGTCCGAGCCCCTCTCGAGCACCTCGATCTTCTCCCGCGACGGCAGGGTTGCCGACCGAAATACGAAGCTGTGTCCACCTTGAAGACGACCTCTCGCGGTGCCTCGATCCGATCCGCGGCGGAGGAGCGCGCCGCGGCTCGGACGCGACGTCCTAAATCGTGAGCTCCACGATCGGGGTCTCGGCGAACAGGACCGGAGGTGAGATCCCGAGGAGGTGATACACCGACGGCGGGACCGGCGCCGGCTACGGGAGCGGCTTGACGCGCTCGGTCCCGTCCCCCGCGCCGAACTCCTCCACGTCCTGATGCTCCCCGACTTCGATCGAGCCGACCGGATCGGCGAGTTCTGGGGCTACCCCGAGAGCCGCGCCTTCGCCGAGCTCCTGATCGACTGCGAGGAGGACCGGACGCTCCGGGCGGTGCTCGTCGGGATGCTGCGGGAGCCGACCGCGATCGGTGAAGGCCCGGGCCGAGAGTCGTCCCCCGCGGCGGCCGTCCGAACTAGCCGTTCGGCCTGTCGCGTTCGCGAGGCCGTCTGGCCGATACCGCTCGAAATGGCCGTTCGGCCCATCGTGGTCGGTGGGTCGTACGGCCGATACTGAGTCCATGAAGCCACTCAGGATCCTCCTCATCGCGTTTGCCGTGCTCGTCGTGGCCGGTACGATCGCCAGCGCCGCCACCGGCGGCGTCCACGGCAAGCCCACGTCAACTGGGCACACCGAGCTCGAGGCACCCGAGCTCACCGAGACCGAGGCCGCCGAGGCCGAAGCGACGACCTCGGACCAGACCGGCACCGCACCGGACTTCTCGGCATGCGACGGCCTGACCGGGCTCGACAACGCGATCTGCCGTCACGATTCGCTGCTGAAGGTCAAGCCGGATAACCCTGGCCTCACCAATTCGCTCGCCCACTTGCAGGCGAATGCCGCGGCGCAGGCCGCCAGACAGGCTGCGAAGGCTGCGGGCACGCACGGCAACTCGGGCATGCATGGGAACTCCGGGTCGAACGGCCCGTCGGGTTCGTAGCGGGAAGCGCAGTTCGAGTTAGCGAAGAGGCCGGGAACCGCCCTTATCCCGGCCTCTCGCTCTCTATCGGTCGACCGTCCCTCACTGAGGTCAAGATTTACCTCGACGCCCTCGGTGACGTCTTGGGCACGGCTTTTCCCCTGGAGTTCATGCAAGGAGGGAGAGGGAGAGCCGTCGCGCCCGGCCGTGACCGGCCTTCCCGGGCGCATAGGGTACATCGGCTGCGACGGTCTCTCGCTTGAGAGACGGAAGGGGGAAGCGATGTTCGTCACCATGGTTGAAGGTGGGGTCGACGACGCTCGGGAGGGCGATCTGCGCTCAGCTTGGGACGAACGGACCTCGGGTGACCTCCCCACCGGTCTCGTCGAGTCCTATCTAATGCGCGCTGATGACGGTGTGTGGCGAATCGTCACGTTGTGGGAGTGAAGGACGTCGTGATGGCGATGAGAGCAACGGTCGAGAAGCCGACAGCCGTCTTGATCTTCGAGCGAGCCGGCTCCCGACCCTCGGTCTCGATGTGGAGCGTTGAAGGTCGGGCCGGTCGGGGGACCACTAGGCACCGGGGAGCCCGCGCCGGACGGCGAGCCGACGGTATAGCGCCGAACTCCTGATCGACTGCGAGGAGGATCTGACGCCGCGGGGGGTGCTGGTCGGAATGCTGCGGGAGTGCGACCGGAACGCCTAGGGCGTTGGATGGCCGCGACGGCCGAAGAGTCGCTTCCATAGAGATGGATTTCTGTGCCCTTGTAAAGCGTTATCCTCACGGCTTCGTTGCCCGGCGATTCGATCCATGTCGTGCTGGGAAAGGTCGGGTGGCGGAGCCGCACCCACAAACCTCGACATGTCTTGGCGCCGCAGATCAGGGTACTCAGGAGTCGTTCCGCCCTCACCGTTCACGCCTCGAACGATACGTCCGCTGTCGCTCCAAGTCTCCGCCGACCGACCGAGCGACTCCAAGGAGGAGCGCGTCCTCCGGCCGGTGCTCGTTGCGATGCTGCAGGAAGTCGAATGTTGAGTTCATCGGCATCGGCCACCGGCGGGCCAGAGGACCGAATGCGCTAACGGGTGGAAGGCATCCGCGCTGCCCACTTCGGTGAACGTTCATCCCTCCTGACCGGAAAGTCGCCAGTGTCTAACCGCTGCGAAAGGGGTAGGAACACGGAGCGCGGAACTCAAGCCGCCTGATGAGGGATTACGGAACAAGCGATCCACAGAAGCTCCGTCTGCGCACTGCGAGCGATTCGAGGTCGAATGCGGCTCGCCGGCCCCGACGCCCTCTCATCCGATTCCTGAGGCTCGGTGCCGTCGCTATCCTCGGCGGCCCTAGGTGCGGAGGTTAGATCGATGACCGTGGCGGACTTCGATCAGGTGGTTGGGGAGAATCATCGTGCGCTGGATGCCTTCGCGAGGGGGGATCACGAGCCTTTGGCGAAGCTCTGGTCCACGCGGGACGACGTGACCCTCGGGAACCCGTTCGGCCCCTTCGTGCGTGGATTTGACGAGGTTGTGCACACCATGCAACGGGCGGCCTCGTTCTATCGGGACGGGGAGGCCGTCGGGTTTGATCTCGTGGCGAAAACACGTAACGGTAGATCTCGCCCTCCTGGTCGAGGTTGAGCGGCTGAGGGCGAAGATGGGAGGCCGCGAGGACGCGACGCCGGTCGCGCTCCGCACTACGAGCGTCTTTCGAAACGAGGGTGGCGCATGGAAGCTCATGCATCGTCACGCGGACCGATCACGTCCGCTCGCTCGGCAGACTCGGTGATTCAGAGGTAGCCTCCGAGAGGGGCACCCGATAGGGCGCAACGCTGCCCGAGCAGTCCCGATAAGCCGTGTTGCGGCCTTCTGAACCCCTCACGACCCGGCGTCGTACCACCTTCGTAGGACACCGGAGAGAGAGGAGGTGGATTCGGATGGCAATGTCCATCAGGAGGCGTTCCCGCGCTGCGATCGTTTCGCTGGCGATCGTCGGGGGCTTGGTGATGATCCCCGCAGGTTCGGCCTCGGCTCACGTTCACGGCATCACCCCGTTGCGCTGCGTCGGTGTGGAGGACGACGGCGCCAACCAGACGGACGGGACGCCAGCCTCGGCTAGCAACGGCGGTCCGATCTCGGGGTTGATTCCGAGCACGGTTGGGAACGCGCCTCTGGTCCCAGGAGACGGAGGGTTCGACACACCCGCGTGCCCGGCTGGCTAAAAGCCCCTCTTACGACAGCCCGGACCCCCCGGCGTGGCCAGGGGGTCCGAGTTGTCTCACCCTCGCCAGGACTGGAGCGCGTTGCGGTTGGTGCTGGGTGCTCAGGTGCCGGCAGGGCGAAGGGGCTCGACCACGCCGGGGTTGCTCGGGCTCGCGGCCACGGGCCCTCAGGGGCAGCCTCAAGGCCCGATCGCCTTTGGGGAGCCGGGGCACTCAGCATCGAGTGCGCGCTAGATATCCCACGTCTGCATCTGTCAAGCGGCGAGCGACTCCCGACTGGGCCAGGCAACATCCTCCTGATAGACCTCCCCACGCCTCAGACAGCCATGAAGGATCCCGACCAGGCGATTCCCGATCGCTCGTAGCGCCTGGCTGTGAGTCTTGCCCCGAGCACGTTGCCGGTCGTAGTAGCAACGAGCGCCGGGTGACTTCGTGAGGGTCGAGAATGCCCAGAGGTAACAGGCGTCGAAGAGCCGCTCGTTTCGGGCGAAGCGAGCAAGGACCACCCGCCTGGTGCCAGACGCCTTGGTGATCGGTGAGGTGCCCGCGTAGTTGCGTCTGGCTCTAGCATCGGCGTAGCGGGTCGGATCGTCTCCGAACTCGCCGAGCACCCGGGCGCCGAGCACGATGCCGAGTCCGGGAAGACTGCGCAGGATCTCGGCGTCCGGGTGTTGCTCAAAAGAGCCCTTCAGCTCGTCCTCGAACCCGGCGATCTGGGTGTTCAAGCCCTCGATCAGGCCGATGAGGGAGGACACGATCACCCCGTAGGTCCGTTCGATCCCTTTGGGCGCTTGCAGCTGCTCGGAGCGAAGCGCTCGCTGGATCTGCTCCGCCTTGAAGTCCAGGTTGCGCTGGCGGCCCGCTCGTCGGAGCGCGGCGGCGATCTTCGAGCGAGACAGCCTCCGGCCGAGGTCGGGCGTCGGCGCGATCTTCAGCACCGCGACCGCATCGGCGGAGGCAAGCCCAGTGCCGAAGGCTTCGAGCGCCTGGGGGTAGAACTCCCGAAGGGCGTTCCGAAGACGGTTCACGTGGCGCTGGCGCTCCCACACGAAGCTCTGGTGGGTCCGCGCGATCAGCTTGATCTCTTCGGCGAGCTCGGAGTCTCCGGCGACCGGCCGGTGGAGGTGCCGGTCGGTCCTCACTAGATCAGCCAGCACCTTGGCGTCGCCGGGGTCGGACTTTGCGCCCGAGGTGGCGTGGCGGTCCCTGTAGCGGCTCACCGACAGCGGGTTGATCGCGAACACCCGGTAGCCGGCCGCGACCAGGGCGCCAACGAGAAGTCCCCGGTCGATCTCGATCCCCACGATCACCCGCTCGGCCTCCTCGGCATGATCGGCGATCGTCTCGTGGAGCCTCACCACCCCATCGATCCCTTCCGGGACCCGAACCTTGGCGATCTGCGTCCCCTGCTCATCCAGCACGCAGATGTCGTGGTGGTGCTCGGACCAGTCGACTCCGACGAAGATCACGCCATCTCCTCCTTCCCCTGTCGTCGATCAGCTCGAGCCCGGAGGAGCGCGCGGCGCCCTAATGGATCAGTGCTCGATGGCACGACATCCCACCAGCCGTCAGCTCCTCGCCGCCCGACGGGGACACGATCTAGCGCTAAGGCTCATTGGCCTGGGCCACTCCGGTGCTCACCCGCCGGTGGCTCGGAGAGAAGTCTCGCTCACGGACCCCTCGAGACCCATTAGGCTGTCCCCTGCTTTTACTTTCTTGATGTACCCACGGACGTGCCTCCAGGATCGACTCCTCGCTGAGCTGCGCCCCGGTGTGGGTCTCGTCGCCGTACATTGCCGTCACGTCTTCCGGGTGGGCCTCGGGACACCCACGCTTCGAAGGGCTCCCACGTCTGGGGGAGAAGTCCTCGACCTCGAAAGATGCCGCCGCTCGGAAACGATCTCCCGTCGCGAACGGTGAGAGATCGAAGGAGCTACCGCCGTACACTCCCCTGCCCATCACTACGTGCCCCATCACAGCGTGCACCCTCCTTGGACCAAGCCAAGCTCACCGAGCCGGCCGGCCGCACCACGTCGTGGGGCGAAATGGGGCCTCGCGACGAAGTTCGAGGGGGATGAGGCCCGCATGTCTGAAGGACCCGGTACAAGGCCGATGGTGATCGTCGGAGGTGGCAAGGCCGGGGGCACCGCCGCCGCGACCTTGCGGGACGAGGGGTTCAACGGGCCAGTCGTGCTCGTCAGCCGGGAACCGGGGATCCCGTTTGGCCCCCCGCACTGTCGAAGACCTACCTGCGATCCGAAGAGGATCTCAACGACTGGTAC
>DATFON010000140.1:0-2837 GCA_035265465.1 Solirubrobacterales bacterium | reverse complement strand
TCGGTCGCGACTGCGGGCGCGCGCGAGGAGCATGCGCGCATACTCGTGTTGGGTGTGGGCAAGCCAGGGGCGTGCGCCCATCCTTGCGTTCACCGCTACCGCGTGCTCAAAGTGCTGCTCTGCCTCGTCCCAGCGTCCTGTCGTCGTCGCCAGGATGCCGAGGTAGCGGGACACCGATCCCCTGAAGCCCTCGGGCTCGTCCGCAGCGTTGAGTGCTGCATAGGGACGGAGCATCCCGTAGAGCAGAGCGGCCGACTCCGTGTCGCTCAAGACCGCGCAGGTCTCGGCGAGCAAGCTCATGCCGTAGAGCCATTCCATGTCGAAGGGCAGACCCGAGAAGTCATCGCTCGCCAGGCCCTCGAACTCGCGACGCGCATCGTCCGGCCGACCGAGCCTGGTGTACAGATGGGCGAGCGCGCAGCGGAACGCGGTGCGGGCCGGGTACTTCGCCACCAGGTCTTCGATCGTCGGCCCGACCTCGTCCAGGGCTCCGCGGAAGTCGCACAGCGCATACCGCTGGAGCCGGTAGACGGGGATCGCCATCTCCGGCTGCGCGTTCTCCCCGAGCGCGAACGCCTTGGAGATGAGCTCTTCGGCCTCGCTGAATCTGCCCGTCGCTAACGCCATCATCGCCTGCTCGCCGCAGACCTGCCAGAGCTGAACGGGCTGTCTGAGCTCGTTGGCAATTCGAATCATCACCGCGAGATCGGCCTCAGCGCCGCTGATGTCTCCGACCGTGACCTGGGCGATGAAGCGGTGAAAGTGCCCTGCCAAGACCCGCTCGGTGTCCCCGTTGCGCTCGGCCACGTCGCGGAGCTCGCTGCCGAGCGCGAGGCACTCGGCGACCGTGTCGGGGGCCATGATGGCGGCGGCGCGGCCGTCGAGCGCATAGGCGAGCGCTGCGGGGTCTCCCGTGCGGCGGGCGAGCTCGACCGCCTCGCTGCTCAGCGCGTCGCGGCGGGCACGGGCATGCTCGTCGCGAAGCGCCCCCGCCAGACGCGCGAGCAGCCTGGCCCGGAGCTCGACCTCCCCCTCGCCGAGCGCGGCAAGGCCGTGCTCGAGCAGCGGCACGAGCCGATCGTCGCCCCCGGCCCGCGCCCAGACGATCCGCCCGCCGTAACCCGCCGCCGCGCGGGCGAGCGCGCTCGGCAGGCTCAGCCGCTGCGCCAGGTCGGCCGCGCCGACGAAGGCCTTCTTCGCAGCGGGAGTGTCGCCTGCCCGAATCTCCGCCTCGCCGAGGGCGAGGAGTAGCTCGCAGCGCTCCTTCTCTTCCCTCACGCTCGTCCGGTCGAACGCGTCGAGCGCGGTCTGGTACAGGCGCGCGGCCTCCTCGTAGGCGAGCAGAGCGAGCGCGAGATCGCCCGCACGGCGCGCGTAACGCAGGCCCTTCGCAGTGACGCTTCCGGCGATGGCGTGGTACGCGAGCTCGGCGAGGTGGGGTCCGGACTCGTCGCCATACAGCGCCTCGAGCGCCCCGACCGCCAGCCGGTGCAGCTGGACGCGGCGGGCGGCCGTGAGCCCCTCATACAGCGTGTCCCGGATGAGGACGTGGGCAAAGCGGAGGCGACCGGGCGTGCCGGGAACGTCGACCAGCACCCGGGCGGCCATCGCCTCATCGAGCGTTTCGAGCAGCTGCTCGTCCGACATGTGCCCCATGCGCGCGAGCGCGTCGAGCGCGAACTCGCGGCCCAGCACGGACGCCAGCATCAGTAGCCGATTGCACTCCGTCGAAAGATGAGCGAGGCGGCGAGCGATGACATCGCGGACGCTCTGCGGGATGGCGAGCCGACCCGCGGCGGACTCGGATCGCACGCCCTCGACGGCCAGGAGACGCACGATCTCGCCGACGAACAATGGATTCCCTTCGGTCTCCTCGCTCAGCGCCGTGACAAGCTCCGGAGACCCGACCTCGGACGCCGTCAGCTCGACGTACTCCGCCACTTCGCGCTCGCTCAGCCCATCAAGCTCGAGACGGCGGGTCACGGGTTCCCGCGAGACCTCGGCGAGCATCTCGGCGAGCGGCATTCCGGGAATCGGGTCGACATCCCGGTACGCACCGAGCAGCATCACTCGGCTCGAACCCAGCTGGCGGGCGAGGAACCGCAGCAGCAGCAGCGATGACGCGTCGGCGGCGTGCAGATCGTCCAGAACAAGCAGGAGAGGCCGGCTCGTCGACGCGCTCCGGAGGAAATCGGCGGTCACGTCGAAAAGGCGAAAGCGCGCCGCCTCCGGCTCGAGCCGAGCCGGCTCCGGAAGGTCAGGGAGGAGCTCGCGCAGCTCCGGGACTATCTGGGCGAGGTCGACGCCACCGTCGCCGAGCTGCTCGCGCAGCGTCTCCGGTTCGCAATTTCGCACGTACGAACGCAGCGACTGCACCCAGGGCCAATAGGCCGGGGCGCCGCCCGCCTCCCAACAGCGCCCCACCAGCACCAGCGCGCCGCGCACCCTTGCCTGCACGATCAGCTCCTCGGCGAGGCGGCTCTTGCCGATCCCAGGCTCGCCGACGAGCAGGAACAGGCGCCCACGGCCGGCGAAGGCGTCATCGAGACCGCCGACGAGCTCGGCCAGCTCGCGCTCGCGGCCCACAAACGCGCTCCGCGGGGCCTCAACTGCAGGCTCCCCCGCCGCCGGCTCCTCCGCCGCCGCCAAGTGCAGCTCCGGGTCCTGCGCGAGTATCGCTCGCTCGAGTTCGCGGAGACGCTCCCCCGGCTCGATCCCCAGCTCCTCGACGAGGGTTCTGCGAGCGTCCTGGTAGGCCTGCAGCGCGTCCGCCTGCCGGTCGCAGCGATAGAGGGCGAGCATCAGCTGGGCGCGCATGCGTTCCCTGAAGGGGAATT
>DATFON010000139.1:0-3233 GCA_035265465.1 Solirubrobacterales bacterium | reverse complement strand
CGCCCGGGCGGTCGGGCGCCTCGCGACGCTCGCGGAGCTGGCCGCTCCGCTGCTGGTGGACGGCGGTGTCCTCGTCGTCTGGAAGGGCCGTCGCGACCCCGCCGAGGAGGCTGAGCTCGAGCGGGTCGCAGGACGGCTGGCCATGGAGCCGGTCGAGGTGCGCTGGGTGGGCCCGTACGCCGGGTCGCGTAACCGCCATCTGCACGTCCTCCGAAAGCGGGGCGCCACGCCAGGGGAGCTTCCGCGGCGCGCGGGCATGGCGAAGAAGCGGCCGCTGGGGACCTAGGGCACCCTCGAGCGGATCCCCGGCCCCGGATTTGTGCGCTGGGTCGGTCGGTAAGGTCGGGCGCCGATGGGCTCCGTATACGCGGTCGCGAATCAAAAGGGTGGCGTGGGCAAAACGACCACGGCCGTCAACATCGCCGCGTGCGCGGCCGATGCCGGAAACCAGGTTCTGGTTTGCGATCTGGACCCGCAGTGCAACGCCACCGTGGCGCTCGGGCTGGGCCGCGACCTCAGCCCATCGTCGTACCACTGCCTGATGGGGGAGCGGTCCGTGGCCGAGGCCGCTCGGCCGGCCGGCCCGGACAACCTGTGGATCGTTCCCGCCAGCCGCGACCTCGCCGGCGCGGCGGTCGAGCTGCCCCGCATCGAGGGCTCGGATCGCACGCTTCGGCGGACGCTCGGCCCCGTGCGCGAGCGCTTCGCGCTCACCCTGCTTGACTGTCCCCCGTCCCTGGGGCCGGTCACCGTCAACGCGCTGGTCGCCGCCGATCGCGTCGTCGTACCGGTGCAGGCCGAATACCTGGCGTTGGAGGGCCTCGTGCAGTTCCTCGAGACGCTCGACCTGATCAGGCGTGAGATGAACCCGGGCCTCGTTCTGACCGGCGTGGTGATCACCATGCACGACGAGCGAACAAGGCTCGCGCAGGACGTCGAGCGCGAGCTCCGCGATCATTTCTCCGACCTCGTTCTCCGCACAGTGATCCCGCGCAACATCCGAGTCGCCGAGGCGCCGAGCTTCGGCATTCCGGTCATCCAGCACGCGCCAGGCTCGCAGGGCTCGATGGCATACCACGAGCTCGCCACGGAGCTGGCGGAGCGGGAGCGGGCCGATCGCGTGTCGGTCGAGCGTGGGACCGCGGTCAGCGATGAGGCTCAGCCTCGAGTGGAGGCTGAGCCATGACCCGCCGTGGCATGGGCCGGGGGCTCGCGGCCATCATCCCCGAGGCATCGGTGGAGGATCCCGAGCTTCGCGACCTGCCGCTCGACCTGATTCGCCCGAACCCCGACCAGCCTCGCACCCGCTTCGATCCGGCGTCCATTAGGAGCCTCGCGGCCTCGATCGCGGACGCGGGCATCGTTCAGCCCCTGATCGTGCGTCCCCTCGCGGACGGCCGTTACGAGCTGATCGCGGGGGAGCGTCGCTGGCGCGCCGCACGCGAGGCCGGCGTCCAGACGGTTCCGGCGATCGTGCGGGACGAGGCGGAGGCGGACCGCCTCCAGACGGCGCTGATCGAGAACATGGCCCGCGAGGATCTGAATCCCATCGACGAGGCCCGCGCGTGCGCGGCGCTGGTGGAGGACCTCGGTCTGTCGAAGGAGGAGCTGGCGCGACGGCTCGACCGCAGCCGCTCCGCGATCTCCAACCTGATCCGGCTCCTCGACCTGCCGGACGAGGCTCTGAAGCTCGTCGCGTCGGCCGAGCTCAGCGAGGGCCACGGCCGCGCGATCCTGGGGGCGAGGGGAAACGACGCGCGCCGCGCGCTCGCCCGCGAGGCCGCCGCCCGCGGTTGGTCCGTGCGCGAGACCGAGCGCCGCGCAAAGGACGCGGGCGAGAGGCCTCGCCCGAAGCTCGTGCCGCATCCTGATCAGGAGGCGGCGCTCATCCGCGCCGAGGAGAGCCTCGAGCAGGCGCTCGGAACGGGAGTCCGCGTCCGTGCCGCGCGCCGCGGCATCCGCGCCGAGCTGCGCTTCGACGACCTCGACGAGCTCCACGCGTTCGCCCGGTCGACACGCCGGTCCTGACAGCGCGTCAGGGCGCGAGTCGCTGAATCGACCAGCCCTCGCCCTGGCGAGCGTAGAGAAACCGGTCGTGCAGGCGCGCGGCCTGGCCCTGCCAGAACTCGATCCGCTCGGGCCGCAGGAGGTAGCCGCCCCAAAACTCGGGTCGCGGTGCCTCATCGCCCTCGAACCGCTCCTCCACTTCGCGCACGCGCTTGTCGAGAGCTTCCCGATCCGGTAGGGGCTCGCTCTGCGGCGACGCCCAAGCACCGATGCGCGCGGCCGGCGGACGGGTAGCGAAGTACTCGTCGTCGTCTGACGGCGGCAGCCTCTCGACCGAGCCCCGGATGCGCACCTGCCGATCCAACTCGCGCCAGTACAGGACGAGTGCCGCCCGCGGGACCGCCTCGAGCTGGCGCGCCTTGGCGGATCCCAGGTTCGTGAAGAAGCGAAACCCATCGGTGCCGAACCCTTTGAGTAGCACCATCCGGGCGTCGGGCGAGCCGTCCGCGTCGACCGTGGCCAGCGTCATGGCATCGACCAGCGGCACCTCCTTGACAGCGCGCTCGTACCAATCGGTGAACTGGGCGATCGGGTCATCCGCCAGCGCCGACCGCTGAAGCGGCGGCATGTCGGGACGGCGAGGCATGAGGTGGGGCCAGGCTAATCGCCCCAGCAGCGCCGAGCACGATCGAGTGGAGACTTCACCGCAAATAATCCGGTCAATCGTCTACTCGATGGGCACCGCCCCGGGCTACACGACCTCTTTCTAGAATGGGTGCCGTCGGGGCGATTAGCTCAGTCGGTCAGAGCGCCTCTCTGATAAGGAGGAGGTCCCTGGTTCGAGTCCAGGATCGCCCATCCGTCCGTGGCTGGGCGAGTCCTGGACTCTCACACCGCTCGCCCTCCGGGCTCACTGGAGTCCAGGATCGCCTTGGGCCCGCCGGGGCGCCACCCGCCGCATCGCCTCCAGCGACTCGTCCAACCAGTTGCGGAAGAAGCGGCGGCCGATCGCCAGGTCGAACACTCGGTACTGGAGCTTGAACGGCTCCATACCGAAGGTTGCGTCGACGAACGTGCCGTCCTGGGCCTCCGTGAGCGTCCAGTGGACGAAGGTTCCCGTGTTGATGCATCGGATCAGGAGGTCCTTGCAGTCCTCCATGGAGTCGACTCGCAGCTCCATGTCGTCCTTGCCGGCGGGCGTTTGAACGACTTCCCGGTAGGTACAT
>DATFON010000138.1:0-33439 GCA_035265465.1 Solirubrobacterales bacterium | reverse complement strand
AGACAACCGAACATCCGACCGGGACCAAACCGCCGCTTCATCCTGCTTGCCTTCGTCGCCCTCCTGGCGGTCGCGGGCGCGCTTGCCCTGGCCGGCGGGGCCCCCGCCCAGGACCTCGAGGCGATTCAGTCGAAGATCGAGACCTCCAGGGCCCAGCTGGACGAGAAGCAGTCGCAGCTTCAGCACGCCGAGGATCGGGCCGGGGTTCTCTCCACCACGATCCAGAAGTACGGCGATCAGCTCGACCAGCTGCGCGGTGAGGTCGCCACGCTGCAGAACCGCATCGCGATCGTCCAGACCCAGCTGCGCAAGAACGAGGCCGAGCTCAAGGAGGCGAAGGCCAGGCTCGCTGCCCTGCGCGAGCACCTCAAGCGCTCGCTCCGGATCCTGCGCGAGCGCCTGGTGGCCATCTACGAGTCGAACAGTCCCGACGCGATGACGGTGATCCTCAACTCGCGCGGCTTCGACGACATGGTGAGCCGGTACGACTACCTCCAGCGAATCCAGTCGCAGGACAACTCGATCGCCGTGCGGGTCGAGCGCCTGCGAAACGAGGAGAAGGACACCGTCGAGCGGGTGCGCGCCGCGCGCGACGCCATCGCAGCCAAGCAGGCCGAGCTCGAGCGCACCCAGGCGGAGCTCGAGGCGCGGCAGGCCGATCTGGCCGCGGCCCGCGAAAAGGACCAACAGATCCTGGGCCAGGTCCAGCAGACCCAGGACCAGCTCGAGGGTGACGTCAGCGACATCTCCGCGCAGATCGCGTCCCAGCTGCAGGCGCAGCAGGAGGCCCAGGCAGCTGCCGCGGCGCAGGCCTCCTCCTCGTCGGGAGCGACGACAGCGCCAGCCGGACCCGTGCAGGGGGAGAGCTCATCGGGAATGATCTGGCCGGTCAACGGCCCGATCACCTCCCCCTTCTGCGAGGCCCGCGCGTGGGAGAGCTGTCACCCCGGAATCGACATCGGCGTCCCGGCGGGCACGCCGATCCAGGCCGCCGCAGCCGGAACCGTGTCGATCGCAGGGCCGAACGACGGCTACGGCAACTACACGTGCCTCGACCACGGCGGCGGGGTTTCCACCTGCTACGCGCACCAGAACACGATCGCGGTGTCGGTTGGCGAGCAGGTGAGCCAGGGCCAGGTAATCGGGACGGTCGGTTGCACGGGACTGTGCTTCGGCGACCACCTGCACTTCGAGGTGCGCGTGAATGGGTCGGTTGTCGACCCGATGGGCTACCTGCCCTAGGCACGGCCCGCGCGCCCGTGGCGATGGGCCCTAAAGCTCTCGCCCAGCCTGCCGATTCGTTATGTGAATCGCCCAAAGGTTGGGCGTGGCGTGCCATCCTTGGGACTCGATGACGCTGAGCGAAACCCAGACCCAGGCACCCCGGTTCACGCACCTGCGTGCGTACCTGGCGGGCACGGGCGCGACCGGCGCGCTGGTCGCAGGCGCGGTGATCGTCTTTCTCTCGCTGGCCACGTTTGTGGCCTTCAATGGCATCCCGTTCGGGGGCAGCGGCGACAATTCGGGCAACCGCTACCTCGGCGTCAGGGCAGGCGGCACTCCAGCGGCCGCGGCAGCGGCCCTCGGGGCCGCTCCGGGCGCCGTGGCCGCCGTTCCCGTACCCGGTGCACCGATCGGAGCGGGGCTGACGGGTCCCGGGGCGGACGGCGCCGGCGGCGCCGGTGGCTTCAACGCCGGCAGCAGCATCGGCGGCGGCGATGGTGGCAGTGGCGGCACGCTCCCCGGCGACGGCACGACCCCGCCCGGCGACGATCCCGGCGGCGTGCCATGCAGCACCTGTGACCCGGTTCCCGCTCCCTCTCCCGGCATCGTCGGCAACACCATCGACCAGGTCGACAACACCGCCGGGACGAACCTCTCCGACGGCCCGGTCGGGGACGTGGCCGGCACGGTCGACGACACCGTCACCGGCACGGGCAACGACGTCGGCGGCGCGGTCGGCCAGGACGACCTCGGTGACAAGGTCACGGGCACCGTGAACGACACGGTCAACGACGTCGTCGGCGGCCTGCCGGGCGGCGGCAAGTAGCTCGCGGATCGCCGCGTCGTTGATCTAGGGCAGATTTCGCTCTAGCCAGCGCAGGGCGATGCCGTGGAGCTCGGCGTCGTGCTGGGCGGAGCGGTGGTGGCCGCCCGGGAGCAGGATCAGCTTGCGCGGCTCTCTGGCGCGCGCGTGAAGCTCCTCGGACCAATCCGCCGGGATCTGGTCGTCGCCCCGGGCGTGGATCAGGAGCAGCGGCTTGGAATCCATGAGCTCGACCGCCTGGCGCAGGTCGTGCTCGGCGAGCCACGCCGCAAGCGCGCTCGCGCCGGCCGGATCGATCCGCATCTGCAGCTCGTCGTTGCGCAGCCCCCGCGTCAGGTGCTGCGCCCCGGCCGGGCAGATCGCGATCGCCCCCGCGATCCCCTCCGAGGTCGCGGCTGCCTGGATCGCCATGAAGCCGCCCATGCTCGAACCTCGGACGCAGACCCGCGCCGCATCGACGTCGTCCATCTCGGCCAGGAATCGGGCCATCCTGCTGACGTCGGCGAGCGCCTCTGGGCTCATCGAATCCTCAGAGGCGCCATGCCCGCGCTGGTCGTACGCAAGAGCGGCCCAGCCGCTCGCCGCGCAGGCGCGGCCGAAGTCCCCGTGGTTCTCCTTGCGTGAACCGGCGCCGTGGAGGATCACCACGGCTCGCCAGGGTGGAGCCGACTCGGGGAGCCAGAGCATGTATGGGCGTCCATCGTGGACTCCAATACCGGTCGGCGCGGCTACGTTCCTGCTCATTGCGTTGCGCACGTTAGTAATGCGATGCGGCTATCTCGCGTGCCACGTCAGAATGAGCGGCCTGATGAGCGAGCGATCGGCTGTGGACACCTCCCCCGTCTATCCGATTGGAAGCCGCGTGAACGACCAGGGCCACCTGGAGATCGGGGGCTGCGACATCGTGGATGTCGCGGCTGAGCTCGGCACGCCCGCCTACATCTATGCCGAGGACGACATGAGGGGCCGGGCCCGCGCCTATCTCGACGCGTTCCGCGGGCGCACCGACGACTTCGAGGTGCTCTACGCGAGCAAGGCCGCGCCGATCACGGCGATCTACCGGCTGTGTGCCGAGGAGGGTCTCTCGGTCGACGTCGCCTCGGGGGGCGAGCTCCACATGGCGCTCAAGGCGGGGTTCGATCCAGCGCGCGTATTCCTGCACGGGAACAACAAGACCGAAGCCGAGCTTCGCTACGCGACTGAGTCGGGAGTCGGCCACGTGATCGTGGACTCATTCGGCGAGATCGCCCGGCTGGACGCGATGCTCGACCGCCCGCAGGACGTCCTGATCAGAGTCACTCCCGGGGTACTGCCGGCCACTCACTCCTACGTTCAGACGGGCGGCCTCGACTCCAAGTTCGGCTTCGGCCTCGAAGACGGGCTCGCCGAGCGCGCGATCGCCGAGGTGCGGCGCTCGCAACACCTGCACCTCGTCGGCCTGCACGCCCACATCGGGTCGCAGATCTTCGAGCTCGAGCCGTACGTATCGGCAATCGAGGCGCTGGCTCAGCTCGTGGGGCGGGATTGGGAGTGCAGGATCCTGAACGTGGGCGGCGGGCTCGGAATCGCGTACACCTCGGCGGACGAGCCGCCTTCGATCGCGAATTACGTCGACGTCAAGGTGAAGGGCGTGGAGCGCGTCTTCGATCCGGTGCCCCGGATCCTGATCGAGCCCGGACGATCGCTGGTGGGGAACGCCGGTGTCACCGCGTACGAGATCGGCACCGTCAAGGAGATTCCCAATGTGCGGACCTACCTGTCGGTGAACGGCGGCATGTCGGACAACCTGCGGCCCATGCTCTACGGATCTCGATACGAGGCGATCGTGGCAAACCGCGCCCGGGAGACGCCCGACACCCTGGCGACGGTCGCCGGGATGCACTGCGAATCCGGCGACATCCTGATCACAGACGCGATGCTGGCCTCACCCGCGGTTGGTGACATCCTGGTCACCCCGGCCACCGGCGCCTACGGGTATGCGATGGCCTCCAACTACAACGGTGCACCCCGCCCGGCCGTGGTGTTCTGCAAGGGCGGTGACGCTCGGGTCGTCGTGCGGCGCGAGACATGGGACGACCTGGTGGGGCGAGACACTTAAATGAGCGCGGTGCCGGAGCAAGGGCGGCAGCAGATTCCCCGACGCCGTGCGCGTCGGTACCGCGACATGCTGGTGCCGTTGGTGGTTCCATGAGCGCCGAGCCGGTCCGCATCGGGCTGCTCGGCAGGGGGACCGTGGGAGGCGCCTTCCACGACCTGGTGCTCCAGCGTGCCGACGCCGTCGCGGTCGCGGCCGGGCGTCGGCCGGAGATCGTGGGCGTGCTCAGGCGCTCCGACGGCGACTTCGACGGGATCCTCGATCGGTCCGACATCGTGGTCGAGCTCATCGGCGGCACCGATCCGGCGCGCGACTACGTCCTGCGCGCTCTGCGCGCCGGCCGTCACGTCGTCACGGCGAACAAGCAGCTGATCGCGCAGTTCGGCGACGAGCTCTTCGCCGCCGCGCGCGAGGGGGGCGTCCAGCTTCGCTTCGAGGCCGCAGTAGCGGGGGTCGTGCCCGTGATCCGGGTGATCCAGGAGAGCCTGGCCGCCACCGAGATCACGAAGGTCTTCGGGATCGTGAACGGGACGACGAACTTCATCCTCTCCGAGATGGCGAGCACCGGCGCCCCCTACCCCGACGTCTTGCAGCGGGCGCAGGAGCTTGGCTATGCGGAGGCCGATCCCAGCGACGACGTCGGCGGCGCGGACGCCGCCGCGAAGATGGCGATCCTCGCCCGGCTCGCGTTCGGGGCGCCCGTCGCCCTGGCGGACGTGGCCTTCCAGGGAATCACCGAGATCCAGCCCGACGACATCTCGTATGCGAAGGAGCTCGGCCTGTCACTCAAGCTCCTGGGCGTCGCCGAGCGGCGCGACGGCGGCATCAGCGTCCGCGTCTTTCCCTGCTTCCTCTACTCACATCATCCCCTCGCGCCCGTCGAGGGCCCGTTCAACGCGGTCATGGTCGAGGCGCCGGCGATCTCGGAGATCACGATGTCGGGGCCGGGTGCCGGAGGCATCGAGACCGCCTCGGCAGTGCTGGGCGACGTGGTGTCGATCGTCTCGGGGACGGCGCCCGTGCACGCCCCTCACCAGCGGTTCGAGATCGTGCGCGACATCAGCTCGGCGTTCTACCTGCATCTGGAGGTGGCGGACCGCCCCGGCGTGCTGGCCAGCATCGCCGACGTCCTCGGCCGCAACGAGGTCTCGGTGCGAAGCGTGGTCCAGCGGGGTCTGGGCGACGACGCCCGCCTGGTGATGGTCATGCACGAAGGACCGGAGTCACGCTTCTTCGCCGCGCTCGAGGAGATCGCGACGCTCGAGTTCCTCCGTGCGCAGCCACGGGCGATCCGAGTAATCGAAGAAGAATGGGTGTGAGAGCGCGGCCGCTCATCGAGCGGTATCGCGACCGCCTGCCGCTGGAGCCGGACGACCCCATCGTCACCCTCCACGAGGGCTCCACGCCGCTGATCGAGGCCACGGTCATCTCCGAGCGGGTCGGCACGCGCGTGTATTTGAAGCTCGAGGGCGCCAATCCGACGGGGAGCTTCAAGGACCGCGGGATGACCGTCGCGGTCTCACGGGCGAAGGGTTCGGGGGCCGAGGCGATCATCTGCGCTTCCACGGGAAACACGGCCGCGAGCGGGGCGGCCTACGCCGCGCGGGCTGGCCTCCGCGGAGCGGTCATTGTGCCCGAGGGCAAGATCGCGATCGGCAAGCTCGCTCAGGCGCTGATGCACGGCGCACGGGTGATCGCGCTCCGGGGCAACTTCGACCAGGCGCTCGAGATCGTGCGCGAGCTTGCGCGCAGCCACCCGATCGAGCTGGTGAACTCGGTCAATCCCTACCGGATCGAGGGCCAGAAGACGGCCGCCTTCGAGGTCTGCGACGAGCTCGACGGTCCACCCGACGCACTTGCGATCCCGGTCGGCAACGCCGGGAACATCACAGCGTGGTGGCGAGGGTTTCGGGAGTACGGTGCCTCGCCGGTCCTGTACGGATTCCAGGCCGAGGGCGCGGCTCCGCTGGTGCTCGGCCATCCCGTCGACGCGCCGGAGACGATCGCGTCTGCCATCCGGATCGGCAACCCGGCGCGATGGGAGGAGGCGATGGCTGCCGTCACCGGCTCACGGGGACGGATCGCAGCGGTCTCCGACGAGGCGATCCTGGACGCGTACCACCTGCTCGCCTCCCGAGAGGGCGTCTTCTGCGAGCCGGCCTCGGCCGCGTCGGTCGCGGGCCTGCTGGTCCACGGCCTCCCGGCCCCCGAGGGAATGGAACCCCCGCGGACGGTCGTCTGCGTCCTCACCGGCCACGGCCTGAAGGATCCCGACACGGCGCTCGGCAAGGCGCCGGCGGTGATCGGCTGCGAGGCCGACGCCAAGGCGGTCGAGCGGCTCGTCTTCGACTGACGATCCGATCGAGAGTCGGTTTATTCGGCCTATAGCCGAATGAATCGACTCTCGGCAGCAGCAGCGGGGTGATGTCACGCCTCGACATCACATTCGGTGCGATTGGCGCGCCACCGGTGATGGTCGCCCGGTCAGGATCGTGGGATGCTGGAGGACCTCGTCGCCCTGGTCGCTCCCCCTCGGTGCGCCGTTTGTGGCCATGGCGCTGAGCTGCGGCGGCGGATCTGTGAGCGGTGCGAGCTCGCCCTGCGACGCCTCGCGCCGGCGTGGTCGGCTGTGCCCGGTGTCGATCAGACGTTGTCGGCGGCTCCGTACGACGGCGCGGCGCGTCGCCTCGTCGCCGCGTTGAAGTTCGGCTCCCGCCTCGGGCTGGCCGATGACGCTGCCGCCCTGATCGCCGGGCGGGCTCCGGTAGGGCTTCTAGTCGGGACGATCGTTCCGGTCCCGGCAGCGCCACTGCGCCGCCGCAAGCGGGGGTTCGATGCCGCCGAGGCAATCGCAGCGGGGCTGGCGAAGCGATGCGGGCTGCCGCTCGCCCCGTGCCTGGTGCGTGCCGAGAGCCGCCGCCAGGTCGGGCGCCGCCGAGCCGAGCGCCTGTCCGATCCACCGCGGGTGTCGGCCGGGTCTGCCGTACCGGACGAGGCCGTCCTCGTGGACGACGTCATGACCACGGGCGCCACCCTGGGTGCCTGTGCGGAAGCGCTGCGCAGTGGCGGCGCGACGCGGGTCGTCGCGGTGACGCTCGCGGCCTCGAAGCCCTCGCGGCGGCGGCTTGGCGTGGACGCCTGCGCGGCGTAGGATTGGACGGCAGCCTGCCACCCAACGAGAGGAGGGAGTGTGCGGATCGAGGTCAGGGGACGAAACAAGGAGGTCACCGACGAGCTTCGCCGCCACGTGGAGAAGCGGTTTTCCCGCATCGGGCGACAGGTATCCGAACACGCGGTGCTCGAGGTGGAGCTGAGCGAGGAGAAGAACCCGCGCATCGCCGATTGCGAGGTGGTCGAGGCGACGCTCCACCTGAAGCGGGTGACGCTGCGCGGCCGCGAGGCTTCCCCCGACATCCTGCACTCGATCCACGAGGTGGCCGAGGACCTGCGTCGCCAGGTCAAACGACACCGCGAGAAGCGCCGCAAGCGCCACCAGACGCGCCAGCTCGCGGACAACCTGCGCCGGCGCACCGCATAGCCGCCTGGCGGGCCCCCTAGAGCCCGCGGGCGGTCGGTACCCTCAGAAGCAGTGGCCAAGGGACTTATAGATCGCGCTCTCCGTCTCGGCGAGGGGCGGCAGTTCAAGGAATACGAGCGCCGAGTCAGCCAGGTCAACCGGTTCGAGCCGGAGATGGAGCTCCTGGAGGACTCCGAGATCCGGACCGAGGCGGACGAGCTGCGCCAACGGGCGCGCAACGGCGAGTCGCTGGACGACCTGCTCCCCGAGGCGTTCGCGCTCTGCCGCGAGGCCGCGCGGCGGACGATCGGTCAGCGCCACTTCGACGTCCAGCTGATCGGCGCGATGGTCCTGCACGACGGCTCGATCGCCGAGATGCGGACCGGCGAGGGAAAGACGCTGACCGCCACGCTCGCCGTGTTCCTGAACTCCCTTGGCGGCGATCCGGTGCACCTCGTCACGGTCAACGACTACCTGGCCCGGCGCGACGCGGAGTGGATGGGGCCCATCTACGACGCGCTTGGCGTAAGCGTCGGCGTGATCCAGTCCGAGCAAGAGCCGTCGACGCGCAAGCTCCAGTACTCGTGCGACGTCGTCTACGGGACCAACTCGGAGTTCGGCTTCGACTACCTGCGCGACAACATGTCCCCGTCGCTCGAGCAGTGCGTCCAGCGCGAGCACGTCTACGCGATCGTCGACGAGGTCGACAACATCCTCATCGACGAGGCGCGGACCCCGCTGATCATCTCCGGCGCTCCGGAGGCTGCCGCCGATCTCTACTACACGTTCGCGCGTCTCGCCAAGCAGATGGTCGGCGTGCCGGCGAAGGAGAAGCTCAAGTCCCTCGGCGAGGACAAGGACACCACGGAGGCCGAGTACGACTACGAGTACGACGAGAAGCACAAGACCGTCGCTCCGACCGAGCCCGGCGTGGAGAAGGCTGAGCGCTTCCTGGGCGTCGACCACCTCTACGTGTCCGAGCACGGCACCCTGGTCAACCACCTGATCCAGTCACTGAAGGCCGAGTCGCTGTTTCATCGCGACGACGACTACGCGGTCATCGACGGCGAGGTCAAGATCGTCGACGAGTTCACGGGCCGCATCCTCGAGGGCCGGCGCTGGTCGGAGGGCCTTCACCAGGCGATCGAGGCCAAGGAGGGCGTCCCGATCCGCGAGGAGAACCAGACGCTCGCGACGATCACGCTCCAGAACTACTTCCGCCTCTACGACAAGCTCTCCGGCATGACCGGCACGGCGCTGACCGAGGCGCAGGAGTTCATGAAGATCTATGAGATGCCGGTGGTCGAGATCCCGACCAACGTGCCGATGGTCCGCGACGACCACAACGACCAGATCTACAAGACCAAGAACGGCAAGTGGAAGGCTGTGGTGGCGGAGCTCAAGGACCGTCACGAGCGCGGCCAGCCCACCCTGGTCGGCACGGTCTCGGTCGAGGTCTCGGAGATGCTGGCCGAGGAGCTTCGCCGCGACGGCATCGACCACGTCGTCCTGAACGCCAAGCCCGAGCACGCCCAGCGCGAGGGCGAGACGATCGCTCAGGCCGGTCGCGTCGGCGCCGTCACGATCGCCACCAACATGGCGGGGCGCGGCGTGGACATCAAGCTCGGCGGCGACCCCGAGATGATGGCCAGGGCCGAGCTGCGAAAGCTGGGCGTGTCGCCCGACGACGAGAGCTACGAGGAGGAGCTCGCCCAGTTCCTGCCCCGCTTCCGCGAGCAATGCGAGCGCGAGGGCGATCAGGTGCGTGAGGCCGGCGGGCTCTTCATCTGCGGCACCGAGCGCCACGAATCGCGGCGGATCGACAACCAGCTTCGCGGGCGCTCCGGGCGCCAGGGCGACCCCGGCGAATCGCGCTTCTACCTCTCCGCCGAGGACGAGCTGATCCGCCTGTTCGCGGGCGACCGGATCTACAAGATCCTCGACCGGCTCGGTCCGGTGGACGAGCACGGAGAGGAATACCCGCTCGAGGCGAAGATGCTCAGCCGCACGGTTGAGAACGCGCAGAAGAAGGTCGAGCAGCAGAACTTCCTGATCCGTAAGCGAGTGCTCGAGTACGACGACGTGATGAACGAGCAGCGCCGGGTGGTCTACAAGTACCGGCGCGAGATCCTCGAGGGTCGCGACATGTCTGACGTCGCGCACTCCGAGATCGGAGAGGTCGTCGCCAGGATGGTCCAGGAGTACACGGCGAGCGAGGTATTCGAGGATTGGGATCTCGGTGGCCTCGCGACGCAGGCGGCGCAGCTGTGGCCGGTGACCGTGGACCTCAGGGAGATCGACCCGACGAGCTCCGATCGCGAGGAGATCACGAGGCTTCTCACCGAGGATGCCATGGGGGCGTACGAGCGACGCGAGGGGGAGCTGGGCGACGAGCTGATGCGCTATCTGGAGCGGCAGATCCTGCTCCAGATCATCGACAACCGCTGGCGCGAGCACCTGTACGAGATGGACTATCTGCGCGAGGGGATCCACCTTCGCGGCTTCGCGCAGATCGATCCGCTCGTTGCGTACAAGAACGAGGGCTTCACGATGTTCCGCGATCTCATGAACTCCATCTGGGAGGAGTTCGCCCGAGTGATCTTTCACATCGAGGTCAACATCGAGCCCGCCGACCTCGAGCCCGAGCCCGCCCCCGCCGGTCAGGGCAACCTCACCTATGCGGGCGGCGGTCCGGACCAGCCCTCGGCGCTGGACGAGGCCTCACAGGCGGCGATGGCCTCGGGCGGATCCCCAGCTCCCGGCGTCCTGCCAGGAGCGGCGGCGCCGGTCGGCACCGCCGCCGCCGCCGGCAACGGCGTCTCGAGCGAGAATCCCGCCACCGTGGTCAAGGCCGATCGCGACAAGATCGGCCGCAACGACCCATGCTGGTGCGGCTCGGGCAAGAAGTACAAGAAGTGCCACGGCGCCTGAGGGCACCGGTTCGGAACCGCTAGCTCGAGGGCGTCATGGAGAGCGCGGCTCGATCCAGCTCGCTTGAGGCGGGCCCCGACGGCCGAGACCGCTGCCGCTGGGCGACGGCGGCGAGCGAGTATCTCGCCTACCACGACGAGGAGTGGGGCCGGCCGGTCTGGGACGATCGCGGCCTGTACGAGCGGCTTTGCCTGGAGGCCTTCCAGTCCGGGCTCTCGTGGCTCACGATCCTTCGCAAGCGCGAGGCGTTTCGCCGAGCCTTCGCCGGATTTGAGATCGAACGCGTAGCCAGATTCGGACCGCGCGACGTGAAGCGGCTGCTCGCCGACGCCGCGATCGTGCGCAACCGGGCCAAGATCGACGCGGCGATCGCGAACGCCCGCGCGGCGATCGAGCTCGGTGCCGCCGGTGGCTCCTTAAGCGAATTGATCTGGTCGTTTCGGCCCCGCGAAGGGCGTCGCGCTCCGCGCACGCTCGCGGACGTGCCGGCGACGACGCCCGAGTCGAAGGCGCTCGCGCGGGAGCTGAAGCGCCACGGGTTTCGCTTCGTCGGACCGACGACCGCATACGCACTGATGCAGGCATGCGGGCTCGTCAACGACCACTTGGTCGGGTGCGTGGTGCATGAGTCCGTCGAGCGCGAGCGAAGCGCCTCGCCCGGCACGCCCTAAGATCACATCCGTGGCCGAGACAGTTTCCCGAGAGAGCGTGTCCGGGCGGCTCGCGGAGGTCCGCGAGGGATTGACGCTGCTCGCGGACTACCTTTGACCCGCCCAAGCTTGCATCCGAGCTAGAGCGGCTAGAGGGCGAGATGCAGCGTCCCGGCTTCTGGGACGACTCCGAGCGGGCCGCTCGTGTCTCCGCCCAGCACGCCGCGACGCAGCGCCGCCTCGACACCTTTCGGTCGTTGGAGTCCGATGTCGCCGATCTCGACGAGCTGGTGGAGCTCTCGGCCGACGATCCCGATCTCGCGGGTGAGCTGGAGGCCCAGCTCGTCTCCATCGAGCGCCGCCTGGAACAGCTCGAGGAGGCGCGCCTGTTCAACGGCCGCTATGACGCCGGCGACGCGGTCGTGACGGTCCGCTCCGGGGCTGGGGGCACGGACTCCCAGGACTGGGCCGAGATGCTCCTGCGCATGTACCTGCGATGGGCGGAGCGACGGGGGTTCCAGGTGGAGATGAAGGAGGCCTCACCCGGTGAGGAGGCGGGTCTGAAGTCCGCGACCTTCATCGCCCGAGGGGAGAACGCGTATGGCCTGTTCGCCGCCGAGCGGGGCGTCCACCGCCTGGTCCGCATCTCGCCGTTCGACGCGCAGAAGCGCCGCCATACGGCCTTCGCACAGCTCGACGTGGCCCCGCTGGTCGACGACGACGTTGAGGTCGACATCGACGAGGAGGACCTCCGTGTGGACACCTACCGGGCCTCCGGCGCCGGCGGTCAGCACGTCAACAAGACCGACTCGGCCGTGCGCATCACCCACATACCGACGGGGATCGTCGTCCAGTGTCAGAACGAGCGCTCCCAGGCCCAGAACAAGGCGACGGCGATGAGGCTGCTCCGCGCACGCCTGCTGGAGGAGGAGGAGCGAAAGCAGGCCCAGGAGCTGGCGGCCGAGCGCGGGAAGCAGAAGGCCGCCGAGTGGGGCTCGCAGATTCGCAGCTACACGCTCCATCCCACCACGCGAGTGAAGGATCACCGGACCGGACACGAGGTCGGGGATGCCCAGCGGGTGCTCGACGGGGACCTCGACGGGTTCGTGCGCGAGTACCTGCTGAAGAACGCCTCGGACAACTAACGATGACGGTACGGATCTCGGTGGGCATCTCGGAGAGCTTCGACGCGGTCGAGGCGTTCTCCGACGCCGCGCGCGATGCGGCCGCCGGCCTTGCCGGTGAGCCCTGCGACCTGTGCTTCGTCTTCGCCGGAGCCCCTCACCTCGGGCGTGGCAAGTGGATCCTCTCCGCCGTTCACGAGCACCTCGAACCGCGGCATCTGATCGGCTGTGGAGCGGGCGGCGTCGTCGGCGGTGGCCGTGAGATCGAGGAGGGCGCAGCGGCGGTGGTCTGGGCGGCGTCGATGCCCGAAGCCGAGATCGCCACCCACCACTTCGAGACCCAGCAGGCGGCGGGTGGCTTCGAGGCGATTGGCTTGCCGGAGCCCGAGGCTCTGGGCGAGGCGATGGTCGTCCTCGCGGACCCATACAGCTTCTCGACGGAGGCGCTGCTCGAGCGCGTGGGCGAGCTGCGCCCCGGGATGCCGATGCTCGGCGGCGTGGCGAGCGCCGCGGCGGCCGGATCCGCGTCGCTCTTCCGCGACGGCGCCGTGCTGGCGGGCGGCGCGGTCGCCTGTTCCATAGCGGGCGTGCCGGTCCTTGCCTGCGTTTCGCAGGGCGCGGCTCCCGTGGGCCCCGAGATGACGATCACCGCCGCAGAGGGAAACGTCATCGGCGAGCTGGCGTCCCGGCCCGCGATCGAGAGGCTCCGCGAGGCGCTGACCGAGCTCGACGCTCGCGAGCAGCAACTGGCGGCGTCCGGACTGATGCTCGGGATCGTCATCGACGAGAACAAGCCCGAGTACGAGCGCGGCGACTTCCTGGTGCGGCCGATCATCGGCGTGGACTCCGAGTCCGGCGGTCTCGCCATCGGCGAGCGGGTCCGCGTCGGACAGACGGTCCGCATGCAGATCCGCGACGGCGCGTCGGCCGACGAGGACCTGCGCGACGCGCTGCGCGCCCAGACTCGGGCGCTCGGTGGCGTGCTGCCGGCCGGGGCGCTGCTCTTCACCTGCAACGGTCGCGGCTCTCACATGTTCGAGACGCCCGACCACGACGCCACGGCGATCGAGGACGCGCTCGGGGTGCCGGCCGGCGGATTCTTCTGCGCGGGCGAGATCGGTCCGGTCGGCGGGCGCAACTTCCTCCACGGGTTCACCGCGACGATGGCCGTGTTCCCCGCGGAGTAGTGGACCCCGCGCTGCCTGATCTGATCGCTCGGGCGCTTGCCGAGGACCTGGGCCCGGGCGACATCACCGCCGAGGCGATCGTCGCGGAGGGCGCCGTCGGGGCGGCCCGCGTCGTCCAGAAGCAGGCCGGCGTCGTGTACGGGCTCGATGCCGCGGCGGAGTCCTTCCGGCAGGCGGGGGCAGGCGACCTCGATCGGCTGGCGGCGGAGGGCGAGTGGCGCGACGCGGTGCCGTCGGATGTCGCCTCCGTATCCGGATCAGCCCGCGCCCTGCTCGCCGGCGAGCGGACCGCACTCAACCTCCTCTGCCACCTCTCGGGCGTCGCGACCCTCACGGCTCTCTTCGTGCGAGCGGTCGCAGGGACCGGAGCGACGATCCTCGACACGCGGAAGACGACCCCGGGGATGCGATCGCTGGAGAAGGCCGCAGTGGCGGCCGGGGGTGGGGACAACCATCGGATGGGCCTGTATGACGCCTTCCTGATCAAGGAGAACCACGTTGCGCTCGCCGGCGGGCTGACCGAAGCGGTACGGCTCGCGCGCGAGGCTCGACCCGACACCGAGATCGAGGTGGAGAGCCGGAACGCCGCCGAGGTGGAGGAGGCCCTGGGCGCCGGCGCACATCGCCTCCTGCTCGACAACATGGATCCCGACGAGCTCCGGGCGGCCGTCGCGACTCGCGACAAGTTCGCCGAGGCGGGTGGGCCCCGCGCGACCCTCGAGGCCTCGGGGGGCATGGCCCTCGGCAACGTGGCCGAGGTTGCGGCGACCGGGGTCGACTTCATCTCGGTCGGCGCCTTGACCCACTCGGCCCCGGCCCTGGACCTGAGCGTGCTGCTGGAGTAGCGCGGATAGAGTCGGCACATGGCATTGAGCGAGGAGCTGCGTCGAAGGCGCGAGGAGCTGGTCGTCGAGCACATGGAGTCCGAGAACCGGCATGAGTTCGACGTGACGCTCGGGACCTTCGACCATCCCCGTTACGAGCTGATCGGCACCGGGGACGTCTACGACGGGCCCGCGGAGGTGGCCCGATATTTCGAGGAGACTCGCACCGCCTTCCCCGATCAGCGCAACGAGCTGATCGGCATGCACCACTCCGACGACGCCGTGATCGTCGAGGCGAATCTCTACGGAACACACGACGGGCCGTTTCGCGGACTGCCGCCGACCGGGCGGAAGTTCGAGATGCGTTTCTGCGCGATCTTCGTCTTCGACGACGACCGATTGGTTTGCGAGCGGGTGTACTTCGACTCCGGCACCGTCCTGCGGCAACTTGGCATCGCGCGCGATCCGGTATCGGTGTCCGGCCGTGTCGCGACGGTCCTGAACCATCCGGTCACGATCGGCCGCGCGGTCGCCGGACAACTGTTTCGCCGCTGATACGCTCGGCATTCAGCACGGAACGCGAAAGAGAGGGTCAGGATGACTCGGCAGGGGAATTTCTCGATGACCAAGGTGGCTGCTGCGCTTGCGCTTGCACTCGCGTGCCTCGCGGCCCTCTGGGTGTCGGCCGCGGCGGCCAGCAGCGCTTCGGTGGCCTCGCACTCGACCGCGAGCTCCGCCGCCAAGATCCAGCGCGTAAAGCACTTCTGGACGCCGCACCGCATGCGCCATGCCACGCCGTTGTCCGCCACCCCCTCTCCTCGGGAAGTTGCGCGCGCCTCTCGCGCGAGCGCGATCCCGTCAGGTCGCGGCCGGGTGGGGACGGTCCCGCCGACGCCGGGGCCCTCCGAGTCGGGCACCGCGGCAGGGCCCAGCCCCAAGGCTCAGCAGATCGTCGACCCGACCAAGTACCCCTACCGGACGCAGGGAAAGCTCTTCTTCCGGTGGAAGGGGGGGACATACGTCTGCTCCGCGACCGTGGTCAACACCCCGAGCAAGCGGGTGATCTTTTCGGCCGGGCACTGTGCCGTCGACGGGGGAGTGTGGTCGACCAACGTCGCATTCGTCCCCGGCTACCACAACGGCGTTCGGCCCTACGGGACGTTCGTCGCGACGAAGCTCTATTCGCCCAACGCCTGGATCAACAACGAAAACTTCAGCTACGACATGTCGGCGGCGGTGCTGGGCGGCACCCAGAGGGTCGCGAACGCGGTCGGCTCCCGGGGAATCAGGTGGAACCTCGCGCGCCAGCAGACCTTCGTCTCCTACGGCTATCCGGCGGGCAGCCCGTTCGACGGAGAGAAGCTGTGGAGCTGTCCCAGCCCGTTCCGGGGCCTGGATTGGTTCAGCGACAGTCCCCGGACCCAGTGGATCACCTGCAGCATGACCGGCGGCTCGAGCGGAGGCGGCTGGATCATCCAGAACGCCTATCTGAACTCGGTCAACAGCTATGGCTATGACGGTGAGCCGAACCGGATGTACGGGCCGTACTTCGGCACCGCGGCCGCCAACCTCTACAACACGGTCAAGAACCAGGCGCCCTAGGGCCTGGAGAACGAAGGCGGCCGGCCGCAAGGCGGCCGGCCGCTTCACATCCTGAGCTGACCGCGACGCGCTAGTCGCGCGGCTTCAGCTGGCCCCGGATCGCGCCGCCCTGGTTGTACTTGGCGGTCTTGATGTCGACGTTGTGCCGCCGAGGATGACGCTTGATGTCCTTCAGCTCCGACTTCGACTGTCCCTTGAGGCAGTCCTTGACCGGGCTCGGCTGCTTGCCGGAGAACAGCTTCACCGCGAGGTTGCCGTTCACGCCCTTCTTGCCCTCGTAGATGCCCGCGTTCAGGCCATCCGTCTTGCCGATCTTCTTGAAGCTGACGTTGAAGCACAACTTGTGCTTGCTCGGGCGCACGGTCACCCTGGCGAAGCCCTCGCCCTTCGGGGCCCCGGTGCCGGCGGGTACCACCTGCTCGCCGGTCAGCGCGGCCTTGAGCTTGGGCGTGTGGTTGGTGGCCGCCAAGACCAATACCGGGACCAGCAGCGCGCCGATCAAGGCAGCGCCGCCGACCAGAGTCAGCACTTTCGCTCGCATGAGAAATCCCTCCTTAATGGTTACTGTCCCCGACACGAGTCCCTGCGCCGCCGGAGTCGCTGCGGCCAACCCTACCAATCCCTACTTCAGGAGCCTGGAGAGTCGTCGGTCCTTGAGGACGCGCCCACCCGTCTGCTCCTCGGGGCAGTAGGTGGTGACGTGCTCGGCAAAATGAACCGCGGCCAGCGTGGCGCCACAGCGCGGACACGGCTCGCCCTCTCGCCGGTGGACCTGGAGCGGCATGGGCAGCTTGTCGGGCACGACGTCGCCGATGACCTCCTCGTAGTGGTCGATCGCGTCGCCCAGCACGTGCAGGGCGGCGTGTAGCCGCTCGACCTCCTCGTCGCCGAGGTCCGATCCCTGGCGAAACGGCGACAGCGCCGCCTCCCACAGGATCTCGTCGACCCAGGAGCGCCCCACCCCGGCGATCACGCGCTGGTCGCGAAGCATCGGATGGAGGTGGCGCGGCTGGTCGATTCGGCGTGCGACCTCCTCCACCGCCGGCGCCGGCCAGGCCTCCGGCCCCAGGGTCACGACCATCTCATCCCTCTCGACGTCGCCGGCCGGCATGAGCTTGGCCCAGGCGCGTTGCTTGGTGCCGAACTCGCGAAGCCGAAGCTCGCGCCCGTCGGCGAACCGGACGAGAACCCTGGCGGTGCGATCGCGGAGTGACGCCCGCTTGTCGAACACCTGAAGCCGCCCGGCGGACATCAGGTGAACGAGCATCGCGATTCCCGCATCGGGCTCGCTCGGTGGCTCGAACTCGACGACGGGCATCTTCCCGACTCGCCGGACCCCGGCCACGCGGCGGCCGACGAGGGCCGCCAGCGGGGGATCGACGGACTTGAGCGCCACCATGCCGGGAGACAGCGCCGACTCGACCTCGGCCTCGCTCAGCGCGGAGTCGAGACGGCGGGCCGTGATCTCCACCTCGGGTAGCTCGGGCATGACTCAAGCCTAGGCGCGCGGGCCGGCCGGCCCTCCACGGCGCACTACAATCAGTGGTTCATTCGCCCGCGCCCATGGGCCAGGCGAAGATCAGATTTCGCCGCCGTCGAGAACGGCTGCGATCCGCGTACTCGAATGCACCAGCTTCCGACACTCCAAGCGCCGCCGCCCGCGGCACTCGCGCCCGGGGACGTCGAGCGGCTATCCCAGGAGGTTCGCGCCCTCGCCGCCGAGCGCAACGCCGTGATCCTCGCCCACAACTACCAGGTGCCCGAGATCCAGGACGTTGCCGACCTGACGGGGGACTCGCTTCAGCTTTCTCGTGAGGCCGCCGCGACGGAGGCGGATGTCATCGCGTTCTGCGGAGTGCACTTCATGGCGGAGACGGCGTCCGTGCTCTCACCGGAGAAGACCGTCCTGATCCCCGATCCGGATGCCGGTTGCTCGCTGTCGGATTCGATCACTGCGGACCAGCTTCGTGCGTGGAAGGCCGAGCATCCCGGCGCCTTCGTCGTCATGTACGTGAACACCTCGGCCGAGGTGAAGGCGGAGACCGACTACTGCTGCACGTCGTCGAACGCCGTGCAGGTCGTCGACCACATCTGGCGCGAGCACGGTCCCCAGACCGAGATCCTGTTCGGCCCGGACATGTGGCTCGGCTCGTTCGTCGCCCGTGAGCTGGGCCTGATCGAGGACCCGGAGCGCTACGCACGCTTCCACGTCTGGGACGGCGAGTGCCATGTCCACGCGGGGATACGCCCCGACGACATCGCCGCGATGCGGGCCGAACATCCGGATGCGGAGTTCTTGATTCATCCCGAGTGCGGGTGCTCGACCCAGGCGATGGAGTACGTCGCCTCCGGCGACCTGGACTCGGAGGGAGTGCAGATGCTCTCGACGTCCGGCATGCTTCGCCACGTCCACGAGCACCCGCAGGGCGAGTTCATCGTCGCCACCGAGACGGGGATGCTGTATCCCCTCAAGCAGGCGGCCCCGGGCGCGCGGCTCATCGAGGCCAACCGGATGGCCTTTTGCAAGTACATGAAGATGATCACCTTGCCAAAGCTGCGCGACTCGCTTCGCCACATGCGATTCGAGGTGAAGGTCCCGGCTGGCGTGGCCGCGCGCGCTCGCGTGCCGATCGAGCGCATGGTGAGCATCTCCTAGTTGGAACCGCCGTTTGTCGGTGCTAGCTTGAGCCCGTGTTGGGGCTCGCAGCGCGGCTCGTTCTCGGACTGGTGCTCGCCGGCTCGGCGGCGTTGAAGCTGGCGAGCCCCGCCTCGAGCCGGGCCGCCCTGGGCACCTTCGAGATCGAGGGCGAGCGCCTGCAGTGGGCGGCCTGGGTGCTTCTCATCGTCGTCGAGCTCGGGCTCGCTGCGGAGGTGATCGCCGGGAGCGACCAAGCGGCGTGGCTGGCCGCGGGCTTTTTGACGCTCTTCGCCGCCGTGCTCGTCGGCGCGATCCTGCGCGGGCGCGCGGGCGCACCGTGCGCGTGCTTCGGCTCGCGGTCCACGGTGGGCTGGATCTCCGTGGGACGCAACCTCGCCCTCGCCGCGTGCTTCGCGGCGCTTCCCTTCCTCCCCCAGGGGACGCCTTCCACAGACGAGTGGCTCGCGCTCGGACTGATCGTTGCGCTGCTGGCGTGCCTGGGTCTCGGCATCGCGGTTCTGGCTCTCGCGCGAGAGGTCGGAATGCTCCGGCTCCGGCTCGGGCCGGCGGCGGCGCTCGAGATCCCCGACGAGGGTCCGGAGGTGGGCCGGCGGATCGAGCTGGTCGACCACTTTGCGGACCTGCCGTCGCCGGGCATCGGCCTGGCCGTATTCACATCCGAGGGCTGTCGCGTCTGCCGTGGTCTCGCGCCCGCGATCTCCAGCCTCGGCGGCGATCCCGAGCTCGCGGTCGAGGTGTTCGACGAGGTGGCCGACGCCGACGTGTGGAGCGAGCTCGCGATCCCGGGGAGCCCGTTCGCGCTTGCGCTCGACGCGAACGGGACGGTGCTCGCGAAGGGGACTTTCAACAACCTCGCTCAGCTCGAGAGCGTGCTGGCGACTGCCGGTCGTCGCAGAGCGAGCCTGGAGGCGAGGTACAACTGATGCCGAGGCGACGGCGGCGCCGCGAGGGGATGGGCGATGGGTGACCGCGACCGAGTGGGAGACGCGCTCGACTCGCTCGCCGGGGATACGTCGCGCCGCGGCTTTCTGGCCCGGGTGGGCGCCGGTTTGATCGGTGTGGCGTTCGGCGGCGTGATCGCCGGCGCCACCAAGGGCGATGCGAGCGCGTACACCAACTTCTGCGGCCATACCTACACCACTGGGAACTGCATCCACCCGTACGGCCTCCCGCGGATCGACGCGCACGGATATCCGATCCGCCCCAGCGACGGCAGGCGCGTGGACAACATCGGGCGCATCGTCAACGACAAGGGACAGCCGGTCCACGACGACGGGTCACTGATGCGCGATCCCGATGGTGTTCCCCTGCCCCCGGCCCCGCGCACCAAGGTCTGCGGTGAGACCGCGAAGCAGCACGGGATCGATGCGCACCTCCAGGGAGCCTGGTACCGCTGCTGCGGCGGGAGGGTCCGCAAGCTCTGGGACTGCTGCTCGCGCCACGACACGCGAATCAACGGCGACGCCGCGCTCAAGGGCTACTGCTACGGCGACCACAAGGTGTTCTGCGTGACCTACTACCAGACCCACGTGCCGTGTTGAGCCGGCGGCGGACACGGCGGGTGGAGGCAGCGGCATGACCCCGGTCGAGGTCGTCCTGGCGGTCGCCGCGCTCGCGATCGGGTTGACCGGCGCGTGGTCCCCGTGCGGGTTCTCGATGGTGGAGACGATCGGGCTCGCGGGTGACCGCGGCCGCCGGCTGACGGCGACGGCGGCGTGCGCGGCATTCGTTCCGGGCGCGGTGGTTGGTGGGGTCGCGACGTTCGGCCTGCTGTCGGTGCTCGGTGAGCTCGTCCACGGCGCGGCGGGCCGCACCGCGTATCTCGTCGCGGCGGGTGTTGCCGTCGCCGCCGCAGGCGCCGAGGCCCGCGGGCTTCGGATCGCGCCACAGATCCGGCGTCAGCTGCCCGAGCGCTGGCGATGGACGATGCCTCTCCCACTGGCCGCGGGGCTCTACGGGGTTCTGCTGGGGCTTGGTTTCACGACTTTCGTGCTGACTTTCGGCGTCTGGGCGCTCGGGGGGATCAGCCTCGCCCTCGGCAACCCGAAGGCCGGGCTTGTGATCGGCGCAGCATTCGGGATCGGCCGCGCCATCCCGGTGGTCGTGCTCGCGCCCGCCGTCGACCGACCGTTCGCGCAGGCCTGCATTCGCGCAATGGCCGAGCGCCCGGTGCTCTACCGGCTCCTCAGGCTGGGCGACGCCGTCACCCTCGGGCTCGTCGCCGCGGTTCTCGCCACCACGACGGCGTCAGCCGAGCGCACCGAGGTGTCAAACGGCGCGGACCCATCGGTCGTCGGCAAGGCGCTCGCGTTCCAGAAGGAAAATCGGACGGGAGTTCTGCGCTTCGAAGGGCGAACCCGCTCGTTGCCCGGGAGCGATCCGGCACTCGGCGGTCAGCTGGCAGCCGTCATCTCGGGCTCGCGGATCCAGATCCTCAACCGCCTCACGCTGGACGTCGTGGGCACGGCCCCGGCCTTCCACCCCGAGGCCGTTGCGGTGTCGCCCGCCTGGCTCGCCTACCTGACCCGCTACCACGGGCACTACGCGCTGAAGGTTCGGTCGGTCAGCCGCCTGGGGAACCCCGGCAAGGCCCGGAAAGTGGCGGAGGCGTCGTCCCCAGCGGTCATCGGGCGACCGAGCATCGCAAAGGGCCGCGTGGCCTTCACGGTGTCGAAGCGCCGCAGCAACACGATCCGGCTCGTCGGACTGAAGTCCGGTAAGCGGCGCACGCTGCTTCGCTCGCGGCGAGCCCAGTTGCTGAGCCCGTCCCTCCTCGGCAGACGGCTCCTGTACGTCAAGGTCTCGCGGGGCTCGCAGGGCCCTCTCGCCAGCGCGCCCCGCGCCCTGCACCAGGCGCTGATGCTGCGCCGCGTAGCCGGCCACGGGCGCGGCCACCGGATCTACGGGCGGCGCGGTCTCGACCGCCGGCTGTGGAGCACCTCGCTTGGCCCGAAGCGGGCGTACCTCACCCTGCTCGGGGGCGACGGGCCGCGGATCGTCTCGGTGAAACGGTAGTCACTGCGGCGGGGCGAGCACCGAGGGCGGGATGTCGCCCTCGCCGATAGCCCGGTAGAGCGCCGCGCTCGGCTGGGCGATCAGCCACCGCCCGCCTCGCTGCTGCGTGTAGACGACGTCGTCCTCGATCGAGGGCTCGCGGTTTCCGGCAAAGCGCGTGACCATCGTGGCGACGATGCGGGCCTCGCTGCCGTCGATGGCAACGGACCGGATCCGGGCGACGCGCGAGTGCTCGTACACCGGGAATCCGCGTGGATCCCGGTACCCGATCGAGGCCTGGACGGACGGCGCGCAGTCCCCGCGGTCGCGTGGTAAGCGCACCTTGTCCAGAGCGCCGGGGAGGAACAGGGCGCAGACGCGCTCGCCGTCGCGGGTGTCCAGGGCGGCGACGTACCCACGGACCACGCTGGCGACCTGACGCTCGGCCGGGTCCAAACGCGCCGGCTTGGTCTGTGAGACGGCGTTCTGCACGGCGGCCTGGTTCGACCCCGGGCGAGGCGGTCGCTGCCGGTGGCCTTCGCCGGGCGCCTCCCGGCGAGGCTGCTTGTCCCGCCGGGGCTGCTTGGCTCGACGGGGGGCGCTGCTCGAACGGGTCGTCGTCGAGACGGCTGTCGTCGTCGATGCCGGACCTTGATCGCCCTCGCCGCCACAGGAACTCGCGACGAGCGCAAGGGCGGTGAGGAACGCAAGCGCCGTGGCCGAAGTCACCGTCCGCACCCGTCCGTTATAGCGACGCCGGGCGGATGCTTCATAAGGCCGCTCCTTGCGTCGATTCGGACGAACGGTTCCGTCCACGAACCCCCATACGCTGGGCCCGCTCGTGTCTTCGAACGCTAATCTCGCGACGTTGAGGCACCTGAGGCCCGTGCCGGATCTGAAGCCACCGCCCCGGCTCGCGGAGCGTGGCGATGCGCAGCCGCGGATCGCGGAGCTCAAGCGCTGGGCGACGGTGCTTCGGATCGACTGCGTGCGAATGCTGGCCGTGGCGAAATCCGGCCATCTCGACTCGTCGCTGTCGGCCGCCGACATCGTCACCGCGCTCTACTGCCGCGTCCTGCGCCACGACCCCGAGAACCCGGATTGGCCGGCGCGCGACCGGTTCGTGCTCTGCAAGGGCCACGCCGCCCCCATCCAGTACGCCGCCCTCGCCCAGTACGGCTATTTCCCGCTGGAGGAGCTCATGGGGCTGCGGCAGATCGGCGCCCAGCTTCAGGGGCATCCCGACATGCGCCGCACTCCGGGTATCGAGGTCTCGACCGGCTCGCTCGGGCAGGGCCTTTCGATGTGCGTCGGAATCGCGCTCGCCCTGGGGCTTGACGGACTGGACGAGACCGCGCAGGTCTTCGGGGTGCTGTCCGACGGCGACTGCCAGGAGGGACAGACGTGGGAGGCCGCGACGGCGGCCGTCCACTTCGGAATCCCCAACATCACCGCGATCGTCGACTACAACCACCTGCAGACCGACGGGACGACCGAGGAGGTCATGGACATCGGCGATGTCCGCGCGAAGTTCGAGGCCTTCGGCTGGGATGCGGTGGAGATCGACGGGCACGACATGCAGCAGGTCACGGAGGCGCTCGAGCGCAGCCGCACGGTGCGAAAGCCCGCGGCCATCGTCGCCCAGACCAAGAAGGGCAAGGGAGTCTCCACGATGGAGGATCGGTTCGGATTCCACGGCAAGCCGCCGACGCCGGAGTTGGCCACCGAGGCGCTGGAGGAGCTGATCGCGACCCTCGACGAGCAGACCAAGGCCCTGCAGGCCGCCGATCGGGAGGACTCCTGAGCGATGCCCCCTGAGGCCAAGACCGAGCCGATCGCCACGCGGCATGCGTACGGCGACGCGCTGGTCGACCTGGGCGAGCGCCACGACGACGTGGTGGCGCTCGACGCCGACCTCGCGGTCTCGACTCAGGCGATCAAGTTCGGCAAGCGCTTCCCGGGGCGATTCTTCAACGTCGGCGCCGCGGAGGCAAACATGATGTCGATGGCCTGCGGCCTGGCCGCGACCGGGAAGGTCCCTTACTGCTCGACCTTCGCCATCTTCGCCGCGGGGCGTGCCTACGACCAGGTGCGTCTGGGAATCGCCCACAATGAGCTCAAGGTGCGCATCGGCGCCTCGCACGGCGGCGTGTCGCTTGGCGAGGACGGCGCCTCGCACCAGATGATCGAGGACATCGCGCTGATGCGGGCGATGCCCCGGATGACCGTGGTCGTCCCCGCCGACTACAACCAGGCGTACCGGGCGACGGCGGAGTCGTACGAGCGCGACGAGCCGATGTACATGCGGTTCGGTCGGCCCTCGACCCCGATTGTCTACGAGGACATTCCCGAGACCATCGGCCCCGGCGTCGACGTCCTGCGCGAGGGCAAGGACATCACCCTGATCGCGACCGGCCACATGGTCTGGCGCGCGATGGAGGCGGCGGAGTCCCTGGAGCACGAGGACGGGGTGGAGGCCGAGGTCGTGAACGTCTCGATCATCAAGCCGTTGCACTCCGAGACGATCCTCGAGTCGCTGAGCAAGACCGGCGTCGGTGTCACCGCCGAGGAGCACCGGGTGGCGGGCGGGCTGGCCGACGCGGTGCGCCAGGTGGCCGCCGAGCAGCACCCCGTGCCGATCTTCGCGGTCGGGATGGGGGACGAGTTCGGAATCTCGGGCACCGGCGAGGCGTGCATGGAGCACTTCGGCCTGACCGCGCGCGGCATCGCCGACCGGGCGCGCGAGGCGCTCGTACTGAAGCCGATCGTCTCGCGCCCGCCGCTCTTTGGGCCCGAGTGGACCTGAGGGCGACGCCTCCCTACGCCACCTAGTCCGGGTTGATGTAGGCGAGCATGATTCCCATCACGTCATCCGCGGGGTGAGCGCTGTTGTACATGCTGTGGAGGCGCACGACCTCCCCCTGTCGAACGGAGGCAACCGGATCCCCAGTGCACGTCGACATCGCCAGGACGCTGTGTACGTCGTTCGGGTCCAGCGTCGCGACGGATTTGCAGATCGAGGTGCCCCCTCGGCTTTCGTTCGTCGCCTCGATCGCAACTCCGTGTCCGTGCAGATGGCCGAGCATCGCGACGATGTCGCCCGGGACGTTGACGTTCCAGTCCCAGTGAGTGTCTGAGAACCCCGATGGGATCGAATACTCCGAGTCCCGGCACTGGTCGATGTCGAGCCACACAGGGCGGACGGGCTTCACCGACTCCCAGGAGGGGCGGTAGGTGTAGGTGACCCGGATATACACCGTCTGCGGCGCCGACGAATGGTTCATCAGGTCCACCAGCAGATTCCAGGAGTCGTACCAGCGCACCCGGTACCCGTAGCCCGAAGGGAAAGTCATAGCCGTACGCTCGTTCCCGGATGCGAAGAAGCGCTCTCCCGCGAGCCCGAGCCAGTCGCTGCCACAGGTCGCATCGCGCCTGAACTGACTGGTAAGCACGAAGTGGTGAAGCATCGCGCCCGTTGCCAGCGTCGCCCGCGTGCCATCCTCGTAGACCAGGTCGGGCTTGAACGAGGTGATGTGGCAGCCGAGGCATGGTCGCTGAACGCCAAGCTGAAGCTTGTTGTTGATCATCCCGGGACCGCCATCGGTGGCGGCGGGAATCGTGTATGGGCCGTAGCGGATGGCCTTCGTGTAGGTGACTGCGTTCGCCGCAGATGGGAGCCCAGCCACCACGATGGCTACAAGTACCGAGGATACGAGTGCCCAACCCTTCGCGGCTGTGGCCGTGCGGCGCCCCGGCTTAGGGTGTTCGATCGGCCTATGGGCTATCCGTGGCACCACCACGATCCATCGTCCGCCTTCGTCCGTTGAAGGAACTGGCAGCACCGAATTACCCCGAATCTCAAAGCACAAACCCACGCATCCAACACCGCAGCGCGCCGGCTGCACGGCGGCATGCGGCATGAGACAACTGTGAGTGCCTCTTAACGCGGTTCGCTACCCTTGCGCGACGCTCCGTCAAGCAAGCCTTGCTGCAGGGGAGGGGTGCGCAGGATTGCCAGGAGCCTCGGAGAAACACGCTTCGCATGCCGCTACTGAAGACACGCAGACGGCGCAAGCACGCCGCCGAAGACCGCACACCGCGGTCGCGACCTGAGGCGGAGCCCGCCACCGAGAGGCGCCGTCCGCCGATCGTCGAGCTTCAAGACACGACCGTCGTCTACCCGGGCGGCCACGTCGCGCTCGAGCGGGTTTCGTTCGGGATTCAGCGCGGGGACTTCGTGTTCGTCGTGGGCCCGACCGGATGCGGCAAGTCCACGCTGATCAGGACGCTCACCGGCGAGGTGAAGGCCGCGAGCGGTCACGTTCTCATCGCCGGGCACGACATCGATCGCCTGCCGAAGCGCCGCATTCCCCACCTGCGGCGCCGGATCGGGACCGTTTTCCAGGATTTCAAGCTGCTGCCGAACCGGACCGTCTACGACAACGTCGCCTACACGCTGAAGGTCACGGGCGCCAGCCGCGGGGACATCCGCCGCAAGGTGCCCGAGATCCTCCGCCTCGTCGGGCTGCAGGGCAAGGTGCACAACTATCCGGACCAGCTCTCGGGCGGCGAGCAGCAGCGCGTGTCGATCGCGAGGGCGTTCGTCAACCATCCGCCCCTTCTCCTCGCCGACGAGCCCACCGGAAACCTCGACCCGGAGACCTCGATCGGGATCATGCAGCTGCTCTATCGGATCAACCGCACCGGCACGACGGTCCTGGTCGTCACCCACGACCGGGAGATGGTGGACAAGATGCGCCGCCGCGTCCTCGCTCTCGACGAGGGGCGCTTGGTCCGCGACCAGGTGACTGCCACCTACCACGAGGAATCGACGAGCGAGTTCGGCGTGCGTGTCCGCTCGGAGATGGGAGTCGGCGAGGGCCACACCAATGGTGAGCCCGCCGCCAGCCCACCGAGGCCCTGACCGTGGGACGGATCTTCTTCTTCATTGCCGAGGCCCTCCGGGCCCTGCGACGCAGCTCGGCCCCCAGCCTCGCCGCGATCGTAACCGTGGTGATGACCACGCTCTTGCTGGGCGTCTTCATCCCGGTCATCAAGGCCAGCTCCACCACGACCGAGAACGTTCAATCACAGCTCTCGCTGCGGGTCTTCATGGTCGACAACGCGACGGCGAAGCAGACCAAGGCCGCGCAGAAGAAGATCAACAAGATCCCGCACGTGGAGCGCACGGAGTACATCTCCAAGAAAGAGGGACTGGAGACGCTGCGCAACGACGTCGGAGAGGGCCCGATCAGTCAGGGGATCACCCAGCTTCAGGGCAAGAACCCGCTGCCTCTGTCGATCATCGTCCATCCCGACAACGCGAACGACCTGCGCTCCATCCAGCATGCGATCACCCCTCCGGGGCCGAACGGCAAGCCGAAGGCCATCAGCCCGGCGATCGATGACGTCAGCAGCGGCCAGGGCGCGGCCGACACCATCAGGACCGTCACCAACGCCGTGAAGGTCATCCTGTCTGTGATCGCAGTCCTGCTGCTCATCGTTTCGCTGCTGCTCGTCGCCAACACGATCCGGCTCTCCATCTTTGCCCGCCGCCGTGAGGTCGAGGTGCAGAGGTTGGTGGGAGCTACCAACTGGTTCATCCGCTGGCCGTTCGTGATCGAGGGTCTCATCGTCGGGCTCACGGGGGCAGCCATCGCGGTGGGCATGCTCTGGATCGGCAAGGTGACGATCGTCGACCCGCTGTCCGAGAACTTCGAACTGATCGACAAGTTCTCTACTGTGGGGTTCGTGCCTCTGATCGTCGTCCTGCTGGTTGCGTCGGTGGTCGTTTCCGCTCTCGGAAGCGGCATCGTGCTGCGCCGCTTCCTCCGCGTTTGAGCGATCCGCGCGCGGCCGGCCGCGAACGCTTCATCCTGGGCTTCCTCACGGGGGCCGTCCTCGCGGCGGCCGTGGCCGTTCTCATCGTCGCGCTCACGGGCGGCTTCTCCTCGGGAGACGCCGTGGCGACGGATGCGCAGGACGTAATCGAGCAGAACTACTTCCGGCCGGTCAAGGGAACGATGCTGGACAACGCCTCCGTCGACGGGATGATCTCGGTGCTCAAGCGGCGCTACGACGACCGCTTCTCGCACTACTTCGATCCCGAGGAGCTGCGCCAGTTCGAGCTGGCGAACTCCGGCCACTTCTCGGGGGTCGGCTTGACCGTGCACGGCGTGAAGGCCGGGCTGCGGGTGGCGAGCGTCATTCCCGACAGCCCGGCGAAGCGAGCGGGCATCCAGGCCAACGACCTCATCGTCGGCGTCAACGGCAAGTCGATCGCCGGCGTGCCCGAGGACGTCGCGGTATCTCGCATCAAGGGGCCGCCCGGGACGCCCGTGACGCTCAGCATTCGCTCGGGTGGCGAGGGCAAACCCCACCAGCTGCATCTGAAGCGGGCGTCGGTTGCGCTCCCCGTCGCGACCGGCCACATCGAGCACGCCGGGCCGACGAAGGTGGCCTACGTTCGATTCGCGACCTTCAGCTCGGGCTCGCACGGAGAGCTCGCCTCCGAGATCCAACGACTCGACCAAAAGGGTGCGGAGGGGCTCGTGCTCGACCTGCGCGGGAACGGTGGCGGCCAGCTGAACGAGTCGGTTCTCGCCGCGAGCCTGTTCCTGAAGAAGGGCGAGCGCGTGGTATCCACGCGCAGCCGGACCCAGGGCACCAAGACATACGACGCCGTGGGCGATCCGCTGCCGTCACATCCGACCGTGGTCCTGATCGATCACAACACGGCATCCGCGGCCGAGATCCTGGCCTCGGCGATGGAGGAGCATCACGTGGCTACGACGGTGGGAACCCGCTCCTTCGGCAAGGGCACCTTCCAGGAGGTCATCCACCTGGCCGCGGGCGGCGCGCTCGACCTGACGATCGGTCGTTACTTCACGGCGAATGGCAGCTCGCTCCTCGGTCAGGGGATCAAGCCCGAGGTGCCGGCTCGGGACAAGAAGGGAACCCACGAGGACGAGGCGCTCAACAAGGCGCTGTCCGTCCTGGCCGAGAAGATCGCGGTCGAGAACCGTTGACCCCGCGCCGGGGCGGAGGGCTCGGGCGCCGCGTCGCGAGCATCGAGCGGCGCGGGCGCTTCACGGTCGCGGAACCGCTGTTCGAACGTGGGCCGCAGGCAACGCTCGACCGCGGATCGGTGAAGGCACGGTCGGGGGACATCGCCCTGGTGGACTTCGGGCCCCGGGGGGCTCGGGTGCTGCGCCCGCTGGGCTCCGCCGAGCGGGCGCGGGACGTGGTGGAGGCGCTCTTGTGGGATCGCGGGGCACGCCGTGGCTTCACCGCGGCAATCGAGGACCAGGCGAGCGAGGCCGTGGTCGCAGCGCGGGAGCTCCCGGTGAAGCGACATGACCTGACTGAGTTGCCCACCTTCACCGTCGACCCGGCGACGGCGCGCGACTTCGACGACGCGGTGTCGGCGGCGAGCGAGGGAGACGGAGTGCGGCTGTGGATCCACATCGCCGACGTATCCGCACACGTGCGGCCGGGAAGCAAGCTGGATTCGGAGGCGCTGCGCCGCGGCACCAGCGCCTACGTGCCGGGGTCCGTGGAGCCGATGCTTCCGAGGGTGCTCAGCGACGAGGCGTGCAGCCTTTCGCCCGGCGTCGAGCGGCTCGCCGTGACGGCCGAGATCGTGCTGAGCCGTGACGGCGAGCCGCGCTCGGCGAACTTTTTCCGGAGCCGCATCCGGTCCGATGCACGGCTCGACTACGACCAGCTCGACGAGATCTTCGCCGGGCGCGCGGAGGCACCCGCGGCCGTCGCGAAGCCGCTCGACCTGGCCCGACGTGCGGCGGCCACGCTCGCGATGCGGCGTCCGGTCGGATCGCTCGAGATCGAGTCCTTCGAGCCGGAGTTCGCGTTCGACCGCGACGGAGCCGTGATCGGCGCGCACTCCGTCTACCAGACCGAGGCGCACAAGCTGATCGAGCACCTGATGATCCTCACCAACGAGCGCGTCGCGGAGCTCTGCGAGCGCCGCCGAATCTCGACCGTCTACCGCGTGCACGAGCAGCCCGACCCCCAGCGCGTCGAGCGACTCGTCGAGCAGCTCGCCTCGCTCGACGTACCCACCCCGCCACTGCCGAAGCTCCTTTCGCCGACCGCGGCCGGCGACCTCGTTGGAGAGATGAGTCGGATCGTGGCGAAGGAGGCCGCGCGGCGCGGACACGGGCGCGACGCGTATACATCTCTCGTGCTCCGTTCGCTGAAGCAGGCCTCCTACAGCGACCGTAACGTCGGCCATGCCGGCCTCGGCAGCCCGGCTTACGCGCATTTCACTTCGCCGATCCGACGCTACCCGGATCTGGTTGCACACCGGGCACTGCTCTCCGCCGTGGGCGCGGGGGAAGTCGAGCCCGAACCGGAGCGTGTGCGCGAAGCTGCGTGGAGGAGCTCCGAGCGCGAGCGGGAGGCGACCGCGATCGAGCGCGACGCGGACCGCGTTTGCGCGGCGTTCCTGCTCGGCCGCGAGCTCTTCGAGCGTGGCTGGAAGCGGGCATTCGAGGGCGAGGTCTCGGGGGTCATCGGGGCGGGCGCATTCGTTCGCTTCGGCGGCGAGCTCGGCGACGTGTACGAGGGGCTGGTCCCGGTCCGCCTGATGCGCGGAGAGAGATTCGATCTCAACGAGACCGATACCGCGCTCGTCGGTCAGTGGAGCGGGCGGGCGATCCGGCTCGGCGACCCGCTGTCGGTGCGCGTCGACAAGGTGGAGGCGCCCCGCGGCCGCGTGGACCTGGTGCCCGCGGGAGGCGATCAAGCACCTGGGCGTTCGCAGGGCGCACGGCGCCGGGAGCGCCTGTAACCGCTGGCGATGGCGAAGAAGGGTCGAAAGCCCGCCTCCGGCGATGTCGCGACCAACCGGCGCGCGGGCCACAAGTTCGAGCTGCTCGATCGCGTCGAATGCGGGATCGAGCTCGTCGGCACCGAGGTGAAGTCGCTGCGCGAGGGCAAGGCCCAGCTCGGCGACGCGTACGCGGTGATCGACCGGGGGGAGGTCTGGCTACGGAACGCCCACATCCCGCCATACCCTCCAGCGGCGGGCCAGAACCACGATCCGGAGCGGCCACGGCGATTGCTCCTTCATCGCTACGAGATCGAGCGCCTGGTCGGGCGAAGCGAGCGCCGCGGCCTCACTCTGATCCCGACGCGGATCTACTTCAAAGGTCCCTTCGCGAAGGTGGAGCTGGCGCTGGCCCGGGGTAAGGAGCATCGCGATCGTCGCCGAGAGATCCGCGACCGCGACGTCCAGCGCGAGGTGGAGCGCGACTATCGGCAGCGCCTTCGGTGAGCGGATCCGCCCATTCGAAGCGCCACGAGGCTGAACGGTCGCTTTCAGATAGCGCCCCAAATTGCCCGTTTGCCGCACTCATGCGACGATTAGCGTGATGCCCTCGTTCAGGCTCAGTCGCCGCGGCGACTCTCAAGACAAGAAGACACCGGATCAGGCAGCGCCCGATGCCGCCGCACAGGGCGGGGCGGCTCCGGCTCCTCCCGCGGGTTCCGTGACTCCCGGGGACCAAGCACCCCAATCCGTGGCTCCACCGTCCCAACCGCCGGCCGCCGCTCCCCAGCCGCCCGCTGGCACACCCGCTCAAGCCCCTCCCCCGGCGCCGAGCAAGCGCGAGCAACGAAAGCAAGCCCGCGAGGAGCTGAAGCGGCGCAAGCTCGTGGAGCGGCAGCAAAAGAAGGCCCAGCGGCAGGCGGCGCTGGAGGAGCGAAAGCGGGCCCGCGAGGCAAAGCGCCAGGAGAAGGTCGCGAAGCGCCGCGGGGGGGCGCAGGCGCAAGCGCCCGCCCAGCCCGCCGTCCCTCAGGCGCCCCCACCCACCCAGGCGCCGCAGCAGCCCGCGCCCACACAGGCGCCCGTCCCGCCGGCCGGTCAACCCGCGCAGCCTCCCGCCGCACCGCCGCAGGAGTCCCGCTCCGCGCAACGCAAGCGGGTAAAGCAGGAGCGCCGTGCGGCCAAGGCGGCGGAGCGGGAACGGGCCAAGCAGGAGCGCCAGCGGGCGATCGAGGAGCGAAAGCGCGCACGGGAGGAGAAAAAGCGCTCAAAGCAGGAGGCGCGTCAGGCTCGGCGCGGAGGCCGCGGAACCCCCGCGCCGCCGCCCCCGCCGCCGCAACAGCCCGCGCCGCCCACCGCGCCGGCTCCAACCCAGGTCATCCCTCCACCCGCCGCGGGCACGCCAACACCGCCCGCCCCTCAGGCCGGCGCCGCGCCGGCGCCGCCACCACCAGCGACCGCTCCGCCACCGCCGGCGCCCACCGTGTCGGCCGAGACCCCACCTTCCGGTCAGGAGCACTCGATCCAGGAGAGCGCCGAGCGCGAGGCGCTGGCTCGCCTGGTCGAATCCGAGCGTCGCGCGGGCGCGCCCGGAGAGCCCGACGAGGAACGAATTCAGGCGGAGACCGAGCGGCGGATCACCGAAGCCGCTGAGCGCGCCCAGGAGCATCCGGAGGCTCCGGCGGAGGAGCCGAAGCCAGCCGAGCAGGAGGTTCCGCAGCAGCCCGATGAGGAGCCCGCCGCCCGCCGCGAGCTCACCAGCGACAAGCGCGAGGCCCCCCTGGCGGAGCTGCGCGAGGCGGAGGCGCACCTTGAGCGGCGAAGGGGGCAGGAGCAGCAGCTCGCCCGCGAGATCGAGGACACCGAGGCTCGTCTTGCCGCCGCGCGGCAGCGGACGGCGGAGGCGCTCGACCGGGCGGCCATGCGATTGAAGGAGGTCGAGGCGCGAGCGAACGAGGCGGAGTCACGCGCGGATCACGCCGAGGAGCTCGCCAAGCTCAAGAACGAGGAGATGGAGCGCGAGTCCCGGCTTCGGGAGCGCCTGGATCGCATCGCCCAGACCGAGCAGCGCGCGGCCGAGGCGGAGCAGCGAGCCCGCGAGACGGTGGGCAGGATCGCGGATCTGGCGCCCGATGCCGAGTCGACCGCCGACAAGATCGCTGAGCCGGAATCGACCCCGAAGCCCGAGAGCCCGGAGCCTGAGCCGAACCCTCCAGAGCCGACCCCGCCACCCGAGGACAACCCCACTTCCTTCGAGCTCCAGCCCCCGTCCCCCCAGCCCTCGCCGTCACCCGCGGCGCCGGAATCCAGCCAGCCCACGTGGATCCCTCGGCCGTCAGAGGCGGCGAAGCCCGAGAAATCGCCGGCCGAGGAATCGCAGGCCGAGGAATCCGAGCCGGAAGGAGGCGCTGACGAGGGGCCCATAGTGAGCGAGGGCGGACCACTGAACCTGAACGAGGCGACGTACGAGGACCTACGACGGCTGCGGCTCTCGGTGACCCAGACCGGGCGCGTACTGGCCTACCGCGATCGGGTCGGCGGCTTCAAGTCGCTGGACCAGCTGGACGGTATTCCCGGCTTTCCGAAGTCGTTCCTGACCGAGCTCAAGCCGCACCTGACCCTCTAACGGTCCCGCTTCTACAGGCCGTACTCCTCCATCAGCTTGAGCCACACCTCGCTGCGGGTGGGAAACGCCGGCACCGCGTGCCACAGGTGGTTGAGCGACACCTCCCCGATGACGGCGACGGTGGCGGCGTGCACGAAGTCGGCCGTTTCGGGACCGACGAAGGTCGCCCCCACGATCACGCCGCGGTCCTCGTCGACCACGATTCTGCTGGTACCGGGCGCGTTGCGTCCGTGAAAGCTTGCACCTGCCGTCCCGGAGGTCGGGACGTCGGCCGCGCGGGCGTTGATGCCCGCCTCCTGCGCCGCCGCGAGGGTGCGCCCCACCGCCGCCACCTCGGGATCGGTGAAGGTCACCCGCGGCGAGCCCAGCCTGTCGGCAGTCGCGGCGACGTCCTT
>DATFON010000137.1:0-3898 GCA_035265465.1 Solirubrobacterales bacterium | reverse complement strand
GCGTGGGGGAGGAGGGCCTGCGCGACCCTGAGGTTGGGGGGCCAGAAGCTCTGGACGATCAGCTGCGACTGCGGGACGCGACTCAGGCGAATCGCCTTCGACACAGTGGTCGCGAACCGGTCGGTGGCATCGAAATCGGGGTCGGTTGGGACGTTCTTGATCTCGATGTTGGCCGCGGCGCGCTCGTGCTTGATGAACTCGAGCACGTGCGCCAGCGTCGGAATCCGCGCCGCACGCGGATCGTGCGGGCCGATGTGGATCGAGTTCCCCTCGGTCCCGAGGATGTCGACGCGACAGCGGCGAAGCTGCTTAACGGTCTTGGCGTCCACCTGGCCGTCGCAGTCCGTCGTCCGGTCCAGCGTCGCGTCGTGGACGACCACCGGCACGCGATCCTCGGTCAGCTTGACGTCCATCTCGAGCACGAACCCCTTGTCCGCCGAGTGGCGGAAGGCGGGCATCGTGTTCTCGGGGTACGTGGGCTTGCCGTTGACGACGGAGCCGCCACGATGCGCCTGGATGTAGGGCGTGCCGATCGTCCGGGCCTGAGCCGGGGTGACCGCGTACGCCACCGTGGCCGCAATTCCGCCCAAAGCCGCCAGACATCGCGTCCGTGCACTCCCCACGAGCCGATGCTATTCCACCGCCAAGAGCTCCGCCGACGGTAGAGTCACCGCGCCTTGCGCCTCTCTCAGATCGCGCTCAGCGTCAGCGACCTGCGCCGCACCCAGCGGTGGTACCGCGACGTCCTCGGCCTGGAGCCGGGCGGCGGGACCAACCTGTTCGCCGGGCCCCTCGCCTCGATGGTGCAGGGCATACCGCGCTCGGCCTCAACCTGCTGGTGGCTCGTCGATCGCCAGGATCTTTTCCAGGTCGAGCTCTTCGAGTTCCGCAGCCCCCTGGTCCGCGCGATGCCGCCCGATTGGCGCCCATGCGACATCGGGTACACGACCGTGGCCTTCGCCGTCGACGACATCGAGGCCGCCATCGAGCGGGCCCACGAGGCAGGAAGCCCGCCGCTCACCGACCCGATGGGAGCGGCCGGCGAGCGACGCACCTGCCTGCGCGATCCGGATGGCGTGCTGGTGGAGCTGATGGAGGACGATCCTCGCTCTACGTCTCCAAGGCCACGGCCGCGCTCGGAGATTCCCGCCGTGGCGCGGGCGGTGATCCTTTCCGTGCCCGATCTGGACCGCTCACGGCGCTTCTTCGTCGACGTGCTGGGACTCACGGTCGCCGAGGGCGTCGAGCTACACCGCCCGGAGCACGAGGGGCTGTGGGGGCTGGATGGGGCGAAGCGCGATCGCATCTGCATGTGGGCGGACGACTTCCTGGTCGAGCTCGTCTCCTACTCCGATCCCGCGGGCAGACCCCCGCCGGACGGCTACAGGATCAGCGACATCGGCCTCCTCAACATCGCGTTCGGCTTCCGGGAGCGAGCTGAATTCGAATCAGCATGCCGTCGCTGCCGCGAGGCCGGGCACGAGGGCAACAGGCCACCCGTGCGGCTGGGCGCGTGGTCGGTCATCTACATCAACGACGACCAGGGCTTCAGCGTCGAGCTGCTCCACGTCGAGCCGTGGTACGAGGGGCAGATGGGCTTTCGCCCGCGGGCCACGCCGCGCCTGGCGCCGTTCGTAGGCCGCACACCGGCGACGCGGGTGCGGCAGGACGGCAGGTTCGGCAAAGCCCTCGTCACCGGGGCGGCCGGCGGTATCGGGGTGGAGATCGCGCGCCTGGCTGCCGAGGACCGAACGTCGCTTCTACTCGTGGACCGGCCGGGCGCCCCTCTGGCGGAGCGGGCCTCGGAGCTCCCGGCGGACATCGACGTCGGGATCCGGGAGGTGGACTTCGCGGATCTGGAGGCGCTGGACACCGCAGCCGCGGAGCTCGTGGCCGAGCATCCCGACATCGACCTCCTGGTCGCCGGCGCCGGCTTGGACCGCGCGCAGTCAATGCTCGACTTCGACTGGCGCCAGGCGCAGGAGGACTTCACGGTCAACGCCCTGGCCAACCTGGTGCTCCTCTCGCACCTGGCGCCGGCGATGGCGCGGCGGGGGAGGGGACACGTCACCGCCATCGTCAGCCTGGCGGGTCTCGTCGGAATGCCGTACGAGGCCCCCTACAGCGGCAGCAAGGCCGCGCTGGCCACGATCGCGGAGTCGGCGCGGGCAGAGCTCGAGCCGCGGGGCATCACGTTCACGGCGGTCTTCCCAGGCTTCGTTGACACGCCCATGTTCCGCGGCAACGTGTTCAAGCACACCTACTCGGTCGAGCCCCGCGACGCCGCCGAGCGAATCTATCTCGCGACCCTGGAGCGCCGCGAGCGGTTGGGCTTCCCGGCGGTGGAGTACGCGAAGGCGCGGCTGGCGGCGATGCTTCCGGCCCGGATTCGCGATCCATTGACTCGGAAGGCGATGAGCCCCGAGGGGAAGATAGAGTCGGCTCGATGAGCGAGGGCCTCGCGCGACTGGATGCCACCGCCCAAGCGGAGCTCGTTCGGCGGGGCGAGGCGAGCCCGGTCGAGCTGGTCGACGCCGCGATCGACCGCATCGAGGCCGCGAACGGCGAGATCAACGCCGTTATCCACAAGCTCTACGACAAGGGGCGGGAGGCGGCGGCCGGCGAGCTGCCGGATGGGCCATTCAAGGGCGTGCCCTTCCTGCTGAAGGACCTCGGCGCCGCGTTCGCCGGCGACCCCCTCCACATGGGCATGCAGTACCTGAAGGACGCGGACTTCCGTTCACCGGTGGACACGTACCTGGCGCTTCGCTTCAAGCAGGCCGGCTTCGTCACCATCGGCAAGACGAACACCCCGGAGCTCGGGATCCTTCCGACGACCGAGCCGCGTGCGTACGGACCCAGCCGCAACCCGTGGGACGTCACCCGCTCCACGGGCGGCTCAAGCGGGGGATCCGCGGCAGCGGTCGCCGCGGGAATGGTCCCCGTCGCCCACGCAAACGACGGCGGCGGCTCGATCCGCATCCCCGCAAGCGAGTGCGGGCTGGTGGGGCTGAAGCCCACGCGGCAGCGGATCTCCGAGGGCCCCCTGATCGGCGACAACATGTCTGGCCTGACGGCGGAGCTGGTGGTCTCGACGTCGGTACGCGACACCGCGGCGATCCTGGAGGCCGTCCACGGCCCGGCCCCCGGCGACCCCTACGTGGCGCTGCCGCCGGCGCGGCCCTACACCGAGGAGGTCGGGGCGGATCCCGGGCAGCTGCGGATCGGCCTGGTCACGGAGCCGGTGCTCGAGGCCGAGCCCAACTCGGTCGTGGCGGAGGCGGCTCGCGACGCCGGCAGGCTCCTGGAGTCCCTTGGGCACGTCGTCGAGGAGAGCAGCCCGGGGGGCTTCGAGGACATGGACGTCGTGGACACGTTCCTCACCAGATGGATGGCGGGACAGACGGCGACGCTCGATCAGCTCGAGCTCGTCGTGGGGCGCGAGATCGGCCCCGACGACGTCGAACCGTTGACCTGGGCGCTAGCCGAGGAGGGGAGGCGGCGAGACTCGGGGCGCTACCTCGCCGCGGTCAGCCAGCATCAGCTCATCACGCGGATGATCGCGGGCTGGTACGAGTCCGGATTCGACCTGCTGCTCACGCCGACCCTGGGCGAGCCGCCGCCCCCGCTCGGAAGCTTCGACGACTCCGGGGACGATCCCGTGGCGGCGCTGATGAGGGGGGCACAGACGGCGACCTTCACCGCGATCTTCAACGTCACGGGCCAACCCGCGATCTCGCTTCCGCTCCATTGGAGCGATGACGGCCTGCCGATCGGGATCCAGCTCGTGGCGGGCTTCGGCGAGGAGGACGTGTTGCTCCGCGTCGCCGCCCAGCTCGAGGAGGCCCGTCCGTGGGCCGACCGGGCGCCGGCCGCCGTCGCCGCCTGAGAGCCCGCA
>DATFON010000136.1:0-4633 GCA_035265465.1 Solirubrobacterales bacterium | reverse complement strand
ACGGACGTCGCCCGCAAGCTGACCGCGCCAGCGGAGATTGGCGGCTACACGCTGCCCGCCGGGACCCTGGTGCTGCCCGCGATCATTGCGATCCACCATCGCGAGGACCTTTATCCGCAGCCGTTTGAGTTCCGCCCCGAGCGTTTTCTCGAGGGCCAAGGCGACGGTTACGCGTGGATTCCCTTCGGCGGAGGAGTGCGGCGCTGCCTGGGAGCGTCGTTCGCGCAGTACGAGATGAGGATCGTGCTGCGCGCGATCGTCGAGCGGACACGGTTGCGCGGAGCGGAGCCCCGCCCCGAGGCCCTGCGCCCACGAAACATCACCCTTGCGCCGGCCCGGGGCACGCGGGTCGTCCTTGAGCAGCGGGTGAGCGAAGCGGACTACGCGCCGGCGCCCACGGGATAGCTCAGTTCAGGTTGTCCCAGATGCGCTTGGACACGTTTTGGATCGTGTCGATGCCGTAGTTGAAGCCGTCGAGACCACCGGTGCCGACGGGATCGCGGGTGGTGAGGATCGTCAACACGTAGTTGCGACCGTCCCCGCGGACCCAGCCCGTGCTGTTGACCTGCCAGGGACACTGGTCGATCGGCTGGGTGCAGGTTGGAAGTGTCTTCCAGCCGTTCTTCAGGGCCACGGTGACGTCAGGGTCCGGGTCCGCGTAGTTCGGGGGGCTGCATGACCGGCCCCAGGGACCGCACGTGATCCCGAAGCGCTGGTCCGGCTCGACTCCCTGCATCAGCTGGCGACCGTAGCTCCGAGCGTCGGGTCCAAGGACGCCCTTGGGCTTCCCGTAGGCGAAGACCTTCATCAGGCGAACCTGATCGGCTGCCGTCGTCTTCGTATTACCCCAGCCGTAGTAGGTAGAGCTCTCGCAACCCACCTCCGTGTCGTCCATCGGAATGAGCGTGTTGAACCGCGTCAGCGCGTTACAACCGCCACCGAAGTGGAACAGCGAGGTGGCGGCGGCGTTGTCGCTGTTCTGGATCATTCTCTGCATCAGATACCTGATCGAGTAGGGGATGTCGTCCGGGATCTCAACCCCCTGCTTCTGGAACTGGCGGAGCCACCTGGCCAGGATGTCGACCTTCACGATGCTGGCGGTGTACTGCGTGTTGTCGCCGTTCGAGAGGCGATAGGTCCGGCCGGTCTTCGCGTCGAAGAGCGCGGCCTGCACGACGCCCCCGCGCCCGTCGAGGTAGTCGCAGATTCCGTCCAGCGGCGAGGATGCATTGTCCGTCGACGTCGTGCAGTCGTCCTGGGCCTTGACGGCAGGTCTCGTGGCGCCTGCTTGGGCCGGCGCGGCGAGCGCGGCGGCGCCCAGCACGACGCCGAGCAGGACTAGAAGCTTGGGTGCGGGACGGCGAGCGTGGCGACGGATAAGACGGCTGTGCATTCGGACGACCTCCATGTCGAGTGAGCCATTCTCAAACCGCCCACCGTTCGGTAACTCCTAGGAGCATACACGACGGGTGTTCGACCGCCCGGCTCAACCCGGTGCGCGCTCACCATCAGCCTCCTCCTCGACTGGCGCTATCAGCCCTCACGGAGCGCTTCCAGCTCCGGCGATGGCTCCCAGCCAGCCGCCATCGCCGCGAGCCCCCGGAAGAAGACGGACAGCATCGTCGGGTAGAGGTCCTCGTCGAGCCCCGGTTCGATCAGACGATCGACGAGGAATCCGTCGGCCATGAAGTAGGTCATAGCGGCGATGTCGGCCAGGGGCAACGGCGGATCGGCACCGTAGTCCTTGGCCCAGCGCTCGTACACCTTGACGAGGCGATCGCGCATCGCTCGTTGACGGGTCGCCAGCTCCTGGCGGAACTCCTCGTTTCGCGCCGCGTGCGCCGCGAACTGGAAGTAAAGGCGCGGCCACTCGTCATCGGAGGCGAAGTGGATGTACTCGGCGGCGGCCGTGCGCGCCTCCTGATCGGGCTCGTCCCTCCCAGCGAGGGCGCGGTCGATGCGCTCGAGCTCATGAGAGAACTTCTCGTCCAGCATGACGAGGAAGAGCTCCTCCTTGCTCTTGAAGTTGGCGTAGAAGGCGCCCTTTGTGTAGCCGGCGGCCTCGGTGATCTCGTCGATCGAGGTGCCCTCGAGCCCACGCCTGCAAAAGAGCTTCGAAGCGGCCCGCAGCAACGCGTCGCGAGTGCGCTCCTGCTTCTCCGTGCGACTCATGCCACGTGTCCGCTTCATTTGATGATTACCTCCGTGTTGTGACGGGGCGTCTCGGTGATCGCGCGCCGCTTCACCGGTTCGGGCTCGGCGCGCACCGGCTCCAGCCGTAGGCGGCGGACGAGCTCGGCGAGCACGACCCGCATCTCGAACTGCGCGAAGGCACCGCCCAGGCAGCGGCGCACGCCGCCGCCGAATGGAATCCAGGTGTAGGTACCCGGCGGATTGTCGATGAAGCGCTCCGGGAGGAACCGCTCCGGCTCCGGATACACGTCGGGGCGGCGGTGGACGAGGTAGATCGACGGCGTGACGGTGACGCCGGCCGGGAGCTCCCAGCCCCCGATCTCCACCGGCTCGGTCAACCTGCGCGCGACGACGGAGATGACCGGACGAAGCCGCAGGGTTTCGGTAACGACGGCGTCCAGGTACTCGGTCTCGCCGGCACGTGTCTCCTCGGTCAGCCGATCGAGCTTTTCCGGATGGCGGATCAGCCGCTCGACCGCCCACGCCAGCGCGGTTGCCGTCGTTTCGTGACCGGCGACGAGCAGTGTGAGCAGCTCATCGCGTAGCTCGACGTCGCTCATCGGGCTGCCGTCCTCGTGGCGTGCCTGCAGGAGCAGCGAGAGGATGTCGTCACGCTCCGCCAGGTCACTCGCTCGCCGTCGCTCGGCGATCTCCTCGTAGATCGGCCCGTCCATGCGCGCGATGTCGCGCTGGAAAAGCTTCATGCGAACCAGGCGCTGCGGACCGAGGAGCGCTGGAAAGATCATCATGCGCGGGTTGGTCACCATGTCCAGCAAGCGCCGAAGCTCGGCTCGCAGCCGCAGAAGCCGTTCGCCCTCGGCCAGGCCAAAGACCGCGCGAAGGATGATCTCCAGGGTCAGTGCCTGCATCCGCGGGCGCAGGCGATACGGCTCGTCACGAGGCCAACTCTCGATCTCGGCGCCTGCGATCTGGGCCATGAGCTCGCCGTAGCGCTCCATGCGCTTGCCGTGAAAGGGCGGCAGCAGGAGCTTTCGCTGCTCCAAGTGGGTGCTCTCGTCGAGCAACAGGACGGAATGCTCGCCGAGCACCGGGAGCAGAATCTGGTTCCCCTCACCGGCGTGGTAGACGCGCGGATCGCCGGTGAAGACCTGTTTGACGTGGTCCGGATGAGATAGCACGACCCAGGTTCCCTCGTTGAGGATCCGCAGCCTGAACGTGTCGCCAAAGCGCGCCGCGCACTGGCGAAGCATCCACTGTGCGTTCCCGAACCAGATCGCCGTCTGAGCGCAGACGGCATCCGCGGGCCGGGCGGCAGAGCCGTGAGGGCGTCCACGGTCATGCGACTGCCTCCGAGGTGCGAGTGCGCCACTTGAACGCGTGGCCGAGGAACCGACCCACATCGGCACGGATGTCCTGCCGCGGGCGGGCCAGATAGGTGCCGATCGGCTCCGAGACATTGCGAAGCCAGTGGAGCTCCCGCTCGCCGAAGTCCACCTTCCGAATCCTGCCCGCCGCCGCACGCGTTGCCTCGCTGATCAGCACCTGGCGCGGTGGCGCAACCGCACACAGACGGGCTGCGACGTTCACGGTCTGGCCATACCAGTCGTCATCGCTGCTAAGCGCCGGGCCCGTATGGATCCCGACGCGCACCGGCGGGAGGCCGGGTTCGTCCATGGTCTCGACGACCTGCAAACCGAGGGCCACACCCGCCGCGGGCCGCGTGCAGCGAAGCATCAGGCCATCGCCGATCGTCTTTACTTGCTCGGCCCCATGGCTCCTCAGCAACCCGGCAGTGCGTCGCTGCAGCTCGAGTGCCACGGCGAGAGCGCGGCTGTCGCCCTCGAGCTCAGCGAGCGCCGTGAATCCCACGAGGTCCGCGAAAAGGAAGGGGTGGCTGGAGTCCGTCACTCAGATACCGCTCGGTATCCAAACAGATACCACTCGGTATGTCAAATGATTGCCGACCCATGGCCACCAATCACGCGCCGAGGTAGCGCTCGGGATCCTTGGCGAAGGCGCGAACGCACTTCATCGAGCAGAAGTGAAATGTCCGGCCCTCGTGCCGGAGCGTCCCGGCGGCGTCGTCCGGATCAACCGCCATCCGACAGACGGGATCGATGGGCAATTCGTCAACTTCTCGCCCGGTCCCGACGGGAACGGCGCGGAACAGGGACACCGGGTCCCCGACGTTGCGGAGCTCATGGCGCCCATGTTCGATCAGCTCAACGCCGGATACAGGTCCGGCCGCACTCCGCGTGGCATCGGTAAGCAGAACCTCGCCTCCCGCGGCGGCGCCGGAGACTCGCGCCGCGAGGTTCACTGTCGCCCCGAACCAATCTTCCCCGCGCCGCACCGCGGTTCCGGTGTGCATACCGACGCGGACGCTGGGATATCGATGCCGGACCCCGATCTCACCCGCCAGCCGCACTCCAAGCTGGATCGCGTGAGCAGCGTCGCCGCACTCGATCATCAGAGCATC
>DATFON010000135.1:0-2309 GCA_035265465.1 Solirubrobacterales bacterium | reverse complement strand
CAGCCACTCATTGGCGAGCTTGGCGCTCCATCCGCGCGATCACCAGGTCGGATGAAGTCGCGATACCGCTGCGCCGGCCGGCTGGCGATCCGCCGGGCCGGTGGAATTCGACGGCTTGGACGGGATCCGGTTCGACGACGGCTCGCGGCTCGACTTCGCGGGTGAGTGCGAGCGGCACATGCAGGAGAACCGCCTACTCGTCAGCTACTCGTACCGCCAGCCGCTCGGCGCGTTCTCGGGAACGCTCCCCGGTGGCATCGAGCTTGCCGCCGGCCTTGGGGGGTCATGGAGCACTACGACGCTCACTGGTAGCGCCGCTCGGCGATCTCACCCCGGATACACGCTTGGGACCTTCCACCGCCACGGCGGCTCCTCGGCCGGCGCGAAGTCGTAGTGGTCTCGGCCGTAGAGCGTCTCGAGCGGAACGAGGACGGGATTCGCGCTCTCCAGGAGCGGCGTCGATGCGTACCGCTCGACGTCGGCGGCGGACGCGCGGCGAGCGACCCGATCCCAACCGATCGCAGGGCGGTACAGCCAGTAGCTGATCTCCACCTCGCCGCCCGAGCGCCGGCGGTCGACGACCGACGTGAACGCCGTGACCCGGCGATTCGACTCGGTCAGCCCGGCGCGGTCGCCGGGGACCGCGCAGCTCTCGGTGCGGCAGTAGCGAAAGTCGACCGGCAGGAGGGGTAGGCCCGAGGTGCCGACCACGGGCCGCGGCTCGGGAGCCAGAGCCCGCACCAGGCCGGCCAGCGGTCTGCCATACGCCTCGGTCAACGGGTCCTGCCAGCATGGATCCGGCAGGCGCGCAGGGCAGCGGATCTTCCGGTCGAGCGCGGAGCCGAGCCTTCTGGCCTCCTCGGTCGGCGGGGCGGCCGCCACTGCCGCGATGGCGGCCACCAGGAGCAGCGCGATCAGCAGGACCAGGCCGACATGCTCGACCGAGGCGGCCCCGTTCTCCATGCGAGCTCGCATGGAGCCAACCTAGGCTCAGGGCGCGCGCCGGAGGCGCGCAGGTCGTGCCGAAGGTGCGCCCGGTTAGGAGAGACCCTCGCGCGCCTCGCGCACGAGCGTCACTGCCTCGGGGAAGACGATCCTGATCGCGTCACGGACCTGGACCGCCTGCTCGTCGCTGCCGCCCGTGAGGTCAAGGCGGTTGATCGCGGCGACGGTCATGTCGACCGCAAGCTTGATCGCGTTGTCCGCCCAGGCCACCCGCTGCGTGTCCTGCATCTGGTTGGCGAGCTCACCGAGGCGCTCGCGAAGCTCGTCCGGATCGCCGAAGATGTTGAAGCCTTCACTTCCTTCCATGTCCACGATGTTAGGGAACCGGGCCTCCCGACCGGGCGGCGGCGTCAGCTGCGATCGCACGGCATCCTGTGGATGTCGTCCTCGACTGCGCCGTCCGCGAAGGTGAACTGCGCTCTAAACGTCCAGACGCCGCTGGGCGGGCAGACCCCGGGCGTACGAATGTAGGCGCGGTCGCCGAGCGAGCGAGCGTCGAAGACGTTGTGAATCCTGCGCAGCGCGCTTTCGCCGTCGGGCGGACCGCCAGGCATGCGCGGAGCATCGACGGTGACCACCCGCCCCTCTCGTCTGGCGCGGGTGACCTGGCGCAGCGGGAAGTCCTTGGGGCTGCCGAGCACCAGGAAGGCGGACCCGTCATCGAAGGCATCGATCTCCATGGAGGTCTCGCCTGCGCCGGGGAATCCCGTCATGAAGGTGCCTTCGTCTCCCCCGCCGATCCGACTTTCGGGCGGACAGGCCGTCTCGCCGAATAGTTGGAGCTCGAGCTCGGACGCCGTGCAGTCAGGTACGGCTGAGCTGTCGAACTCCGTGCCCTTCGGGAAGGTGAACACCTCCCGGCGCACCGGAATCGGCTTCGCGTCCGAGTCGTCGGGGTGCTTGAACAAGATCTGCGTGTCCGTCCCGGCCGAAGCGCCGGCAACCGGGGTGGAGAAGGTCTGCTTGTAGTCCGCTCGCGGTCCGGCCTGTGCTGCGACCGGCAGCGCCGCACCGACCCCCGCAGCCAGCAGGCTGAGGATCGCCCAGACCCTGATCCGCCCTTCCATCGTCGTCTCCTTGCTCGCCGTTCGCCCGCAGCCTCATTGTCACCAAGTACGTGAGCTCGCGCGCCACCTGGGGCGACCTAACGTCCGGTCGCTCCACTCTCGGACGGGTAGCGCAGCGCCTACCGCGAAAGCAGTAGCGCTTGCCCGATTGGGTGAAGGGAGGAGCGAGCTTCATGCATCGCCGGAGGCGGCCTTAATTTTGCGCCAGCCGCCAGCCCGATTGTTCGCGACAATCTG
>DATFON010000134.1:0-7284 GCA_035265465.1 Solirubrobacterales bacterium | reverse complement strand
GCCTCGATCTCGGCCTCGATCTCGTCGCGAAGCTCGACCTCGCCGGTCTCCTCGTCCTCGGGTGAAAGCTCGTGGCGCCGGCGGAACTCCCGCAGCTCCGACGCGGAGACGTCGAGCTGGTGGGCGATCCACGCGTCGGTGCGCCCCTGGCGGACCCAGGCGCGGATCTGGTTGAGTTGTGAGCGGAGCGGTTTCCTGGCCATATGTATGGCTCGCTGCGGGCGGGTGATGCTAACGGACGGCCGGATGACGGTTGTGGGTGGCGCCGCGCCGCACAAGCGGCTACTCTGAATTCGGTTGGCGGCCTGAGTGGCCGGATCACTCGAATGGAGGCGAGATGCTCGTCCTAACGAGAAAGACGAATCAGAGCATCATGATCGGCGACGACGTCGAGGTTTCCGTCCTCGCCGTGTCTCGGGACAAGATCCGGCTCGGTATCACCGCGCCGAGGGATATCCCGGTATTCCGCAAGGAGGTCTACCTCTCCATCAAGGAAGAGCAGATGTCAGAGGACCACGGCGCGAAGAAGCACGTCGACAAAGCGCTCGGCGACCTCTCGACGACGGACTAGCCGTATAAGCCGTTAGGTGTTGGGGCGTGGGCTAGCTGTTGGCTAGCCCATTAGCCACGCAAGTGTCTCGAACATCACGACGGTCACCACGACCACGGTGGCCGTAAGCGCGACGACGAGGACGCCGAACGCCGTGTTGCCGTGCTGCTCGGTGCGCTGGATGCGTCGCGCCCGCGAACGGTTAGCCGCCCGCTGGCGAAGCTGGTGTCGACGCCGGCGCTCGAGCGCGGCCTCCTGTTCGAACGCCAGCTCGAACTGGGAAATGCTGTCGTGCATCTTCATGCTGTGCTCCAGGAAGAACGTCTGTGCCAGTGGGTCGCGCTGAGCCAAATCCCCGCGACGAGCCCGGAAACTAGCAGACGATTCCGGCCCGAACGTCGGTTCGCCGAGTGCCGATCGCTACTAGCGACCTTTTAGCGTTCGATCAGCGATCGCTAAGCGGTACGGGGTCAGCAGGCACCCCAAAGCCCGCGCCCCGCCCTCGCAGCCTGGGTGGCGAGCCGATCGAGTTGGCCGGCGTGCGATGTGTTCGGAGCGATCGCCAGGGTCCGCCCGTAGCCGCCGCGAATCAGCGCCCCGTTGACGAACCGCGAGCCGGCATAGACGTACGCCAGCAACCGTCCGTAGTCGTCCCGCTGCTCGCGGTCGAACACGAGCCGCACCGTCCGCCCCTCGACCAGCCGATGGTTCTCGTCGCTCGCCCTGGGCCCGTAGCACTCCACCGGCGCATCGGGCTTGACGGTCTCCGGCGTGTCGACGCCGATGTAGCGCACGTACTGGTCCTGCCCGTCGACCGAGGCGACGATCGTGTCTCCGTCGACAACCCGCACGACGTGAGCCCGGACTGACTCCCCTGCGCCGAGGGATTCGCCGTCACCGTTATCGCTGCTCCCAGCGCAGCCCTGAATGAGCAACCAGGCACCGAGGACAAGCAGCAAGAGCGCACCGATGCCGGGCTTGCGTCCCATGGCTATAGCCAACCCCACGAGCCAGACGCCCGCCCCAGCGCCGTTGACGCCTTGTTGCCGGATAGCGGCAATAAGGCGTCAAACCCAGCGGCGGGATGTCCGGCGTGGGCCGGGGAAGGCTGCCGAGCAGGGACTGCGAGGCGGCTTTAGCCCCCGACCCAGGGACCGGGAAGGGCCTTCCTCGGTGCATGCCGGACGTCCCGCCGCCCGGCCCAAGCAAGAGTTACGGAATGCGCGTCACGCTCGCGAGAAGGACTTCCTTGATCTGGTCGATGATCTCGATCGCCTCGGAGTGCTCGCGCTGCCAGACGTTGCGGCCGTAGATCACGCCCGAGCCGCCCGCCTCCAGGATGTAGCGGGTCTGCTGGAGGAGCTGGTCGTCGTCGATCTTCGATCCGCCCGACAGCACGACCAGGGAGCGGCCGGCCGATTCGACCACTTGGCGGACCGCCTCCTCCTCGGAGATGTCCATGTCGTTGTAGGGGGCCGGCGCGTCCTTGTCCTTCTCCGGGTCGAGCTTCGGGAGGTTCAGCTTCACGATGTCGGCACCCATCTCCATGGCCAGCCGAGCCGCGTAGTCGATCGCGTAGAACGAGACGTGGCCGCCCTTCTTGTCGATGGCCGCGCCGCGCGGGTAGGCCCAGATGACGAGCGGCATCCCGTAGCGGTCGCAGTCCTCGCGGACGCCCTTCAGCTGGTGCAGGTCGGCGTCCTGGCGCGGCGAGCCGACGTAGAGCGTGTAGCCGACTGCGTCGGCGCCCAGGCGAACGGCGTCCTCGACGGAGGCGTTGGTGGTGGAGAGGGCGTTGTCCGACGGGGGGATGTCCGTCTTGGCGTTGACCTTGAGGATCAGGGGCACCTGCCCGGCGTAATCCGGGTAATACTTCGTCGCCAGGCCGATCTGGCAGGCGATGGCGGAGTAGCCGGCCTCGGCCGCGAGGTGAAACTGGTACTCGGGGTCCTTCGAGGCCGGGTTGGGGAAGAAGTCGCGCGGACCGTGCTCGATGCCCTGGTCGATCGGCAGGAGGAGGAGCGTTCCGTGGCCTGGTCCGAATTCGAACAGAAGCCGCCGCAGGCGTGTGCGCTTGCCGGGCGCGAGGGTGGCGAGAAGGGACTTCTGCTCGGTTGCGGTCTTGATCTCCATGTCGTTAGCGCTTCCTCTCGTGTCGCGAGCCGGCTGTGCAGGTTTGCCGGGGGGCCTGCACGGATAATAAACGCGCACCAGATTGGCGCCCGGCGGCCGCGGCCGCAGATCCATGCTCGACCACCGCTTCAACGGCCCGCCGTTCACGATCGGCCTCGAGGAGGAGCTGATGCTCCTCAACGCGGACGATTTCAGCCTGGCCCAGGCGATCGAGATGATCCTCGCCGCGGTGCCGCCCGAGCGGGAGGGCCAGGTGAAGCCGGAGCTGATGCAGTCCGTGCTGGAGATCGCGACGAAGCCCTGCCAGACCGTGGGCGAGGCGGGGGAGGAGCTACGGGCGCTGAGGCGCATGCTGACGGGCATCGCCGAGGAGCGCGGCCTGCGGCTTGCGGCCTCGGGCACCCACCCATTCGGCCGGTGGGAGGACCAGGAGATCGTCGATCGACCCCGCTATCTGGAGCTGATCGAGGAGCTCGGGTTCATCGCCCGCCGGGAGCTGATCTTCGGCACCCACGTCCACGTGGCGATCGACGGGCCCGACCGGGCGATCTACGTCGCCGACGGCATCCGGTTGTTCTTGCCGCTGCTCCTGGCCCTGTCGGCCAACTCGCCGTTCTGGCGCGGCAACCTGACCGGGATGATGTCCTCGCGCACGCCTGTCTTCCGGGGCTTTCCGCGGGCGGGGGTTCCGCCCCACTACGGGACCTGGGAGATCTACTCGCACCGCGTTGAGCAGATGATGCGCGGCGGCGCGATCGAGGACTACACGTACCTGTGGTGGGACGTGAGGCCGCATCCGAATCTGGGCACGGTCGAGACCCGGATCTTCGACCAGCAGACCACGCTCGAGCACACGATCGCCCTCGCGGCGCTCACGATCTCACTCGCGCACCGCATGGCCGCCCTCCACGACGCGGAGGAGCCGCTCGTCGGCTTTCCCACGGAGCTGATCGACGACAACAAGGTCCGTGCCGCGCTCAGGGGCATGGACGGCACGCTCATCGACTTTCGCCGCGGCGAGCAGCTGCCGGCCGAGCGGATGGCGGACGCGCTGGTGGAGGAGCTGATGGACGACGCCGCGCAGCTTGGCTGCTCCGCCGAGCTCGAGCTGGTGGACGACCTTCTGCGCGGACGGAGCGGCGCCCACCGCCAGCTTCAGCACTGGGAGCGCCACCATGACCTGTCGAAGCTCGTGAAGGAGATGATCGCCGACACGCACGCCTAGGCTCGCGGGCGCCAAACCGACCGTCGCCCGGGGTTATTCTCCAAATCAATGAACGGCACCTGCCAGTCGCGGAGCCATACGGCTCCGCGCTAAGCAAACTATGGCGGAGACGGAGCTGAGCATCGTTTGCAAGAGCTGCGGTTCGGAGGTGAGCCCGTACGTCACGGAGTGCCCGTATTGCGGCACTCGCCTCCGGAAGCGGGCGCCCAAGCTCGAGCGCCGCGGCGACGGCCTCGAGGCTCAGGAGAGCCGGCGCGATCGCCGCCGCCGCCGCGCCGCCGAGCGCCGCGAACGACGCGAGCGTCTGCGGGGTCTGTCCCTCACCACCGAGCGCCCGTACGTGACGCTCGCATTCATCCTGGCTCCGGCCGCCCTGCTCATCGTGCAGCGGGGCGCCGACCTCAGCCTGTCCGACCTGGGCGTGGTCATCGGTCCGCCGGCGGCCAACTCCTGGTGGAATTACCTGTCCGCGCCCTTCGTCTACGACGACATCGGATACCTGTTCGCGATCGGCGTGGCGATAGCCCTGTTCGTCCCAGGGCTCGAGCGGCGGTTGGGCGCCGTCCCGACGCTGCTCCTGCTGGTCGCCTGCGGCGCGCTGGGAGCACTGGCGGCGCCGGGCATAGACGACGCGTTCGGCGATGGCTTGACGCTCGCCGCCGGCGGCAACGGGATCGCCCTCGGAGCACTGGGCGCCTGGTTCATGGTCCGCCGCGCGGACGCTCGCGAGGATCCCACCGAGGAGCTCGACACCATCCCGGTGGTCGTGGCCGCAATGGTGCTGCTCGCCCTGCCGCTGGTGAACGACTACGCGAACGAGTGGTCGGGCATCGTGGGCGGGTTGGTCGGCCTGGCGGCGGGATTCTCGGCGACGCTCGGCCGCCGCCCGTGAGGCAGGCCCCGCGGAGGCGCGGCTAGTGCCCGACAAGTTCATCACGCTTACGCCGGAGCTCCACTCCTACGTGGTGGAGCACGGCGCCCGCCAGGACGAGGTACTGCGCCGCCTCGCCGCCGAGACCGAGGAGCTGGGTGACATCGCGATCATGCAGATCGCACCCGAGCAGGGCGCGTTCATGACCCTGCTCGTGCGGGCGATGGGGGCGCGGCGGGCGCTGGAGCTCGGGACGTTCACCGGCTACTCGGCGATCTGCATAGCTCGGGGTCTGGCGGAGGACGGCACCCTCGTCACGTGCGATCTGAACGGCGAGTGGGCGCAGGTCGCGAAGCGCTACTTCGACGAGGCAGGCGTGGCCGACCGCGTCGACCTGCGCCTCGGACCCGCTCTCGAAACGATTCGCGAGCTTCCCGCGGACGAGCCGTTCGACTTCGCGTTCATCGATGCCGACAAGACCGAGTACCCCGACTACTACGAGGAGTGCCTGCGGTTGCTCCGGCCGGGCGGATTGATAATGGTCGACAACGTCCTCCGCAGCGGGCAGGTGCTGGACGCGGGCAACGACGACCCCCGCACGCTCGCGACTCGTGAGGTGAACGACAGAGCGATCGCCGACGAGCGGGTCGACGTCGCGATGCTGGGCGTCGCCGACGGAATCACGCTGGCGCTCAAGCGATAGGCGGGGAGCGGGGCCGGAACGGCCCATGGACCGCGACGCAGCGATTGGGACCCACCGCGTGGCGTTGGCGTCATTTGCCCGCCTCATGGGAAGCGGCTCCCCGACCTCGCGCGTGTTGGAGCGCGACGGCGTCGTCGCCGCGGTGGTGCCGGCCGTGCCGGACCGATCCGTGGTCAACTCGGTCGGCTACAGAGACGCCGAGGCGCTCGGCGCGGCGCTTGGCGACCTGGCGGCCGCCTACGAGGAGGCCGGTGTCAGCGCCTGGACGGTCTGGGTGCCCGAGGATGACGCCGATGCCATCGCCCTGCTGGAGGCCGCCGGGCACCGCCTCGACGCCGAACCGGTGGCGATGGTGGCCGAGTTGGCGAACCTCCCCGATCCGGGCCCCGGCGAGCTCGATTGGGACGCGGAGGCCGATCCCCGGGATGTGGGCCTCATCAACGACCGGGCATACACGTGGCCCGACGGGACCTTCAGCGGAGCGATGGAGCGGTTCGGGGAGATCGACGGCCTGCGTCTTTGGCAGGCGCGCGTCGACGGCGAGCCTGTGTGCGTGCTGGGCACCTACGACAACGGCTCCGACTGCGAGGTCTACTTCGTGGCGACCGTCGCCGAGCACCGTGGAACGGGCCTGGCCCGGAGGCTCATGCACCGAGCGCTGCTCGAGGCGCGCGAGCGCGGCCTGACCACCTCGAACCTCCAATCCACGAAGAAGGGCTATCCGGTCTACGAGCGGCTGGGCTACGAGCCGATCTGCCGCCTGGAGATGTGGGAGCGCCGGGAGTAGGTCGGGGTCCCGAGGGGCGCGCCGAGAAGGCCCTTCCCCCTCCGTGGGTCCGGGGCTAAAGCCGCCTCGCAATCCCTGCTCGGCAGCCTTCTCGCCCCGCCCCTCGGTATCCCGCCCGCGGGTATATGTTGCTGGCGATGCCGGTTGATCAGGCGCGGTTGGATGCGGCGATTGATGCGCTCACGGATCGGGAGCGGTTCCGGGAGGCCGAGTCGGTTGTCGCCGCGGCCGCGCCGAAGCTGCAGCGAATTCTTGCCGACGCCCTCGAGGAGGGCGGCTGGTTCGGCGATGCGCACGAGGCGGAGCTTCGCAAGGCCGCCACCGCAGCCAGCGACGACGAACGGCTCACCGCGATCCGCACGCTGCTCGCCGAGGAGGCGCGAATGGGGATGATGGTCGGCGTCGCGGTGGGCTGGGCGCTCGCCGAGGAGTTGTCGAACACCGAACAGGAGGAGTGAGAGATGCCAGATGTCGAGTTAGAGGCCAACGGGGGCACCGCGGATGGGTACCTGGCCGAGCCCGAGGAGACGGGTCCCGGACTGGTCGTCCTCCAGGAGTGGTGGGGGCTCGACGAGCACGTGCGCGAGGTCTGTGACCGGTTTGCCGCCGAAGGGTTCGTCGCGCTGGCGCCGGACCTGTTCCATGGGGAGACCACCGACCAGCCCGACGAGGCGCAGCAGAAGATGATGGCCATGAACATGAACGAGGCCGAGAAGGAGATGCGCGGAGCCGTCAGATACGTGCTCTCGCACCCGAAGTGCAACGGCAACGTCGGCTCGGTCGGTTTCTGCCTCGGCGGTGGGCTATCCGTTTGGGCCGCGACCGCGAACCCGGAGATCGGCGCCGTCGTGAGCTTCTACTACGTGATGCCACACGGCAAGCCGGACTTCTCGAAGCTGAACGCCCCGGTGCTGGGGCACTTCGGGACCAACGACGACTTCATCTCCGTGGAGGACGCGAAGTCGCTCGAGGCCGAGCTCCAGCAGGCGGGGGCCGAGGCCGCATTCGAGTTCTA
>DATFON010000133.1:0-3036 GCA_035265465.1 Solirubrobacterales bacterium | reverse complement strand
AGATGTGGGTGCCACTCGACATCTGGGTCGCACTCCGCGAGCACCCCTTCAATGTCACCGCGGTTTCGCGCGTCGTACATTCGCTTGGCGACGGCAACGTTGTCCGGCGACATCGTTCACAGTATCTCGCCGCGAGCCCACTCCTGGCTCCCATGCCAAGGACGAGCGACCGCCCGAGGTGCTCGCTCTCGCCACGGACGAGAGGGAAGAGGCGAGCGCACTGCAGAGTGCTCCCTTGCGCGACGGGGAGCATTACGCGGACTTGCCGACGCATTATTTGTTTGGCGCGATTCCCGTTAGGAGCGGCGCGTAGCCCACTCGCCGAGTTCCGCCTTCACGCGGGAGCAGAAGTCAAGAACGAGTTGCTTGGTCCGGGCCAGCCTGCCGGGCCGGACTTCACGACAATGAAGCGATGACCACAGGGGCGGAAGCGAACGTGTCGGTTGTACGCGGAATGTGGGAGGCCTTCCTACGAAACGACTTCGAGGGCGCCCTCGCCGCGTTCGCAACCGATGTTGAGTGGGACGGGACGAACCTCCCTGACGGGAAGATCTCGCGCGGGCGCGAGGCAGTCTTAGAGCACGTGACCGGGTGGGCGGAGACGTGGGAGGACTGGCATGTCGACCTCGAGGACGTGATCGATGCCGGCGATGGCCGGGTGATCGCGTTCATCCGCGAGCGGGGCCGCAGCAAGGCCGGTCTCGAGATCAACGAGCGCCACTCGGAGCTGTACATAGTGCGAGACGCCCGGATCGTGTACCGGAAGGGCTTCTCCGACGCCGACCAGGCCCTTGACGCGGCGGGCCTTCGCTAAAGGCGACCTGACACGCCGACCTCTCCCCCCGCTGTATCGGAGGGATCCAGCGTGGGAGTGGCGGCGAACGCCATCGCTCCTCCTCCGCGCGAAACGGAGCACTGAGCCGCCTTGACGACGTAGTCGTCGGAGAGTCTCGCACGGCGCTAAAGGGGAAGCGCACCGGAAACCCCTCGCCGAAACCGATTAGTGCCTCTTTAACCTTTCCCTCGTGAGCGCGCGCACCTTCGCGGTCGTAATGGCAGCCCTCGCCGTCGTCGGGTTGCTTACCTACGGGCTGGTGAAGAAGGGGGGTGCCTCGATCGGCCTCGGCGAGCCGATCCCGAATGCAACGACCCCCCTCCCCCATCTCGACGGCACCGGAACCGGCTCCGTGGCGGACTACCGCGGACGCTGGGTGCTGGTGAATGTGTGGGCGTCGTGGTGTGACCCCTGCCGCACCGAGTCGCCCGATCTCCAGCGCTTCTACGATGCCCATCGTGGGCCGGATTTCACGATCCTCGGGATCGACTCCAACGACCTCTCCGACGACGCGCTCAACTTCGTGCAGCGGTACGGGATCACCTATCCACAGCTTCGTGACGGCAACGGCGACTTCGCGGAGCACGACCTGGGCACGACCGGGGTCCCGGAGTCCTTCCTCGTCAGCCCGCAGGGCAACCTCGTGCTGCACAGCCTGGGCCCGGTGAGCGAGCGCTACCTGGAGTCGAACGTGGCGCCCTTGCTGAACGGAGAGGCCAAGCAATGAGGAGGCTCCGGGCCGGAGCTGCGGCGATCGCCGTCGCGGCGATGCTGGTTCTCCCCGGCGCCGCGCTCGGATCGAGCGCCGTGGTCGTCAACCCCCAGCAGCCGAAGACGACGCTGCCGGACGTCGAGGACGAGGTGATGTGCCCCATCTGCGGCACGGCGCTCAACCTGTCGTTCTCACCGCAGGCCGACCGCGAGCGCGCCTTCATCCGCCGGGAGATCGCCGCCGGCAAGACCAAGGAGGAGATCAAGGACGACCTGGTGGCCCAGTACGGCACCGAGGTCCTGGCGGAGCCGCCGAAGTCGGGCTTCGACCTCACCGCCTGGCTCGTCCCGGTGCTGGCCATCCTCGTCGTCGCGATCGCGATCGCCATCGGCCTGCGGCGCTGGCGTCGCGCGGGGCGCTCACACGATCGCGAGGTCGAGGCCGCGCCGGACGAGGCGCTCGATCCCTCGGAGCGCGAGCGGCTGGACTCGGACCTGGCGCGCTACGACCTGTAGGCGCGCCCGGCGATCAGCGCCTGATCTCGAACGACTTCTTCGCCGGCGTCCTGTCGACGGTGCCCCTGGCGTCGGTGGCGCGCACCTTGACCGTGTGCTCTCCGGGCTTCAGGCTCCGGTACGCCTTCGGCGAGCTGCACTTGCGGTAGCCCCGGTGGTCGAGCTTGCAGCGGAAGCGATACGGCGGATGGGCGCGGCGGGCGTGGAACTTGAAGGTGGCCTTGCGCCCCGCCACGTTCGCCGCGGTGATCGTCGTGCGCGGGGCGGGCTTGACGTAGAACTTCTGCTTTCGCTTCGCCTTGCCGCTCGCCACCTCGGCGACCCGGGCGCAGTCCCGCGGGCGCTTGCAGGCCTTGTTCTCGCTCGGCTCCAGCCGAACCACGTACTTGGTGGGGAACAGCCGGTGGAACGAGTACGCGCCCTTCTTCCCCGTGGTGACTTCCGGCTCCCCGATCTGGTGGAAGCCGTCGTTGTTCAGGTCGAGAAACACCGTCTGACCGCGCACCGGGCGGTGGTTCCTTCGAACGACGTGACCCCGGATGGCAGCCGACGGTTCGGAGGCGAACCCCTTGAACACGAACCAGGCCGGCTTCGGCCTCTCGCCGCCCTCGAACCAAAGCCCGGAGGTCGCACAGAAGCGGCAGATGTTCGACTCGGGGTCATCCCTGATGCCGTACCAAAGGACCTTGCCCAGGTTCAGCTGAGCGCGCTCGTCCTGGAAGACCTGGAACAGGATCCGCATGTTCTTGGCCTGCTTCTTGGGCCTGTAGGTGAAGCGATGCATGCTGATGTCGGTGCCCCAGGAGATCTCGTCGATCCACAAAGCCCCTTCGGTGTCACCCGCCTTGTCCATGATCCTGCGGCCCCCGAGCGTGATTCGGTTGACGCCGTAGGGGCGCTCGTGGTACGGGTGAAAGGCGAGGGCGTCGAAACTCGACTGGTCGACGGCGTTGTAGAAGAGCGACAGGTAGCTC
>DATFON010000132.1:0-3655 GCA_035265465.1 Solirubrobacterales bacterium | reverse complement strand
GTCCTCGTAGGGAACCTCCTCGCCGTCCGCCTCGGCCACCCGCTTGTGGCGGACGCGCGAGCCGTCCTTCTCGCGCAGCTCGCGAAAGCTCACGTTCTTGCGCGAGACGGCGCTGTACAGCTTCACGGGCACGTTCAAGAGTCCGAAGCTGATCGATCCACTCCAAATTGCTCTAGGCATCGTCTTCAATCATGAGACTGTCGTAGGCGACCAAAGTCATCGGTCCCGTTCAGTTTCCCAAGTTAGCGCTAGTTCCTCGGTACCCGGATGCCCGCGGAACGAATCTTGCGCGGGCAGGCGCGGCACTGCCGCGTGCAGGGCGGGTCAGCTCCCGCCGGTCGCGCTGCAACACCAACCGATCGGGCGGGGGAATGCCGAGTCCCCGATGGATCCCGGGTTGAACTGGCGCGAGACGTCGGCTGCCGTCTTGACATGCCTCTCGTGACCAGGCGTGTTCGGCCGCAGGAAGAGCCACTCGTTTGCGTCGCGCCACCCGACCAGCAGCCATTCGCCATTGGGTGACCACGACAGGCCGTCGAACCGTCCAAGGCCGGCGAACAGACGAGTCGTCCCGCCGGTTGGTGACCCGAGGTCGAGTGTCAGCGCCACGCTGTGCGTTCCTCCCCGCTCGTTCGAGCTCCCGGTGATCGCGAAGGTGCTTCCGGTTGGGGCGAACGCTCCACTCGTGGCGTGAATCCCAACGGGCAGTCGCCGAGTGCCGATGGGCTCTCCGTTCGTCCGGAACAGCCGAAGAGTCGACCCGCTCACAGCGACGAGCATCGAGCCGTCCACCGACCAATCGAGCTCCGTCGGTACTGGCCCGCGTGAGGAGCGCCACAGGATGTCCCGGGTGTCGGCGTCGATCACCTCGACGCGCCCGTCGGGCTTTGCCAATGCGAGAACGTGGGCGCCGGTGAGCTTCGCCTCGGGTACGGGTGGCCGCCAAGCTGGCGCCGTGGGGGCGACTCGCGAATCGAGCAGGTGGTCGTCGGTGCCGTCGCCGACCACCACTCGCATGGACGTCCCCGTTCGGTAGGCGATCCGGTACCCGTCCGGCGGCTCCCAACGAGGATCGGTCGGGTTCGGGCGCGGCAGCGACCATCGAACCGTCCCGTCGGGCTCGACCGCGGTCAGGTGATCCCTGCTCGTCACGGCCACGAAAAAGGCATTCGGGGACCACGTCGCGTCGCGGTAGTCGCCAAGCAGCCGCTGCGAGCCGTCCGGATGCACGACCCATGGACCTTGAGTGGAGTTGACGAGCAATTGGCCGGGAGCGGGGAGAGATGTCAGCGGCCGCGCGTTCTTTGTGCCCGGTTGGACGACATCGCGGACCAGGTCGACCACCTTGGCGCCGGCCGGGGTCAGCACCAGGGCCAGGGCAAGCGCCGCAAGCGCGAGCGCCATCGCGAGCCGGCGCGGCAGCGGGGCGGCGTGGCGCACCGGCCGGTGCTCCTCGAAGCCAGCGCGAACTACTCGCCACCCCCGCTCACGAGCACCGTGCTCGTCAGGGATCGGCGCGTCTCGAAGTCGCCGTCGGAGATCGCTCGGTGTCATCTCGTGGCCTCCATCTCCGAGCTCAGCTGATCCAGCGCGCGTCGCAGTCGGGAGTTCACCGTGCCCCTTGGAAGGTCGAGTGTGTTCGCGATCTCCCCAGGCGTGTAGTCGAGGAGGTGTCGGAGCACGACGACGGCCCGGTGCTCCGGCGAGAGCTGCCTGAGCGCCGCCACCACCTCCTCGGAGTACACGGAGGAGCCCGCCTCGGGGACGGTGGCATTGGTTGCGGCATCCGCATCGAAATCGACCGCTGTCTCCTTGCGCAGCGACCGCGCCCGGGACCAGTCGATCGCCCGATTAACAACGATGCGGTTGAGCCACGGGCCGAACGGCCGCCGTCGATCGAACCGCTCGAGCGACCTGATCGCTGCGAGGAACGCCTCTTGGGCGATGTCCTCAGCGGCTGCGGCGTCGTGCACCACCAGGTACGCGGCGCGATGGGCCCAGGGCCAATGGCGGCGGTACAGGTGCTCGAGGGCCTCCTCGGACCCAGCCTGGGCGGCTTTGATCCATCGACGCTCGCGCCGGCGGTCAAGGGCCTTCGACGGGGAAGTTGCCCGGGTCAACCGAAGCGGTACGGCGACGCTCTCCGTGCTCCCATCGGCAGGCAGTTGAATCTCCTCCCCGGGGCTCGCGGCGAGGAGCCGCGGCCTCAGCACGACCATCTTCCCTCGAACACTCACGCCATGGGGCATCCGTGCAATACGGCTTGGGAGCGCTTAGAGGTCCCTCGGCCCGACCGCTAGGCGTCTGGCGTGGCCAGACCGGACGCCCGCCGGTGCCGAGTGAGCAGCACCGCACCGCCGCCGGCCAGACCCACCGCCATCGCCACCACGATCAGCATCCAGGGGAAGCCGCCGCCGGATCCGTCGCCGTTGCTCGCCGGTCGTACGACGGGCGGAGAGCTTGCCTCGAGTGTCTCGGTGTCGATCACGGCCGCAACTCCCTTCGGAGTCGCGAGAGTCAGCTCTCCGCCGTCCGAGCTCATCCTCATGACGATGCGGGGCACGTCATTCGGCTTGACGAGTCCATCGAGATCGACGCAAACCGCCCGCCCCCTGGTGGTATCGAGCGCGTGCACGAATGGCTTCTTTCCCGCACCGTCATAGAGGGTGTATGCCCAGCGACCGTCGGGGCTCGTGACGCGAGTCATCGGATAGCCCCGCATCTCGCCGGCTGGCTCGTCGGGATCGACGATTGGGTTCGACAGCATCCGTCCTTCCTTGAGGTCGTACGCGCGAACGGCATAGCGAGTCGGATCGTGGGGCGAGAGGTACTCGATGAAATACAGCCTCGACCCGCTCGGCGAGATCGCGTCGAAGCTGAAGTCGCCGTTCAGGTCGATTCGCCGAGCGATGCTCAAGTCGCGGGAGTTGAGGATCAGCAGCCGCGTCTGTCCTTGGGGAAATGAATTCCGTGGCTTGATGAGGGCGAGCGTGCTCCGTCCGCGGAGAGCCCCGCCGGCGATCCATCCAGGGCGACCGCTGGCACCGTGAAATCGCCACTCACTCTCTCGGATCGGAGCGTGCCCTCGGTGCCGAGCTTGCTCACGGTGGTCGTGTCACCCTCGGAGTTTGTGACGTAGTTCGTTCCGTGCGGCCCGGGCACGCCGTCATAGGGAGTGACCACCCCGGGCACCGGTAGCCCATCGGCACCCGCGGTGGGGACACAGACAGCAGCCCCGATTGCGATCGCGCCGAAAATCGCTCCTAGGATCCGTCGGGTCATCTGGTCCTCGTCTGCGGGTGCGTTGGCAGTACGTGGTGCCGGGGGCCGGAGGTCCCGCGATAATCGCCCCATGCTGTTTGCCCTCGACCGGGTGACGATGGAGCGGGACGGCAAGGTCGTGCTCCAGGACGTCACCGCGTCCCTGCCCAAGGGGGCCAGCTGCGTCGCCGGGCCCTCCGGAAGCGGGAAGTCGACGCTTCTGCGGCTGCTCAACCGCCTTGCGGATCCCGGATCGGGGACCGTGCGCTACGACGGGCGCGATGTTCGCGAGCGCGATCCGCTCGAGCTGCGGCGCGAGGTCTGCCTGGTGCCGCAGCTGCCCGCTCTGCTCGAGGGCACGGTCGAGGACAACATCCGCTTCGCGGCCGACCTC
>DATFON010000131.1:0-13907 GCA_035265465.1 Solirubrobacterales bacterium | reverse complement strand
ACGCGACGCGATCTCGCCCTGCAGGCGATGCGCGACCCAGCGACCTTCACCGTCGACGATCCCCGCTTCTCCACCGGGCAGGTCGTGGGCACGAGCATGCTCACGCTCGACGGCGCCGAGCACGGCCGCCATCGCGATCCGTTCGGGCGGCCGTTCCGCCTCGACGCGGTCCAGGAGCGCTTCACGGCGCTCGTCGGGGTGGAGACCGAGCGGCTGATCGACGCGATCGAGCCGGACGGGCGCGCGGAGCTGCGCCGCAGCCTGGCGGGTCCGCTGGCGGCGACCGTGACCGCGCACGCGCTCGGTCTCGAGGGCACGGACACGGACACGATCCTTGCCTGGTACGACGCGATCGTCGACGCGGTGACCCGGGTCGCCGCCGGCGGCGAGGTCACGCCTGCGGGCAGGGAGGCGTTCGCGGCCCTGCGCTCGCGCGTGGAGCCCGTGCTCGATCGCGACCCCGGCTCGTCACTGGCCGCTGCTGCTGCTGGCGAGGCCGGAGGCCTCGCGCGCGCGGAGGTGGTGTCGAACGTCGCGGTGCTCATGTTCGGCGGCATCGAGACGACCGAGGGGATGATCGCGAACGCAATCCTCCATCTGCTCGCCCATCCCGAGCAGCGTGCGCTCGTCGAAGGCGACCGGGGGCTATTGCCGAACGCCGTCGAGGAGTCGCTGCGGCTGGAGCCGGCGGCCGCGGTGATCGACCGATACGCGACCAGGGACGTCCAGCTCGGCGACGCGCGCATCGGGAAGCGCGAGCTCGTCACCATCTCGATCGCTGGCGCGAATCGCGACCCGGATTTCTTTCCCGACCCCGAGCGCTTCAACGTTCGCCGTGAGAACGCCCGCCATCAGCTCGCGTTCGCTTCGGGGCCTCACGTCTGCATCGGAATGCACCTCGCGCGCTTGGAGGCGCACACCGCGGTCGGGCGCCTGCTCGATCGCCTCCCGGGCCTGCGCCTCGATCCCGCGCACCCGACCGCGCCGCGCGGTCTCATATTCCGAAAGCCGCCCGCGCTCCACGTGGTCTGGGACTAGCAGCTAGCCGGCTTCTGCTTCGCGCGATAAGCGTGAGTGAAGCTCAGAAAGCTCGCTTGATGATCCTCGCGTAACTAATCGAGGGGGATCCGGACTTGACGATGGGGAGGGATCGACCTCGGTCCCGTCCCGCCTTCGGTCCGAGCGCTCCACCCCAGTCCAACAGGAGGCTGATTATGAGAAGCGACATCGAAGTGGGAGCTCAGTTTCCCGACTACGAGCTATCCGACCATGCAGGTGAGCAGCGCAAGCTCTCGGAGGTTCAAGGAACCAACATGATGGTGCTGCACCTAGCGCGAGGTGGGTATGACCCGAAGGAACACCGCTTCCTTCGCCATTTCGCCGATGCCTACCCCGAGTTCAAGACGGCGTACACACGGCTGGCCGTGATTACAACCGACAACCAACTCGACGTCAACGAGTTTCGGGACGCCGTCGGAGCAGAGTGGCCATTCTTCGCGGATCCTGAGCGCACCGTGCAGAAGGATCTCGACATTAAGGAGTACACCGATCCCCACGACCCGATGGTCCCGCATACTTTTGTGCTCGAGCCGGGCCTGCGGATCTTCTCGGTCTACAACGGCTACTGGTATTGGGGCCGTCCCTCACTTCACGAGTTGCGCCTCGACCTACGGAACGTGCTGAAGAAGATCCGCCCGGACTTCGACCTGCACGCCGAGGGCCTGCGGGAGGCGTGGGAGCGCGGCGAGCGCGAGCAGTTCCTAGTCGAAAGTATCGAGCCCGCAATCCGCTATACGGAGGGCAAGAGCGTCGGAATCAAGCGCTGAGATGCAGCTGCGCGTCGCCCGGCACACAGAGCGCCTGGACGAGGTCGTTGGGTTCTACCGAGACGGCATCGGGCTGACCGAGATCGGCGGCTTCCGCGATCACGACGGGTACGAGGGCGTGTTTCTCGCGGTGCCGGGCACCGGCGCGCACCTCGAGCTGACTGCGGGCGGCGGGCACGGAGCTCCAGCCCCGCATCCTGAATCGCTACTCGTGCTCTACCTCGGCGACGATGAGGCGGTGCAGACGGTCGTGGCTCGCGTGGGCGTCGATCCAATTCCTCCCGCCAATCCGTACTGGGCCGAGCACGGAGTGACGTTCCAGGATCCGGACGGCTTCCGAGTCGTCCTCGTGCCCGAGCGCTGGGAGCGCTAGGCGCGGGTTATCCGCGGCGCGAGCGATCTCGACACGCGAAATGCGAGAGTCGGGGTAGGACGCCACGAGTCCTGAAGGCCATGGCTCGCGACCCACTGGCTAGAGCGAGATACTGCGCCAGCGATGTCACAGGAGAACCTGGAGATCGTACGCCGGGCCATCGATGCACTGATTTCCGCCGGTTATGACCCGCACCGGGTGGCGGACTTCTTCGAGTTCGTTGATTCGGACATTGAGTACGACATCTCACGCACGAACCCGGAAACGATCATCTACCGCGGACGCGATGGCGTCGGCGAAGCCTTGGAGAAATGGCTCGAGACGTGGGGTGCTTTCGAGGCGAAGCCGCTCGAGTTCATTGACGCAGGACATGATCGCGTCGTGACGGTGATCCACGAGCGGGGCAAGCTGAAAGGCAGTGAGGCCTGGGTGGAGCACACGCGCGGAGCCATCTGGACGCTCGAGGATCGAAGGATCGTCAGGTACGAGGAGCATCAGGATCGGGCGAGCGCCCTCGAAGCTGCTGGGCTGCGGGAGTGACGCGAGCTACCAGTGGGGCCAGCTGGACTCGACCCTCAGGCCTGAACGCCGCTGAGCGTCCCCACACCGGCCACAATCACGGCGACCCCGGCCAGCTGCACGGGCGACAGCCGCTCGCGGAACAGGATGTAGGCGGCGATGGCGGCGATGGCGGCGAACTGGGAGGACAGCACCGCACTGACGGCGATCCCGTGGCGGGCCCCGAATGCGAACAGCGCGAACCCGGCCACCTCGAAGACGCCCGCAACCAGGACCAGGGGCAGGGCCTCCCGCGTCATCCGTAGGCCGGAACGCGCGGCGAGTGGCAACGTAACCACGAGGACGCCGATCACCCGCGAGGGCAGCAATGCCCAAACGACCGGTAGCGCGATGCTGACCTGCGCGATCGCATACAGGCTCCAGCCGATTGCCACGGCCGCGCCGATCGCGAACATGGCCGCTCGTTTGTCCTGGCGCGGCGATCCGTCTGGCTCCTCGGGTGAGGCGACGGCGGCGAGCCAGATCCCGATCGCGATCACGGCGAGGAGAATCGCGACCTCCGTGCCCACCTGCTCACCGCCGACGATCGCGATCACCGCCGCGATCGCGCCCTGGGTGGAGACCAGCGGCGCGACCACCCCGACCTTTCCAAGCCTCAGGGCCGAGTACGCCAGCAGCAGGCCGGCGACGTTGCCGACCCCGGCCACCGCCATCCAGGCCGCCGCCTCGGCGTCGAGCCCATCGGGTATGCCCCTCGCGAATGCGAGGGGCGCCGTGATCGCGAGCCCAATCAGCATCACCCAGGCGAGCAGCTGGGCAGGCCCGATCAGCCGGGTGGAACGCGAGTTGCAGAGCGTTACGGTCGCGAAGACCAGCGCGGCACCGAGACCCCCGACAATCGCGAGCACGGAACCGAACCTAAGGCATCTCGGCTTTAGAGGTCCAGGAGCGCAAGCCCCGTGTCCGGGTCGCTGCGGCGGTGCAGGGCCGGCGGGGACTCGGTCACGATGACCTCGAGCGTTGGGCGGACCTCCGCCTCCTGGAGGTGACCGCCCCACGCGCTGCCGTCCCGCTTGGCGACGGCGGCCGCGCGGATGCGGTTCTCGCGGGAGAACGACAGCATGCTCTCCGTGACCTCGTCACCGGTCTCGAGCGCGAGCACGAACGTGCGCTGACCCTCGTGCTCGTGGAGCAGCCTTGCCTTCACCGGCGGTAGACCTGCTGGACGACCGCGGTGGCGTGGACGGCGCCGCCGACCCCGGCCGCCCGCAGCGCATTGGGCCCTGAGATGAGGCCCTCGCGCCGGGCCAGCCGGCTCAGATGCCACCACAGCGGCAGGAAGCCGCCGACGGCGGTGGCGAGCCCGGGCGAGTACTCGCGGTACGCCACGGTCGTCCCCGAGTGAAAGAGCGTGTTGAACAGCGCCTGCTGGGTCAGCACGATCGCGAAGTAGCCGAACACCGCCGGGCGGCTCGGCGCCCGAGACACGAGCCAGGTCCCGGCGAGGGTCATCGCGAGCCCGAGGGCGTTGTTGCGGATGAAGTCGGCCTGCGTATAGCCGCTCGAGCCATGCCGCCTCGCCCAGGCTGTGAACCCGGGCGCCTCCTCCAGCACGTGCGCGGCGAAGGCGACCGGGAACAGCCAAACCGCCCGGCGAAACGAGGACATGCGCTCAGGCGGGCGCCGGCGCCTGACTTGCCTCCCACTGCGCCCGGGCCTCGGGCGTGGTCGGGTCGAAGTCGTCCTTCATCCGGCTCGACAGCTCCTGGAGGTCGAGCCAGAGCTGCTCCGGCGTTGGGCGGCCCCAGAACCAATAGCCCACGTAGACCTTCGCGATCCGAAGACCGGGCGAGAGGATCAGCGTGTGGGGCACGACGGCGTTGTCGTGGTGCATGTCGGTGTACTCGCGGATGTCGAAGTGCCGCTGTGCCTCGAGGTCCTCGTCGGCCAGGAACGTCCAGTGCGCTCCCGTGCCGATCTTGAGCCTCAGGACGTCGTGCTGCGTGTTCGGCATCAGGCTGACGAGCTCGGTGAACGCGAGCGAGCACCATTCGTAGAAGCGCAGCATCTCGCGGTGGTGCATCCGCTCGCGGGGGCAGTGCTCGCCGCGGCTCAGGTGCAGCACCAGCATGCCGTCGCCCTGGATCTCCGAGAGGCGGTGCATGTCGCCGTTCTCGTCGGGGAGCTCGAAGTCGGGAATCGTGGTCCCGGGCTCGAGGTTCTTGCTCATCGGTGTCTCCTTCCTTGTGTCGTCGACGTCACGTCGGCCGGATGCCGGAAATACCCAGGCGCATCCGGTAGACGCTGGTCAACGCGGTCACGTACAAAGTGCGCCCGTCCTCGCCGCCCCATGCCAGGTTGTGAGGCTCCTCGGGCAGGCCCAGGAGTCCCAGGCGCTCGCCCTGCGGCGAGATGATCCAGACGCCGCCCGGGCCGCAGACGTAGAGGTTCCCCGCCACGTCCACCTTGAGCCCGTCGATCGCGTCCTCGCCCGGGGCATCGGTCATGTCGTAGAGCACCTCGCCGGCGCCGCCGAACTCCCCGCCGGCGCCGGCCTCGTAGCGCATCACGACCTTGCGATCGGGATCCCAGTTGCCGATGTAGAGGTAGCGCTCGTCGGGCGAGAAGGCGAGTCCGTTCGGGCCCTCGAGCTCATCGGTCACGAGGCGCACCTCACCGTCACGCGCAGAGAACACGCCGCTGAACTCGAGCTCCTTGTCCGGATCGTCGAAGACGTCCGGCAGCCCGAACGGGGGATCCGTGAAGTAGAGCGTTCCGTCCGAGCGGTACACGAGGTCGTTGGGGCTGTTCAGCCGCTTGCCGTCATAGGAGTCCGCCAGCACCGTGATGTCGCCGTGCGGGTTCACGCGGACCAGCCGGCGGCTGCCGTGCTGGCACATCGTCAGCAGGCCGTCGGGGCTGAACGTGAGCCCGTTCGACCCGGGCTGCGCGTAGCGGCCGATGTCGACGCCCGTGTAGCCGCTCTTGGAGCGGAACACCGTGACCTTGCCCACGTCGGGGTCGAGCCGGTAGATCGCGTTCGTGTTCGGCGAGCTGAACAGCAGGGCGCCCTCCGGCGACCACACCGGTCCCTCGGTGAAGTCGAATCCGCCGGCGACGCGCTCGAGCTCGGTGTCCGCCGTGACGATCTCATCCACCCCAGCCGAGTCGCGCTCCACACGCAGGTCCGCCGGCTCGGCGAATGACGCGCGCTCGGGCGCGTAGAAATCGAGCGTCGCGGTGCGCATCCAGATGTAGTTCTCCGGCGAGGTCGAGATCGGGCCGTTGACGCCGAACACCGCGATCGCGAACCGCTGCCCGGGTTGGGCATCGCGGGTGAGCACGACGCGATTTGGGGCGTTGAAGCCGCCGACCACCTGGCCGCCTGTGAGGCCGAGCACGAGCGGCAGCTCGCCGTTCACCCAGACCTCGGCATAGTCGTCCACGACCACCTCGAACACGACCGTCGATCCGGTCGGGTCGAAGTCGCCGAGCCGCTCGGGAACCGTGACCGCGACCCGGTACCAGTTGAACGAGACCCGCCCGTTGCCCAGGCGGCGCATGGTCTCGCTCGGGGCGAGCTCGCGCCAGCCCGAGTCGTCGAAGTCAGGCGCCTGGGCGTGCGGCACCACGTCGTAGGTGCGGTTCGGCACCTCGCCGGGCCCCAGCGGGTCGGCCTCCGAGCCGACCTCGACGAAGTCGATCTCGCGTACCTCCGCGTCCGCGTAGCGCCACCGGGCGTCCACCAGGGCGGTGCCGTCGTCCGTCTGGAGGTCGACGACCGCGTCGGGGCAGCCCGGGAGGAGCTCCGTCGGCCCCGGGAGCCGGCTCGCCTTCACGATTGTCTCCGTGGCGGCCATCAGGCACCGACCTTCGCCGACTCGTCGGCCGCGGACGTGGCAGCCTGGGCGCCGATCATCGCCAGCTCGTTGTCCTCGTCGGCCGAGGATGCGCCGCTGACGCCGATCGCGCCCACCACCTCGCCGCGGTGCTCGATCGGGATGCCGCCCTGGAGGGGCACCGAGCGAGCGAGGTGTAGCGCCGACGCGCGCCCGCTGGACGCCTGGTCCTCGAAGTCCTTGCTCGGACGACGGTAGATGGCGGCGGTGCGGGCCTTGTCGGTGGTCACCTCGACGCTCGCCACCTGGGCTGCGTCGGGGCGGTGCAGGTAGACCAATGCTCCTCCCGCGTCCACGGCCGAGACCACCGGAGCGACGCCGCGCTCCGCGGCCGCCTCGGCGGCCGCCTCGGCGGCCAGCCGGGCGCCCTCCTGGGTCAGGTCCTCGAACTCGGTGGTCGAGAAGTTGGTCCCGGCGGCGGCGATCGAGCAGGACTCGTCCTGGTCGGGGGTCTCGCCGCTCGTTCCGACCGCGCCCACGACCTCGCCGTCGACCTTCAGGGGGATGCCGCCGGTCAGGCACGAGGCGCCGTGCAGCGCCAGCGCGCCAAGCCGCCCGCCGCTCACCTGATCCTCCATCTCGCGGCTTGGGCGGATGAAGATCGCGGCGGTGCGCGCCTTGTCGACGGCGACACGTGAGCTCGCGACCTGGGCACCCTCCGTGCGATGCATCGCGACCAGCTCACCCGAAGGATCGACGACTGCGATCACGACCCGGTAGCCGTTGTCGTTGGCGTGGCGCTCGGCAGCGGCGATCACGGCATCCGCACCGGCATTGTCGATGGTCCTTCGCGTCCTGACGATGGCCATTGGTCAGACTCCTCTCACTCTCGATGGTCCGGTTGCTTGAATCACGGCCGCCCAGATCGCGTCGTCCGTCGTTACGAGCAGGACGTTGCGATCGGGGCCGCCGAAGGTGAAGTTGACTGCGCCTGGGAGCGCGATCTCGCCGATCAGGTCGCCCTCAGGCGAGAACACCTGCACGCCGCCGGACGACGACGCGTACACCCGTCCGTCCGAATCGACCTTGATGCCGTCGGGAAAGCCCGGCGTCGTGACGCAGAAGAGGCGCTCGCCCACGAGCCGGCGACCATCGATGACGTCGAACGCCTTGATGTGGTGCGGGCGGCCCGGGTAATAGCTCCCCGCCTCCTGGTTCGCGCCGCAGTCGCCGACGTACAGGACGCTTTCGTCCGGGGAGAACGCGAGCCCGTTTGGCTTGTCGAAGGAGTCCGCGACCACCGAGAGGTGGCCGCTGCCGGGATCGAGCCGGTACACGTAGTCGCCGATCTGGGGCTCCGGGCAAAAGCCCTGCAGGTGGCCGTAGCTCGGATCCGTGAACCAGACGGTGCCGTCGCTCTTCGCCACGACATCGTTCGGGGAGTTCAGCCGCAGACCGCCCCACTCGTCGACCAGCGTCTCGACCGCACCGCTTCGCCGGTCGGTGCGGGTGACGGCGGCATGCTGCGATCGCGTGCCCTGCTCGCAGGCCAGCAGGCGTCCCTCGAGGTCGAGGGCCATGCCATTCGCCACGTTCGCGTCCTGGCGGACGGTCGAGACGCGGTCGGGTTCGAGGGGGAAGCGTTCGCCGTCGAGGGCGATGCGCTTCACCTGAACCTTGGGAAAGCCGGGCGCTGGCACCTGACCCGGCTCAGGGAGGGTGGTGAAGTAGAGGGCGTCCTCGCCGGGAACGTAGACGGGGCCCTCGTGGGCATCCGTGGAAAGCACTCGAGCCAGGCGAGGCGCGTCTCCGAGGACAGCTCCGAACGCCGCGTCGTGACTGAGGAATGAGGCGCGCTCGGTCTCGGAGCTGAGGCTGCGGATGGGACTCGCCTGACTCACCCGGTTCAGTCCGGCCAGGACCTGATCCGTTACGGATCTAGCTCAGCAGGTAGCCGCCGATGAAGCCCAGGACCATCGCGATCGCGACCTCGCCGCTCACCTTCTCGAAGGCGTACGGGATCACCGAGATCGAGACGACGGCGAGCACCGCCCCCGCGGCAATCGCCTCCGCGGTGCCGATCAGGGTGTCGCTCGCGTCGGCGAGCACGGTCCCGCCGAGGACCGTCGCGAATGCGAGCGCTAGCCCGATCGCCGCCAGGAGTGTCAGAGCGAACCGTCGCGAGCGGCCGCTGGCGATGATCGGCTGTGCGGCCCCGTAGGACTCCACGACGTTGCCGACGAGGACGCCCACCAGGAGCGCCAATCCGACGCCCCCCTCGGCGATCGTCAAGCCGAGGGCGATCGACTCCGGAACGCCGTCGACGAAGATCCCGACGGCGATCGACTCGCCCCGTGCAGCACCGTCGCGGACCGACGGCATCGACATCTCCCGTCCCGCCGCAGCGGCATGGCCGGAGCGGCGCATCTCCATCATCTCCTCGTCGCGGCTCAGATATGCGTCCGCGGCCACGAAGATCAGCGTTCCCGCCAGGAGTCCCAGCGCGGTGGGCACGAGACCGGCGCGCGAGTCGGCCTCCGGGACTAGCTCCAGCGCGATCGCGGCCAGCAGGACGCCTCCGCCGAAGGCCGTGATGAGCGCGGCGAGCCTCTCCGGAAGCTTGAGGAGGGCGGCGATGGTGCCGCCGGCCAGGAGGCTCGCCGCGACGGCGAGTCCCCAGCCGACCGAGGGGCCAAGGTTGGCCATGTGTTCTAGGCCGGTGCCGTACGGCGCCGGCACTGGCGTGTGCCGTTCATGGGGTTAGGCTAAGCCGCAGCCGGCACCTTGGCGCCCAGCTCGGTGAGCGCGTGCAGGAAGACCTCCGAGAAGGTGGGGAAGGGCTGGATGACGTCGTTCATGACCTCCAGCGGAACCCCCGCCCGGATCGCGACCGTCGCCTGCTGCAGCCATTCCCCGGCCTCGGGACCGAGAGCGTACGCGCCGGTGATCCGTTCGCCATCGGAGACGAGCGTCATGAAGCCCGGCTTGGAGTCGTAGTCGCGGGTGTAGGTCGCGGTGCGCGGGACATCCGCCAGCTGCGCGGTGGCGGTGAGCGGTCCGTCGGCCTCTCCCACCGAGGCGGCCTGGGGATCGGTGAAGACCACGCGCGGCACGGCGTCGTAGTTCGCCTCCCGCCGGTCACCGAGGATGTTTGCGGCGGCGACGCGACCCTGGTACTTGCCCATGTAGGTGAGCGGCCAGATGCCGGTGACGTCGCCGATCGCCCAGATGCCATCACCCGCGTTCATGCGGGCATCCACCGGGATCCCCTGGCGCTCGGGCTCGACGCCGACGGTGTCCAGTCCGAGCTCGTCCACCCGGGGGCGGCGGCCAGTGGCCACCAGTAGGCGGTCACCGCGCAGCGGCGAGCGCTCGGGGAACTCGATCACGTACTCGCCGTCCTCGTGCCGGGCGCCGGAGGCGAGCTGGCCGAAGCACAGCTCGATCCCTTCGGCGGCGAGCGCCTCGCCCAGCGCGTCGCCGAGCGGCTTCGGCTCGCGGGGGAGGACATGCTCCATTCCCTCCACCACCGCCACGGAGGCACCCATGCGGGCGGCCGCTTGGGCCATCTCCACGCCGACCGGCCCGGCGCCGAGCACGACCAGACGCTTCGGCACCTCGGTCATGGCGGTGGCCTCGCGATTCGTCCACAGCCCGTCGAGCTCGCGCAGCCCCTCGATTGGCGGGATCACGGGCTCGGAGCCGGTGGCGATCACGATGTGCTCGGTCGTGTGCTCCGTGTCGCCGACGGCCACGCGGCCTGGCCCGGCGATGGTGCCCGGTCCCCGGAGGATGTCGATCCCCTTGCTCTTCGGCCAGGCCTCCTTGCCGGAGTCGTCGTACCCGGAGACCATGAAGTCCCGCCACTCGAAGGCCTGCTTCGCGTCCACGCGGCCGTTCACCGCCTCGCGTGCTCCGGGTGCCTCGCGGGCGGCCTCGAGGGCCTCGCCGGGGCGGAGCAGGGTCTTCGAGGGGATGCATGCCCAGTAGTCGCACTCGCCGCCGAGGCGCTCGCGCTCCACGAGCGCCACGCGCAGGCCGCCGTCGGCGAGGTGCCCGGCGCAGTGCTCGCCGGCGGGCCCGGCGCCGATGACGATGACGTCGTAGTCGGAGGCGCTCACTCGACCATCCCCTTCTGCTTGTCGATGGCGTAGGCCGCCGTGATCAACCCGATGTGGCTGAATGCCTGCGGGAAGTTGCCGAGCTGCTCGTCGTTGGCGGTGTCGATCTCCTCAGCGAGCAGGCCAAGGTCGTTCGCGTAGCCGGCCAGCTGGTCGAAGAGCTGCTCGGCCCGCTCGACCTCTCCCGCCTGTGCCAGGCAGTTGACGAGCCAGAAGGAGCAGATCACGAACGTGCCCTCCTCGCCGGTCAGGCCGTCGGCGTTGAGCCCCTCCTCGTTCCGATACCGAAGCACCAGGCCGTCCTCGGTCAGGTCGCGGGCGATCGCCTCGATCGTGGAGCGCATTCGCTCGTCCGTGGCCGGGAGGAATCCGAGGATCGGCATCAGGAGCTGCGCCGCATCGAGCTCGTCGGAGTCGAACGACTGCGCGTAGGCCTGGCGCTTCTCGCTCCAGCCGCGCTCGAGCACGGCCTCGCGGATCTCGTCGCGGGCCACCGTCCACTCGTCCACCTTCGCGTGCTCGCCCAGCGACGGCGCGAGCTTGATCGCGCGGTCGAGCGCGGTCCAGCAGAGGACCTTCGAGGAGAGATGGTGGCGAGGGTCGCCCCGCATCTCCCACATGCCCGAGTCGGTCTCGTGCCACCGGCGCGCCGCGGTGTCGGCCAGGTCGGCGACGAACGCCTGAATCTCGGGATGCAGCTCGCCGAGCCGCTCGCTGTAGAGATGGAGCGAGTTCAAGAGCTCGCCGTAGACGTCGAGCTGCACCTGATCCCAGGCGCCGTTTCCAACCCGGACAGGGCTCGAATCACGCCACCCCCGGAGATGCGACAGCGAGCGCTCCGACAGGTCGTGCTCGCCGCCGATGCCGTACATGATCTGGAGGGACCCCTCGCCCGCGCGCCCGCCGGCGGAGCTGGTCATGAAGGAGACGAACTCCGCGGCCTCGTCCGAGCAGGCGCCGATGTAGAGCGCCTCGATCGTCAGGCTGGAGTCGCGGATCCACGAGAAGCGGTAGTCCCAGTTCCGCTCCCCGCCGACCGTCTCGGGCAGCGAGGTTGTCGGGGCGGCGACGATCGCGCCCGTCGGGCGGTAGGTCAGCCCCTTCAAAACCCTGGAGCTCTGGCGCACCAGGTCCTTGTGCGGACCCTCGTAGATGTCGTGCTCTGCCTCCCACGTGCGCCATGCCTCGACGACGTCGGCCACTCGCTCGGGCACCCGATCGGCGTCCGTGGGCGGCACCGGATCGGCCTCTTCCACCGGGATCCAGCGCATCGCGAAGCCCACCGTCTCGCGCTCGCCGACCTCGAACGAGGCGGTCATGGTGGCGTCGGTGAGGTCGGTGGGCACTTCGGACCGGATCGCCACGCGACCGGGACCGCCGAAGGTTCGCCCGCCGCCGTCCTCGGAGCGGAAGAGCGGCATCACGAGGCCGTACTCGCCGCGGGGTGCAAGCTCCATCTCGAGCTCGACCCGCCCGGAGATCCCCTCCAAGGAGCGCAGCACCTCGTGCGGAGCATCGAATCCGAGCCTGTGTCCGCGCTGACCCTCGGCGAACGCCATCGCGTCGACCAGGCGCACGCTTCCGGTCTCGGTGGTGAAGGTCGTCTCGATCACGAGGGTCCCGGGGAGGTAGCGACGCGTCGCCTCGAAGGACCCAGACGGCCGGATAGACCAATGCCCGGCCTTGGGGTCGAGGATTCGCGAGAAGATCGCTGGGCTGTCGTAGCGGGGCATGCACAGCCAGTCGATCGAGCCGTCACGGCTGACGAGAGCGGCCGAATTGCAGTCGGCGAGCAGGCCGTATTCGGCGACGGGGAGGAAGTCCCCCCGGTCCTGCGAGTCGCGCTGGGCGTCGATCGTGGTCGTTGCGGTCTCGGTCATGCGCTCTTCACCTCCGGTGGCTGGGCTCGGGGGCTTACGTCGGGTCAGGGGCCCCGGCGTTACAACTCCTCCCTGTAACGAGTGGGGGCGCCGCCGGACCTCAGATACGCGACCCCCGCGAATCAGGTGCCGAAACGGAGCTGCTGAGTGACCCAGATCGATGAGATGGCCTGCAACGAGTTGGTGGAGGTCGTCACCGAGTATCTGGAGGGGACCCTTGGCGAGGACGACAGGCGCCGGTTCGAGGCTCACCTGGAAGAGTGCCCCTACTGCGCCGACTATGTCGAGCAGTTTCGAGAGACGATCGCGGTGACCGGGAGCCTGACCCTCGAGTCGATCGCCCCGGAGCGTCGGGCGGCGCTGCTCGAGTCGTTTCGCGGGTGGCGCGACCGAGGCGAGTAGTGGGCGCCCTCGATCTCGCCCCCGGCGCGCGCTTTCCCGATCTCGACCTCCCGGACCACACCGGGCGTGAGCGCACCCTGTCGGAGTTGGCGGGCTCCGATCCCGTGGCGCTGCTCACGTCGCGGGGCTGGTGGTGCCCGAAGGAGCAGCGCTACATGCGGCAGCTGTGCAGGATCCAGGAGGAGTTCGAGGTGGCATACGCGCGAATCGTCGTGGTGAGCGTGGATTCCCCGGAGCTGCAGTCGGCGTTTCGCGCGGGGCTCGGCGCCCGGTTCACATTCCTGTCGGATGCCGATCGCCGCTGGCTGGAGCGACTCGCGCTTCGCGAGTCGACCGACTCAGTCCACGATCCATACCGTCCCGCCGCCTTCACGCTCTTCCCGGATCTCGAGATCCACCGCGCGTACAACGGTTACTGGTTCTGGGGTCGGGCGACCATGGAGGAGCTTCGGCGCGACATGCGCGAGATCACCCGGCGGATTCGCGCCGACTGGGAGGTGCCGGAGGAGTGAGGGGTGAGCTGCCGTTCGCCTACGTCACCTTCGACGGCGAGCGGCTTGCGGCCGGGCCGAACGGGCCGGGCAGGCGGTTGCGGATCGATGCTCGTTGCGTGACCGGCGACCCGGTGGCGGCGGTGGCGCACGTCTGCGCCTCGGTCGATCCCCGCGCCGCGCTTCGGTTCGACGAGCCCGAGGTCCAGCAGGCGCGCAGGGATGCCCTGGCGTGGTGGATAGGCCTCCTCGGCGACGACTTCGTGTGTCTGTCGACCTTCGCCCTGGACGCGAGCCGCTGCGCCGGGGCGGTCACGGTGGCCCGGAGCGCGTCGCGCTTCGGCGAGGATCCGTTCGCCCGGCTGTTTCCCGGAACCGTCGTCGAGACGGATGAATTCTGCCCCGTCCCTCCCCCTCCCGGACCGGTCATCGAGCGCTACGACGGGGCTCCTTGGC
>DATFON010000130.1:0-5817 GCA_035265465.1 Solirubrobacterales bacterium | reverse complement strand
ACGAACCGTGTCGAGGCCACTTCGACCGAGGCGAGCTGCAGCTCCTCCTTGGAGCCGAAGTGGCCGAAGAGGCCGCTCTTGCTCATCCCCAGGTCGGCCGCCAACCGGCCGATCGTCAGCCCCTCCAGGCCCTGAGTCGATGCGAGGTCGACCGCGCGGTCGAGGATCGCCTCGCGCGTGCGGCCCAACTTCCTCCCGCGGCGAGCCCGGGTGGCGGCGGTCGATGGCATCAGAGGGTGATCATACTCGGCGTCCCGCACGAACGTTCGTGCGCTAGAGTGCCCGGGACAATCCCCCATTCCGAAAGGAGCAACGGTGTCCGACTACGCGGTGAAGAGGATTGACGAAATGGAGGCCATCTACCAGGGCTCGTTCAAACGGGCGCGAGCCGAGCTCGGCGTCAACTCGTTCGGACTCCAGGTGATGGACATCCCGGCGGGCTACGACGGTTACCCCGAGCACGACCACTCGGAGGACGGCCAGGAGGAGGTCTACCTGGCGCTTCGCGGCTCGGCGGAGATCGAGATCGAGGGCGAACGCCATCCGCTCGACACGGAGACGATGGTGCGCGTGAGTCCCGGGACGAGGCGAATGATCTGGCCGGGTGACGAAGGGATTCGACTACTGGCGATCGGTGGCTGCCCGGGCAACCTCTACGAGGCCCCGGCGATCTCGGAATTGGGCGCCCCGGACCCGATGGCGCACGCGCAGACCTAAGCGGCGAGCTGTTCCCAGAGCTGCTCCTCGGTCTCCAGGACCCAGGCCGCTTCGCCGGCGACGTTTGACCAGAGCCCGGGGACGGGCACCTCCGGTTCGCTCGCTGCCAGCGCTGCCGCCCCGAGGGAGCTCCAGGCTGCGGCCGCCTCGGCGGCGAGGGCCGCCTCCTCGTATCCGGCCTCCTCGAGGAAGCGCGAGTACATGAGCCTGAAGTTGCCGCCGCCGGTACCGCGGCGCTCGATCACCTGGTACAGGAAACGCGCGCACCACCGGGAGTCCTCGGCTTCCTCCGGCCAGCCGCCAACCTCCGCAGCGAACCGGCGGAGCGCGGGCAGTCCCTGGAAGTCGCCCAGCTCGGGCTCGAGCATCCCGCGGGCACATCGCGCGATCGCCGCGGGCGCGGCGGCTGACAGATCGCGAACCTCCGATCCGTCGGGGACCGTGAACATGTGGCCGGCGAGCGGGAACACCGGGTGATCGCCGTGGCGCGCCTGGGCCAGCCCCTCGAGCCGAGTCGTCTGGAGCTCGTCGAACGCGGTGTCGGAGAGATATGCGACCTCGGAGTCGTAGCCGGCGAGGACGACCGCGTGTCCGGGGAAGTGCGCGGAGCTGCCGTAGTGATCCAGGTAGTAGAGGTCGGTGATTAGGATCGCGGGCCGGCCCGAGTCGATCGCGCTTCGCGCTGCGTCCCACGCCGCGTCCGGGTCCCCGAAGGTCTCGAGGCGAAGCGGCGCGCCCGTCAGCTCGACGAACTGGTCCTCGAGTCGCCCCGTGCGGCCGTTGGTGAAGCGCGAGGGCGACGATCCCTCGAGGGCCACGTAGTAGAAGCTGATTCCGGCGCCCAGGCCCAGGGCCATCTCCTCGGACATCTCGAGCCCGTGGAAGGCGAGGAGGTTTCGCAGCGCGGTCGAGCCGCAGTGATTGCCGGGCACGTGCTGGTATCCCGGAACCAGGGTCGCCGCCATGAGGGGATTCTGCCCTACCGCCGGTCCGGCGCCGTTTTTCGGTCACGCCACCGGGGTAGACGCCCACCGGCAAGGAGGCGAGAGGGGAGAACGCATGGCTCAACCGTCCCACGCGGCGTCCCGGCGGATGATGCCGATCGTGCTCCTCGTCAACCCGGATTCCGGAACCGGGGAGGCCAATCGAGTGCGGGACGAGCTCGGCGCTCTCGGCGCCGAAGTCGATCTGTACCCGCTGTCGGAGTGGCAGCGCGCGGCGCGGTCAAACGCTCGTCGCATCGTCGTCGCAGGTGGCGACGGGTCGATCGGCGACGCAGCTACTGCCGCGGCCCAAGCCAGGGTGCCGCTCGCGGTGGTCCCGGTGGGAACCGCGAACGACTTCGCGCGCGTCCTGAGATTGCCCGACAAGCTCACGGCCGCCTGCCGCCTGGCGGTCCACGGCACCCGTACGAGATCCCTTGACCTGGGCCGGATGGGAGAGCGGCCGTTCGTCAATGTCGCCAGCGTCGGTCTTCCGCCCATCGCCGCGCGCAAGGCCCGCGGCTGGAAGCGGCTGCTGGGCCCCTTGGCCTATGCACTCGGTGCGGTTCGGGCCGGGCTGACCGCGAAGCCGATCGAGTGTGGGCTGCGGTGCGACGAGTCGGAGGTGTTCGCGGGGCTTGCGTGGCAGGTGACCGTCGCCTGCACCGGAGCGTTCGGCGCCGGCGCAAGCGTCGGGGCGAATCCGGTCGATGGCGCTCTGGACGCCGTCGTGGTCCAGGCGACACCGCGCCCCACGCTCGCTGTCCGCGCCTTCGGCCTAAGGCTGGGAAGCCTCGAGTCCCAGCAGGGTGTCCGATCTTTCCGAGGCAGGCGAATCGAGCTCGAGGTGCCCGACGAGAGCACGTATAACGTCGACGGCGAGGTGCTCCGGGCCGGTAGTGAGACGTTCACGGCCCTGCCTCAGGCCTTCGAGGTCGTTGTCGGATGAGACTCCATCGCACATCGTGGCTCGGAGACGACCGACCGGGCGCGACGGCCCGCGCAAGTCGCTTTGCGTGGCCGGCCGCCATTGTCATCGGTGGGATCGGGTGGTACGCGGCCGACAGCCTCCGGCACCGGCGGGAGGGAGCGTTCGGCTACGACCTCAAGGCGGATCTCGAGGTCGACTCGCCCGACTTCGTTCGCGCGGCCGAGGCCCTGACCGGGTCGCCGATCTCCGACGGGAACGACGTCGAGCTCCTGATCAACGGCGATCGCATATTCCCAGCCATGCTCGAGACGATCCGCTCCGCCGAGCGCACCCTCACGCTCGAGACCTACGTCTACTGGAAGGGGGAGATCGCCACCGAGGTGGCCAACGCCGTCTGCGAGAGAGCGACTGCGGGCGTCCGGTGCCACGTGATCCTCGATGCGCTGGGATCTGCGCTCATCGAACCGGGGGTCTTCGACCGAATGGCCGATCACGGAGTCAAGATCGTGCGCTTCCGTCCTCCGAAGCTCTATGCCGTCAGACGGCTCGCCAATCGAACTCATCGGCGGCTCCTGATCGCCGACGGCCGGGTCGGCATGACCGGGGGCGTCGGCATCGCGCGGGAGTGGACCGGGGATGCTCAGGACCCGGACCACTGGCGCGATACGCACGTACGCGTACGTGGGCCCGTCGTTCGCGGCATGCAGGGATGCTTCGCGGAGCATTGGCTCGAGTCGACTGGCGAGGTGCTGGGCGGTGACGACTATCTCCCGCATCTCGCCGCGGACGCCGGGAGTGGCCGAATGCTGCTCGTGCGCTCGAAGTCCAACGTCGGGGACACCAACGTGGAGGCCCTCTACTACCTGGCGATCGCGTCGGCGTCGCGCTCGATCGACCTCACGGTCGCGTACTTCGTGCCGCGCCCGGCCTTCACCGAGGCTCTGGTGCGTGCGGCCCAGCGAGGGGTCGAAGTGAGGGTGCTCGTCCCCGGGGCCCACACGGACAAGCCACTGGTGCGGACGGCCGGTCAGGCGTCGTACGAGGAGCTGCTTGCCGCCGGGGTGCGCATCTTCGAGTACGAGCCCACCATGCTGCACGCGAAGACGATGGTCGTCGACGAGGCGTGGGCATCCGTTGGGACGGTGAACTTCGACAACCGCTCGTTCCAGCTTCACGACGAGGTCACGCTGTGTGTCTGGAGCGAGCACTTCGCGGAGTTGCTGCGCGAGAGCTTCGCCGCAGATCTGACGCAGTCGAACGAGATCGACCCGGCCGGCTGGCGCGAGCGCGGCCTGCGGACGCGAGCGGGCGCGGCGGCGTTGAAGGCATTTCGGCGCGAGCTTTGAGCGTCACGGAATATCCTCGAGCGGTGCTGAAGGCACGACGAAAGCGTCGCCGAGTGCGGAGGGTCCGCCTGCCGATCGTGCGCAGGCGGACGGTCGGGCCCCCGATTCGCAAGCCGGGGCTGATTGGGTTTGTTGGCTGGCTCGATCAGAGCGCGCTGTGGCTACTGCGGACGCGGGGTCACCGCGAGCCGGTCGAAAGCGCGATGCGGACGCTGGGCGTCGCGGGCGAATGGGCCGCCATATGGGTGACGATCGGCCTTGCGGGGGCGGCGAGTGATCCGCGGCGTCGCAGCCGCTGGCTGGCTGCGACCGGTGTAGGTCCCGCGGCGATCGGCGTGAATTACGCGGTCAAGGTCGTCGTGGGGCGGGACCGCCCCCTCATCGAGGAGCATCCGCCCCTCGCCCGGGCCCCCAGCAAGCTCTCTTTTCCCTCTGCCCACGCCACCTCCTCGGTGGCCGCCGCAACGGCACTGGGGCGGGTCGCCCCGGAGTGGCGCGGGCTCGTCTACTCCCTGGCCGCAGCGATCTGCCTCACACGACCGTACCTGGGCATGCACTACCCGTCCGACGTCATCGCCGGAGTGTTCCTGGGAGCGCTGTTGGGCCGGGCGATCCCTCGGTTGGACGAGCCGGGCATCGAGGAACGGCTGATCGACCTGGTCGCCAGCGGCGCCAAGCGACAGCACGAGGCCTCCGTCAATGGAGCACGCGACCGCGGGACAGAAGCCCAAGTCCCGAGGCCTGCCGCCGGCCCTCCCGCTTCTCAGTGAAGATCGGGATCGTCGGGCTGCCCAACGCGGGCAAGACGACTCTCTTCAACGCGCTCACCAGCGCCGCCGCCGAGACGGCCGGCTATCCGTTCACCACGGTGAAGCCGAATGTCGCGATCGTCGAGGTGCCGGATGAGCGTCTGACGCCGGTGGCGGCGGCGACCGGTGCCAGCCCGCTGGTCCCGGAGACGATCGAGTTCCACGACATCGCCGGCCTCGTGCGCGGGGCGTCGACCGGAGAGGGGCTGGGCAATCGCTTTCTCGCCGAGATCCGCGAGACGGACGCGATCTGCCAGGTGGTTCGGGTCCACGGCGACGAGGCCGTCCCGCACCCGGACGGTCGCGTCGATCCGGTCGCCGACGCCGAGACGATCGAGGCCGAGCTCTACCTGGCCGACCTGGAGCAGGCCGAGCGCCGGCTCGAAAGGGTCCGCAAGCAGGCGGGGTCCGGCGCCAAGGAGCTCGTCGCCGAGCGCCAATGGCTGGAGCAGGTCGTCGAGGCGCTGGGCCGCGGGGAGCCCGCGAGCACGGTGTCGCCGCCGGCACTGGCTCCCGACGCGTCGGGGAGCCTTCATGCGCTGACCGCCAAGCCCATGCTCTACGTGGCCAACGTTGACGAGGGCGAGGCCGAGCCGCCCCCGGAGCTCGTCGAGCACGCGGGCGAAGCTCCATGCATCGCGGTGAGCGCGCGGATCGAGGCGGAGCTGGCCGAGCTTCCGGCGGAGGAATGCGCCGAGATTCGTGCCGGCCTTGGCCTCGCAGAGTCGGGTCTCGAGCGACTGGTGCGCGCCGCCTACGACCTGCTGGGACTGGTCACCTTCTTCACGGCGCATCCCGGCAGCGAGGCGCGGGCGCGGGCGCTCGAGCGCGGCCTCACCGCCTGGGACGCGGCCGGCAGGGTCCACGGCGACATCCAGGCCGGCTTCGTCCGCGCTGAGGTGATCGGGTGGCGAGAGCTCGTCGACGCCGGCGGCTACCCCGAGGCCCGCGAGCGAGGGCTCCTGCGGACCGAGGGGCGCGACTACGTGGTTCGCGACGGCGACGTGATCACGATCCGCCACTAGCGCCCC
>DATFON010000129.1:0-3462 GCA_035265465.1 Solirubrobacterales bacterium | reverse complement strand
GCGCGTCCTCCGCCGACCTCGAGCGATACGCGTCGACGCCGCTCCTGGAGAGCGCCAATCCCGTCCTCGTTCCGCTGGAAACCTTCTACGGTCGAGACCACTACGACTTTCCGACTGACGAGGAACCGCCGTGGCGCTGGCAGGTGGCAAGCGTGTATCCGGGGTGAGGCTCTACCAGTGGGCGTCGTGGTACTCCATGACCCCAAGGCCGCGGGCCAGCACGATCCCCCCAGGCAGCGTCCCCGAGAACGCGCCGAGCGGCTGCCGGTACGAGTAGCTGACCAGTAGGCGGTTCTCCTGCATGTGCCGCTCGCACTCACCGGCGAAGTCGAGCCGCGAGCCGTCGTCGAACCGGATCCCGTCCAAGCCGTCGAATTCCACCGGCCCGGGCTCGGTCGGCTCGCCGTCGACCCAGATCGCCCGTTCGGAGGACTCGGCCGGGTCGTTGATGCCGCTGACGAGGTTCCAGCCGACCGACCGCCCGTCGGCCGCCGTTCCCACTCCGGCGGACCAGCTCCAGACCGTGTGGTGGGGGTGGTACCCCGCCGATTCGTCCTCGACCCCGCGAGCCGTCACCTCGAGGCGCCGCGAACCCAGGCGCACGTCGCAGTCGACGGGGACGTCGACTCGCTTTCGGGTCCAGACGTATTGGCCGTCGTCAGTCGGGCAGACGACCTCGACCCAGCGGCCGCCGCCGAATCGAAGGAACGCCCGCACCTGTCCGAAGTCGGAATGCTTGGCCTCGATACGGACGACCGATCCCTCGTCCTCACTGTGAAGGATAAGGCCGTCGCCATCTCGTCCCTCGGTCCACACGTCGCCGCGCGCCCCCGGCATCAGAAGCTTCGTTCGCTCCCATAGCTTTCGTTCCTCGCGATCCCAGATCGCCCAGAAGGTCTGCCCGAGCGGACCCACGTTGATCCGAGCGGCGCATACCAGCAGCTCGTCGCTGAACGCCCCTACGTAGCGCCAGCGCTTGCGCCAGTGGCCGTCGCGGCGCAACGGCAGGTTGTCGGGCGGAAGCGGCAACTCCGGGCGGCCGGCCCCCGGCCCGCGCCAGGGAAGTGACTGATCACTCAATGCGCGCGATCGTGTCGCCGGCGGCAACGGAGCCGCCTTCCGTGACCGAGAGCTCGACGACCTTGCCGGCGCGATGAGTGGTGATCTCGTTCTCCATCTTCATCGCCTCTACCACGCAGATCAGCGTCCCCTCGGAGACCTCGTCGCCGTTGCTCACCGGAACCTTCAGCACGGTGCCCTGGATCGGTGAGACGAGAACGTCGGTCGCCCCACCACCAGCCGGACCTCCGGCCGCTCGCTCGCGCCGCGGCGGGCGGCGCAGTCCGGCTCCCGCCCCGGGGTTTCCGCCGGCCGGCATCGCCGCACCGATCACCTTCACGCTGTGCAGACGCCCGTCGACTTCGACCTTGTAGGTCCGAGACAGCGCCTCTTCGGCTTCCCCCTCGCCATCCGCCACGGAGTCCGGCGGTGTCTCAGGCTCGGGCTCCAGGGACTTGAGCCACTTGCGATCGCCGATGAGGTCGCGCGCCGTCTCGGCGTTTCGCCACTGATCGGTGGCGAGGATCGCCCGGTGGAAGGGGATCAGCGTCACGAGCCCGCCAATCTCGTACTCGCCGAGCGCGCGCAGCATCCGCGCGGTGGCGCGCTCGCGGTCCGTGTCCCAGGCGATGAGCTTGGCCACCATCGGGTCATAGAGCGGCGTCACCTCGGATCCGGCGCGGACGCCCGAATCCACCCGCACGCCCGGGCCGGCGGGCTCGGTGTAGGTCGTGATGCTCCCCGGGGCGGGGGCGAAGTTCTTGTGCGCGGCCTCCGCGTTGATCCGGCACTCGATCGCGTGTCCGTGAAGCTCCACGTCGTCCTGGGCGACCGAGAGCTCCGCGCCGTCGGCGACGAGGATCTGCTCGCGAACGATGTCGATGCCGGTGACCATCTCCGTGACGCAGTGCTCGACCTGGACGCGGGTGTTCATCTCCAGGAAGAAGTACTCGTCGCCGACCTGAAGTCCCTCGACGGTTCCGGCCGAGCGGTATCCGACGGCGGTCGCCGCGTCGGTCGCGATCTTCCCGATCCGCTCGCGCATCTCCTCGTCCACGTGCGGAGCCGGGGCCTCCTCGATCAGCTTCTGGTGGCGCCGCTGGATCGAGCAATCGCGCTCGCCCAGGTGGATCACGTTGCCCTGCGAGTCGGCGAGCACCTGCACCTCCACGTGGCGAGGGTCCTCGAGGTAGCGCTCCAGGTAGACGGTGGGGTCCGAGAAGAACTTCTCGCCCTCCCGCGAGGCGCCCTCGAAGGCGTCCTCGAGCTCGTCCTCGGAGTGGGCCACCCGAAAGCCCTTGCCGCCCCCGCCCCCGGCGGCCTTGCACGCGACGGGATAGCCGATCTCCTTCGCTGCCTTCTTCGCCTTGGCGACGGTCTCCACCGGAGAGGTCGTGCCCGGCACAATCGGGACCCCGGCATCGGCCATCAGCTCTCGAGCCCGTGTCTTCGAGCCCATGGCCTCGATCGCGCCGGCCGGCGGCCCGATGAACACGATCTCGGCCTCCTCGCACGCCTTGGCGAAATCCGCGTTCTCGGCCAGGAAGCCGTAGCCCGGGTGGATCGCTCCCGCCCCGGCCTTGCGGGCGGTGTCGAGCAGCTTCTCGACGTTCAGGTAGCTCTCGGCCGGCACCGGCGGACCCAGCAGATGCGCCTCGTCGGCCTCGCCGACGTGGGGGGCGTCGCGATCGGCCTCGGAGTAGACGCCGACGGAGACGATTCCCATCTCCTTGAGCGTGCGCATGACGCGGATGGCGATCTCGCCCCGATTGGCGACCAGAACCTTCTCGAACATGGCGCGTGAGTCTATTTGGCGGGGACCGCTCGAATGCGCGCCTACGCCGCGCGCAGGTGGCGCTCGGCCTCGCCCATCCAGATGACCTGGTCGCGGCCGGGGCCCACCCCTACGAGGCGGATCGGGACGCCGACGTTCTCGGCGATGAATTCGAGGTAGTCGCGCGCCTCGGGTGGCAGCTCCGACTCGCTTCGGCACTCCCCGATGTCGGGGTCGAACCCGGGCAGATCCTCGTACTCCGGCTCGGCCGCGTGGAGCACCGACTGGTGGTACGGAAGCTCATCGAGCCGGGCCCCTTCGCTCGAGCGGTAGCGGACGGCGACCCGGAGTGGATCGATTCCCGCGAGCACGTCGAGCTTGGTGACCGCGAGGGCGGACAGGCGATTGAGCCTGGCCGCGTAGCGCAGGCCGACCAGGTCGATCCAGCCTACGCGGCGGTCGCGGCCCGTTGTCGTGCCGCGCTCGCCGCCGCGCTCGCGGATGAATGCACCAAGGTCGTCGTCGAGCTCGGTCGGGAACGGGCCCGCACCGACTCTGGTGGCGTAGGCCTTCGCCACGCCCCAGACCTCGTCGATGTCCGCCGGGCCCACGCCAGCACCGACGCAGGC
>DATFON010000128.1:0-13354 GCA_035265465.1 Solirubrobacterales bacterium | reverse complement strand
CGAGTCCGACATCTGGGCGAGTCCCTCGCGCTCGACGATCGAGCCCGGGTCGCCACCCTCGGCGACAAGCTTGGCCAGCACCTGGCGCGCCGCGCCCGTGGTCACCTGCTTGGCCTCGACCATCCCGGCGAGCGTGGCCAGCGCCTGCGGCGTGACGTTGGATCTCGCCGGGTCGGCCTCGCCGTCGCCGGCCTCGCGGAGTCTCGCCACCAGCTCGCCGGTGACCCAATTGGCGATCTTCCTCGGCTCCGCGCCGTCGCCCGCCTCCAGCGTCCGCTCGAAGTACTCCGCCAGCTCGACGTCGAAGGCGAGCTGGCGGGCCGTCACCTCGGGGAGCCCGAGCTCGGCCTCGTAGCGCTCGCGTCGCTGTGCGGGAAGCTCCGGCAGCGCGGCCCGCGCCTCCTCCAGCATCTCCTCGGTGGGGGCGAGCGGGACGAGATCCGGCTCGGGGAGGTAGCGGTAGTCGTGCGCGTACTCCTTGGAGCGCAACGGCGTCAGCGAGCCGGTGCGAGGGTCGAAGTGGAAGGTCTCCTGGGCCACCTGCTCCCCACCGTCGAGCATCGCCGCCTGGCGTTCGAGCTCGGCGGCGATCCCGCGCTCCAGGAAGCGAAAGCTGTTCATGTTCTTGAGTTCGGTCTTCGTGCCCAGCTCGGCGGCGCCGCTCCGGCGGATCGAGACGTTGGCGTCGACGCGCAGGCTCCCCTCCTCCATGTTCACGTCGGACACGCCGAGCTGCTTGACGGTCGTCCGGAGCAGCTGCGCCCATTCGCGCGCCTCCTCCGGGCTCCTCAAGTCGGGCTCGGTGACGATCTCCACGAGCGGCGTTCCCCCGCGGTTGAAGTCCACGAGCGAGTGCGCGGAGCCATGGATCCGCCCCGATTGGCCCAGGTGAACCATCTTCGCCGCGTCCTCCTCCAGATGGACGCGGTGGATGCGTACGTCGCCGAGCCGGCCGGTGCTCGCCAGGGGAATGTCGTACTGGCTGATCTGGTAGCCCTTCGGGTTGTCTGGATAGAAGTAGTTCTTGCGGTGGAAGATCGACCGGGGCGCCACCTCACATTCGAGCGCCAGCGCGATCTGCAGTCCGTAGCGAACGGCCCGCTCGTTCACGGTCGGGAGCGTCCCCGGGTGGGCGAGACAGACCGGGCAGGTATGGACGTTCGGCTCGTCGCCGAACGACAGCGCGCACCCGCAGAACATCTTCGTCTTCGTCGAGAGCTGGACGTGGATCTCCAGCCCGATCACGGCCTCGTATTCGCTTGGGGACGCCATCAGGATCGGCTCCCGGGAGGGGCGTTATCGAAGCCGATCGCCCCCTCGACCGCGTGGGCTGCGTCGAGGAGGCCCGTCTCGCCGAATGCGGGCGCGACGATCTGCAGTCCGACGGGCAGCTCGGAGCCGCCATCATCCGGCGCGGCCAGCCCGGCCGGGATGGAGACGGCTGGCAGGCCCGCGAGCGACATCGGGACCGTGCAGTAGTCGGACATGTACATGGCCAGCGGGTTCTCGGCGCGCGCGCCCAGCTCGAAGGCGACGGTCGGCGAGGTCGGCGTCACGAGGTAGTCGAAGCGCTCGAAAGCGGTGGCGAAGTCCTGGGCGATCTTTGTGCGAACCCGCTGCGCGCGTCCGTAGTAGGCCTCGTAGTAACCGGATGACAGCGCGTACGTGCCTAGCATGATGCGGCGCTTGACCTCTGCACCGAAGCCGGCAGCACGCGTTCGCTCGTACATCGACACGAGCTCTGTCTCGGCGGGGGCGATCCCGTCGCCCAGTCCGCCCTCGGCGTCCGCTGCCGCCGCGGAGCGCAGCCCATAGCGAACGCCGTCGTAACGAGCCAGGTTCGCGGAGGCCTCCGCGGGGGCGAGGATGTAGTAGGCCGAGATGCCGTGGCTCGAGTGCGGCAGCTCGCACTCGTCCACCTCCGCCCCCAGCTCGCGGATCTGTTCGATCGCGTGGTCGAACACCTCGGTAACGCCCGCCTCGATCCCCTCCGCATCCGCGGACAGCTCGCGCGGCACGCCGAAGCGAAGTCCCTTGAGGTCGGTGCGCGACGGCAGCGCAACCCCGCCCTCGATGCCCACCGAGGTCGAATCGCAGTGATCGCGACCCTCCATCGCGCGCAGCAGGATCGCGGCGTCCGTAACGTCGCGGGTCAGCGGGCCGCACTGGTCGAGCGAGGAGGCGAAGGCGATCATCCCGTAGCGCGAGATCGCTCCGTATGTGGGCTTCAGCCCGACCACCCCGCAGAGCGATGCCGGCTGGCGGATCGAGCCGCCGGTGTCGGTCCCGATGGCCCACGGCGCGAGCCGTCCGGCGACCGCCGCCGCCGAGCCCCCGGACGAGCCGCCCGGGACCCGTTCCCGATCCCACGGGTTACGGACCGGGCCGTAGCCGGAGTTCTCGTTCGAGGACCCCATGGCGAACTCGTCCATGTTGGTCTTGCCGAGGATGCGGCCGCCCGACTCCGACAGCTTGCGAACCGCCATGGCCGTGTACGGCGGGCGATAGCCCTCGAGGATCCGCGAGCCCGCTGTGGTCTCGATCCCCTCGGTGCAGAAGATGTCCTTCACGGCGACCGGCGCGCCTCCCAGCGGCCCATCCGTAGTCCCATTCGCCGATCCAGGCTCGGCGCGCCACAGGTAGGCGCCGAGCTCGTCGCCGGCAGCCGCCTGCGCGTAGACGTCGAAGTACTCGTCACGGTCCAGCTCCCCGGCGGAGATCCGCTCCAGGGCCTGCGCTGCCGTGAGCTCGAGGACGTCGCTCATGCCTGCGGTGAGGGAACTCGGAATGCCCCCTCGTCCGGATCCGGGGCGGGATCGAGGACCCGCTCGCGCGGCCAGCTCGGCCGCGGCTCGTCGGCCCGCAGCACGTTCTCGAGCGCGACCACGTGCGAGGTGGGCTCGACGCCTTCGAGGTCCAGCTCGTTCATCCGCTCGACGTGGTCGAGGATTCCCGACAGCTCCCCCGCCATCCGCTCGAGCTCGGGCTCGGTCAGCTCGAGGCGCGCGAGCCGCGCCACGTGGAGAACCTGGTCGCGATCGATCATGCGGTGATTCTAGGTAGCGGCGGGATAGGATCTCGCCCGCGCATGACCGGGGCCCGGGCGGAGCGATTCGTCGTCATCAACCTTCGCCTGCTGGCGGTGAGCTTCGCGGTCGTCGGGATCCTGTTCATCGCCGTCCCGAACGGCGTCCTCGACGTCATCTCCGACCTCGGCGACGAAATCGGCGACTTCACCCGGGCACCGGAGACCGTGGAGAAGTTCTGGCTGGCACTCGGATTCGCCTACATGGTCGTCATCGCCGGGATCTGCGCCGTCGTTCAGGCCGACGTCGTCCGCTACCGGCCGCTTCTGCTCGTCCTCGCCGCCGGGAAGACGGCCTCGTCGCTGACCGCGCTTGGGTTCTACGTCTTCGACAGCGACGTGTTCATCTACCTGCTGAACTTCATCGTCGACGGCTTCCTGGTCGGCGTCTCGCTGCTGCTCTGGACGATCGCGGGCCGCATCGGCGAGCCCGCGGCCCCGTCCTGAAGGCGCCCCCCGGGGCTTCGGGCCGCTGAGCGCCGGATCCTGGCCGCCTTCGCCCAGGCGATGGCTCCGGGTGTCGACGGCCTTCCACCGGCGGCGGGTCCGGATCGCGCGGGCGACCCGGAGGCGGATGGAGCGGTCGACACCGTCGCCACGATCGACCGCTATCTCTCGTGCCTCCCCCATCGCGCCGTCCGGCAGGTGAAGCTCGCGCTGTGGGCGCTCGAGCTGCTGCCGTTCCCATGGCGCTTCAGTAGGGCGAGCGTCGCCGCGCGCCAGGAGTTCCTGGTGCGACTGGAGGGATCGCGCTTTCCGTACGCGGCCGATCTGCTCCTCTTCCTGAAGGTCCTCGCCGGGCTGGGCTACGGCAACGACGCCGGCGTCCGGGCCGCGGTCGGATACGAGATGCGCTGCGAGGTCAGCAACGGCATGCCCCCGCTGACGGAGGGGCCGGCTGGGCTGGGCGATCTGCGCCCGCCCGCCGGCGGCGAGGACTGCGACGTCGCGATCGTCGGCTCGGGGGCGGGCGGGGCCGCGTGCGCCACGATCCTCGCCGAGGCCGGCCTCGACGTTCTCGTTCTCGAGGCCGGGCCGTACATGGACAGCTCGAACTATCCGGACGAGCCGCTCGCTGCGCTGCGGGCTCTGTATCGCGACGGCGGGCTGACGATCGCCGAAGGGCGCCCCGCGATTCCGACCCCCGTCGGCCGCGCCGTCGGCGGCACCACCGTGATCAACTCGGGCACGTGCTTCCGGGCCCCCGACGACGTGCTCGCGGGCTGGCGGGACGACCACGGGATCGAGTGGGCCGCCGAGCTCGACGGCGACTACGCGGAGGCGGAGGAGATCATGTGGGTGCGTACGGTCGACCCGGAGCGCATGGGTCGAAACGGCCAGCTCCTGCGCGAGGGCGCCGAGGCGCTGGGTGTGAGCCATGAGCCGCTTCGCCGCAACGCCGGCGGTTGCTACCAGTGCAGCTCGTGTCCGTCCGGCTGCCGCCTGGACGCGAAGCGAGCCGTGCACGTCTCCTACCTGCCGCGTGCCGTCGCCGCCGGGGCCCGCGTGCGGGCGGGCGTGGACGCCCGCCGTGTCTCGTTCGAGGACGGGCGGGCCACCGGCATCGACTGCGTCGCCCGCGCCGACGGCAGGGCTCGCCCATTCCGGGTCCAGGCCAGGCGCGCCGTGGTCATGGCCGGGGGTGCCTTCGGGACGCCCGAGCTCCTGCTGCGATCGGGCTTTCGGGCACCCAGCGGCCAGCTGGGGCGCAATCTTCGGATCCACCCCGCCTGCTGGGTCGGCGCCCGCTTCGACGAGGAGGTTCGCGGCTGGGACGGGGTGATGCAGAGCTACGCCGTCACCGAGTGGGAGCCCCAGGGAATCCTGCTCGAGGCAACGTTCACGCCGCTCGCGTTCGGCGCCCAGTGGCTTCCCGGGACCGGGCGCGCCCATCAGGAGCGCGTGCGCGCCTACGACCACATCGCCTCGACGGGCGTGCATCTCTCGGATCGGTCCTCCGGGCGAGTTGCCCTCGCGGGCGACGGCTCGCTGCGGGTCACGTATCGGCTGACGGACGAGGACTCCAGGCGCCTGCTCTTCGGCATCGCCCGGGCCGCCGAGCTCCTGTACGCCGCCGGCGCGACGGAGGTCTACCCACAGATCGCCGGAATGCCAACCATCCCCAAGGCGCGAATCGCCGACCTCGAGTCCTCTCCCCCGCGCTCGCCCACGCTACGCCTTGAGGCGTTTCATCCGATGGGAACCGCGTGCATGGACGGCAATCCGGACCGGGGAGTCACCGGGACCGACGGAGCCGTCCACGGCGCGTCGGCCCTCTACGTCGCGGACGGAAGCCTCCTGCCCAGCTCGATCGGAGTCAATCCGATGATGACGATCATCGCGATGGCGTCACGGGTGGCCCGCCAGATGACCGACCGTCTGAGTTGAGCACCGCGGGAGTGCTCAAGCTGCGAGCGCAGTTGGGCAAGTAGGGCAGCGCCTGGGCGCGCTTGCCGGCTCGCGACCGCCGCAAATCCAGGGTCAATGCAGTGTACGTCCGGAAAGCGGACGCGGATTGCCATGACCCGGCCATTTGCTCCCTTTCCTTACATGCCTCTGCGTCGACAAAGTCGCCCCCTACACCTACGACGGCCGCCTGGTTCGGCGGCCGTCGCGTCAACCTCTCCTCCCCCGGGACCGGCGGCCCCGGAAGCTCTGTCTATGGGCCGGCGCTCGGCGGCGGCGGGTTCGAGCCAGGCGGTGGGCTCGAGGGCGGCGGTGGGCTCGATGGAGGCGGTGGCGGTGCAGGCGGTCCCGCGCCGGGTCCACCGGTACCGGTACCGGTGCCGCCACCGCGGAACCGGTCGGCCTCGCCGGCGAACGACGTGCCTTCCTCCTGCATCGCCAGGAATCCACCGATGGTCACGGCGGCCACCGCGATCAGCCCGAGCCAAACACCGATCTTTCGCGAGTGGTCGAGCCCGCTCACGTCCGGGGCGCCGAAGTCGGGAGGGCTGATGATGCTGATGACAACCAGGATCAGCGACAGGACCCCCAGGGCGGTAACGATCGCGCTGAGGGCGACCGGCAGGCCGACCTCGGCATCCGAGGCTGCCGTAAACGCCAGTGCGATCGCGGCAAGTGCGGTCACGAACAGCACGATGTCGGTGAAGCCGTAGGACCCCCAGGCGTTGCTGGTCGCTTCGCCGAACGAGAATCCTTGGACGGTGCCGCTGATCCCAAGACCGAACCAGTCGAAGATGAACATGATCAGGATCAGGAGGATCCCGGCTAGTCCGGCGATCTTCTCGCCCCGATTCAGAACGGTGAAGTCCATTGACTCTCCCTTTTGGTCACTGCCGTGGAGCGCGGAGCCTATACCTGCCGCGCGGCGGATCGCAAGGTGTGAGAGGCGGCGACTTCGTCGCCGCAGAGGCATGTCAGGCGGCGAAGCCGCCGCAATTGGTGCAGCGGTTTTTGCAATGTCAACGTCGCAGCTGGCACGTCGCGTCGATCCGCAGCAGCCTCGCCAGAAGGTCGCGGTGCCCCGCCACCCACCGATAGGCGCGCTCGGTGGCGCGGGGAAATGTCCGAAGCACGGCGGCGAACGGCCCACCGCCGGGTAGCTGATCGAACAGCCGCGGCGCCGCTGCGCCCGCGGAGCGCACATTCCCGTCCTCGACCAGGTGCCAGGAGTCAAGGCGCTGCTCGGGCTCGATGTCCGCGAGCAGGCGCCGTCCCTCATCGCTCTGGATCGCGACCGGGTGCAGCCGCCGGTTTCGATCCCAGGCGAGGATCTTGTCGAGCGACCACTTGCAGAACCCGCAATCGCGGTCATAGAGGACGGACAACTGCTCGCCGTAGGCGCTCATCGGTCCCGATGGCGGATTAGCCGGTGGATGCGGCCGGGGTCCGGTCGGTGCGCGCGCTCGCCGCCCGCAGCGTGTTAGAGAGCAGCATCGCGATGGTCATCGGCCCCACCCCGCCGGGCACTGGCGTGATCGCCCCGGCGATCTCCTTGACGGCCTCGAAGTCGAGGTCGCCGACCAGGCCATCATCGGTGCGGTTGGTGCCGACGTCGATGACCGCCGCGCCCGGCTTGACCCAAGCAGCCTTGATCAGGCGCGGCGACCCGACGGCCGCTACCAGCACGTCGGCGCGGCGGCAGACCTCGGGCAGGTCGCGAGTGCGGGAGTGGCAGACGGTCACGGTCGCGCTCGCGTTCAGAAGAAGACTCGCCAGCGGACGGCCGACCAGGATCGAGCGGCCGACGATGACGGCCTCGGCACCCTGAATCTCGACGCCGGCATGTCGCAGGAGCTCCATCACCCCCTGTGGCGTGCAGGGCACGAGCCCGGGCCGCCCCTGAGCAAGGAATCCGGCGCTGCCGGAGGTCAAGGCGTCGACGTCCTTTCGGGGATCGATGGCCTCGATCACGGCGTCCTGATCGATCCCATCCGGGAGCGGGAGCTGAACCAGGATCCCGTCGACCCCATCGTCCGCGTTCAGCTCGGCGATGAGCGCCAGCAGATCGCCCTCCGGGGTGCCCGCATCGAGCTCGTGGTGGATCGAGCGCATGCCGACCTCCTCGGTCAGCTTGCGCTTGCTGCCGACGTACACGTGCGATGCGGGGTCGTCTCCCACGAGGACGGTTGCGAGCCCTGGAACGCGGCCTCCATGCGCGCTCGCGAATTCCTGGACGCCATCCCCAACCCGGGCACGAACCTCGGCGGCGACCGCCTTGCCGTCGATGACCGTCGCCGGCATCTAGCTATCCCCGCACACGGCCCTAGCTGGCCTTCTTAAGCGGGGCATAGTCGGCCATGAGCTTGCGCTCGACGGCGTCATCGGCGAAGCGAACCACGATCACGCCGCCGGGCTCGACTCCAGTGACCACCCCCTCGCCGAAGGTGGCGTGGATCACGTCCGCGCCGACGTCGAACGCGAGTGGAACGGTGTGCGGCTGCGGGGGTTCGGGTCCGGACAGCCCGCCTCCGCCGAGTGCCGCCGCACGCGCCCAGCCGGTGGGCGAGGCGGTCGTCTCGCGTTCGACGAGCGCGTCGGGGATCTCGGCGAGAAAGCGCGACGGCAGGTTGTATCCGCGGCCGCCGTGCAGGCTGCGGCGCCGTGCGTAGGTCATGTACAGGCGTTGCCTGGCCCGCGTGACGCCCACGTAGCAGAGGCGGCGCTCCTCCTCCAGGTTGCCCTCCTCGATCGAGCGCATGTGGGGAAAGACCCCCTCCTCGCAGCCGATCATGAACACGGCGTCGTACTCCAGGCCCTTGGCGTTGTGGAGCGTCATCAGGGTGCAGAGGCTCTCGTCGGTCTTCAACGAGTCCTGGTCCGAGTACAGGGAGATCTGGGCGAGAAACTCCTCCATCGGGCCCACGTCGCTGAAACCCTCCACCGCCCGGTTGGCGTCGAACTCCCCGGCGACGCCCACGAGCTCCTGCAGGTTCTCGACCCTCCCCTCGGCCTCGATCGTGCGCTCGGCCTGGAGTGCGTCCAGATAGCCGGTCTCGTTGAACACCGCCTCCAGTAACTCGGCGACGGGGCCCGACCCGTTGTCGGCCTCCGCCCGCGCGCGCAGGGAGACCATGGTGTCGGCGAAGCGCCGCACCGCCTTCTGGGCGGCCGGCCCCAGCGCCGGGACCCGCTCGGCCTCTCGCATCACGTCCCAGATGTCCTGCCCCATGGTGTTCGCGTGCGACAGCAGGCGCGCCTGGGTCGTATCGCCGATCCCCCGCCGGGGAGAGTTGACGATCCGCGCGAAGGACACCGCGTCCGCGGGGTTCGCAAGCAGGCTCAGGTAGGCGACCGCGTCCTTGATCTCGGCCCGCTCGTAGAACTTGGTTCCGCCGATCACCTGGTAGGGGATCTCGTAGCGGACCAGCGTGTCCTCGAGCACCCGGCTCTGGGCATTGACGCGGTAGAAGACGGCGATGCTCTCGCGCGACATTCCCTCGTCGCTGACGAGGCGCTCGACCTCCGACGCAACGTAGCGGGCCTCGGAGTGCTCGTCGTCGTGCTCAGCGATCGTCACGGGCGCGCCGCGGCCGATCCCGGTCCACAGGTGCTTGCCGAGCCGCTCGGTGTTGTTGGCGATTACCGCGTTGGCAGCGTCGAGGATCGTCCCGGTCGAGCGGTAGTTCTCCTCGAGCCGCACGGTTGTGGCATCGGGGAAGTCGCGCTCGAAGTCGAGGATGTTCCGGATGTCGGCATGCCGAAACGCGTAGACGGAGTTGTGCGTGATCAGGCCGTTGGCGATGAAGTTGTGCGTGCCCTCGACGTTGATGTCGTATACCGGTCGATCGAGCTTCATCCGATCAACCGTCTCGACGACGTCGTAGGTGCCGTCGCCGGCGAAGATCGCCATGCCTGGGCGCACCGAAGCAGCAGGAATACAAGGCAGCGAGCTCCCGCTGATCCGGCCGCTCTGCTTGGGCCCGAACCGCCCCTGGATCCTGACCAGGGCGTCCACCTCGCGGGTGATGTCTCCGGCAACGCGGACCGCCGCGCCGAAGTCCTTGAAGGCGGTCTCGTAGCGCCAAGCCCCAGAATTCGGCTTCGCCGGTCGCGTCTTGAGGCCAATGCCCTCCAGCGATGCCCGGGCTGAATCCGCTGCCTCGCCGGCGAGCGCGACCCTGTGCATCGGAGTCGACCCACGCCTTTCCGCGCAAAGAGTGAGGTTGAGAACCCGGCGCTTCCCCACAGAGGCCTGCGGCTGATGATGAGGATGTTGGAAGCTGAGCCCCTCATCATCCAGAAGACGTAGACCTCCCGATTCGGTGTCGATGGTCGAGAAGACGTGGTCGATCATGTCCTGGTTACCGACCACGCTCCGGTCGGGAGGGCTGTTTCGGGCCAGGAACGGAATCACCGGCAGTTGGTACTTGAGCGAGAGCAGGGTCTCAGCTCCCCGGGCGTCGACTTCTGTCTCGTGGGTCGAGATCACCCAGACCGCGTCTGCGTGCTCGTGGAGGCAACGCTGCTTGAAGCCAACGATGGCCTTGCGCTGCCCCTCGGTGTACACCCGGGACGTGCCAACACGGAAGCCCATCTCTCGCTTCCACATCAGATAGGTCAGGTGGATCTGGGGTGTGATGCCGAGCTGGTAGCCGGCGAAGTGCATGTGCTCTGGGGTGCTGATGAGTTCGCGGCCACCCCGAGTGCGAATCGCGATCCCCTCTCGCTCCAAGGCCTTGAACACGCCGGTGACGCGCGCGGCGCGGAACTCAGCGCTGCCGTAGCAGGACAGCACCTCGTCGTCCACTTGAAGCTCCTCAATGAGCTTTTCAGAGCCGTCCGCGAGAGCGATGCGAGTACCTTCGACCAGGCACTGGTCCTCGTCGCCGACCACCGTGAGATTGCGGTGCTCGCCCGCGATCAGCTGCAGCAGCCGGTACTGGACACGGTTGGTGTCCTGGTATTCGTCGACGAGCACCCACCTGAATGCCTTGCGGTAGCGCTCGCGGACGTCCTCGAACAGCTCCAACAGGTTGACGGTCCGGACCAGGAGATCGTCGAAGTCCATCGCGTTGGCCTCGAGCATTCGCTTCTCATAGAGGCGGTAGACGTCGGCGACCGTCTCCTCGAAATAAGACCTCTGCGCCTGCGTGTATGCCTCCGCGTCCACCAGCTGGCTCTTGGCGCCCGAGATCGTCGCCTTGATCGCGCGCGGGGGGAAGCGCTTCGGGTCCACGCCGGCCTCCTCCACACAGCGCTTGATCATGCGAAGCGAGTCGGACTCGTCGTAGATCGTGAACGCGCGCTTGTAGCCCAGCCGCTGGGCGTCTGTCCGCAGGATGCGCGCGCAGGCGGAGTGGAAGGTCATCACCCACATCACTCGCGAGACCCCGCCGACCAAGTGCTCGACACGCTCGCGCATCTCCCCGGCGGCCTTGTTGGTGAAGGTGATCGCGAGGATCTGGGACGGCAGCGCCTGTCCGGTCGCCAACAGGTAGGCGATCCGGTACGTCAGCACGCGCGTCTTCCCGGAGCCAGCGCCCGCGAGAACGAGGAGTGGCCCCTCGCCGTGCGTGACCGCCTCGCGCTGGGGTGGATTCAGTTCGGCGAGCAGGCGCTCGACCTGCGATGCGCCGGGGTCTACGCGAGCGCCTGGTGTCGTTTCGGTGGCCACGTGTTCTAGGCCGGTGCCGTAGGGCGCCGGCAGTGGCATGTGCCGTCCATTGGCTCGAGCATAGCTCCGGGCACGGCGGGCGCCGACGTGCTTCAGCCGCCCGCTGAGGACGGTCCCCGTTTGGGCTTGAGCTCTCTGACCTCGCCCTCCGTGGACTTGCCGTCGAGCTCGGCGAGGCGCTCCTCGATGCGCGCGATGCGCTCCGAGAGTCCCTTGATCGCGTCGGCAAGCGGATCCGGTAGGTGAATCCAGTCGGCATCTGGACCCTCGACCTTCCGTCCCTCGACCCGGACCGGGTGGCCAGGGTTGCCGACGACAGTGGCGTTGGCCGGCACGTCGCCGACCACGACCGAGTTCGCGCCGACCTTGGCGCAGGTACCCACCGTGATCGGGCCCAGCAGCTTGGCCCCGGACCCGATCGTCACCCCGTCGGAGACCGTCGGGTGTCGCTTGCCGCGCTGAAAGCCTGTGCCCCCGAGCGTGACGCCCTGGTAGAGCGTGACCCGATCGCCGATCTGCGCCGTCTCGCCGATGACCACCCCGGATCCGTGGTCGATGAAGAACTCGTCGCCGATCCGCGCGGCGGGATGGATTTCCACCCCGGTCACCGCGCGGCTTGCGTATGAGATCGCCATCGGAATGCCCGGGACACCGGCGTCGTGAAGGGCGTGGGCCACGCGGTGGGCGAGGATCGCCTGCACGCCCGCCCAGTTCATGAGGATCTCCACCGTGCCGACGCCTCGCGCGGCCGGATCGCGGTCGCGCGCCGAGGTCACGTCCGCGCGGATCTCGTGCGCGACGCGCCTGAGGGTGCCGAGTCCGATCATCGCCCACTGAAGGGTAGGGCGCGCTAACCCTCGGGCGCGAAGAACGGCAGCGACATGTAGCGCTCGCCGCCGTCGGGAACGATCACCACGACGCGCTTGCCGGAGAGGTCGGGGCGCGCGGCGACCTCGAGCGCCGCGTCGATGGCGGCCCCCGCCGAGATGCCCACCAAAAGCCCCTCGCGTTGCGCGGCCTCGCGCGCCCGGATCAGCGCAGCCTCGTCCCTGACGGGGATGATCTCGTCGATCACCGAGCGATCGAGGACCTCAGGCACGAACCCCGCTCCGATCCCCTGGATCTTGTGCGGCCCGGGAATCCCGCCCGACAGAACCGCGGACGTCGCCGGCTCGACGGCCACGACCTGAACCGACGGACGCCGCTCCTTGAGCACCTGCCCGACGCCGGTGATCGTGCCACCGGTGCCGACGCCGCAGACGAGCGCATCCACCTCACCGTCGAGGTCGCGCCAGATCTCCTCGGCGGTGGTCCGCCGGTGGATCTCGGGGTTGGCCGGATTGTTGAACTGCTGCGGCATGAAGGCTCCACGCTCCGCGACCATGCGCTCCGCCAGCGCAACCGCCTCGTTCATCCCGCCCAGGGACGGCGTCTCGTGCACCTCCGCGCCGTACGTGCGAAGGAGCGCGGTGCGCTCCCGCGTCATCCCCTCGGGCAGCGTGAGGACGAGCTCGTAGCCCCGGGCCGCGCAGACCATGGCGAGCGCGATCCCGGTGTTGCCGCTTGTGGGCTCGACGATCACCGAGCGCCCGGGCTCGATCAGGCCGTCGCGCTCCGCGGCGTCGATCATCGCGACGCCGATCCGGTCCTTGACCGAGCCGCCGGGGCTCAGGTACTCGAGCTTGGCGACGACCTCGGCGCCGAGGCCCTCCCCCATGCGCTGCAGGACGACCAGCGGCGTGTTGCCGACCGTCTGCGACGCCTCACGGGCGGCGCGCACGACGCTCTCCGAGATGCGCGACTCTGCCCCCACGATCGGATCACCGTACCGGCTGGCGCGGCTAGCGGGCGTGTCAGCGTCGCTTGTATGGCGCCATCACGCTGGGTTCTCAGAGTCGGGCGTGGGGCCCTCTCGATCCGGGTCGCGTTCGTCGCCGGGCTCCCCCTCGGTATCGGCTGGCCGAGGACCAGTAGGGGCCTCGGGCGAACCGGCCGATTCCTCACGTGCTTCGCCTTCCTGCTGCGCGTCTTGCTTGTCCTTGTCCGGCGGGACGTTCTCGACGTCGTGCGGTGTGCCCTGCATGTATCGCTCCTTTCCGCGAAGCGCGAAATCAGTAGTAGTGCGCTCGCCCAGCCACCGGACGGCCAATCGCGCCGAGCAGCCAGAGGATCGCTCCCACGACGATCAG
>DATFON010000127.1:0-2200 GCA_035265465.1 Solirubrobacterales bacterium | reverse complement strand
CGGCCGCTGCCCCAGTACGAGACCGCGGCGACCACCACCGCCAGCAGCGAGACTGCGATCAGGACCGTGCCGAAGGCGTCCATGCGCATAGTCTGACCCGATGTGGAAACGCCTACGCCGCCGGAGCTTGGCGCCCGGCCGACCGGGCCTCTATCCGGACCAGATCGGGCTCGCCGTGGTGACGGCTGCCGCGCTGGCAGGCGGGATCTACGTGGTGGCGCGTTTCCTGCTGTAACCTGTCTGGTACAAAGTTGACTGACGAGTCAATCGGGCGTCTGAACAAGGAGCATCAGCCAAGTGGTCGACTTCACGCTTACCGACGAGCAGAAGGACATACGCCAGCTCGCCCACGACTTCGCCGAGAAGGAGATCCGGCCGGTCGCTTGGGAGCTTGACAAGGACTCCACCTTCCCCACGGAGATCATCAAGCAGGCCTGGGAGCTTGGCCTGATGAACAACCACATCCCGGAGGAGTACGGCGGACCGGGGCTCGACTACCTCACCGGTTGTCTGATCGAGGAGGAGTTCGGCTGGGGCTGCTCCGGCATCGGGACTTCGCTGATGTGCAACGGGCTCGCCACGGCGCCCGTGATCCTCGGCGGCTCCGACGAGGTCAAGAAGCAGTTCCTCGGCATGCTCACCGAGGAGCCCAAGCTCGCCTCGTTCTGCCTCACCGAGCCGGACGCGGGCTCGGACGTGTCGGGCATGCGCACGACCGCCGTCCGTAACGGCGACAAGTACGTCATCAACGGCACCAAGTGCTTCATCACGAACGGCTCGCACGCCGACTGGTACACGGTCTACGCAAAGACCGACAAGGAGGCCGGCCACCGCGGCATCTCCGCCTTCGTGGTCCCGCGTGAGCTCGACGGCGTGAGCGTCGACAAGAAGGAAGACAAGCTCGGCCAGCGCGCCTCCGACACGGCGATGATCTCGTTCAGCGACGTCGAGATCCCCGCCGACTACCTGATCGGCGAGGAGAACAAGGGCTTCAAGCTGGCGATGATGACCCTCGACCGCACGCGCCCCGGCGTGGCGGCGATGGGGGTCGGGATCGCGCAGGCGGCCTTCGAGTTCGCCCGCGACTACGCCAAGGAGCGCGTCCAGTTCGGCGTGCCGATCGCGATGCACCAGGCGATCCAGTTCATGATCGCCGACATGGCGACCAAGATCGAGGCCTCGCGGCTGCTCACCTGGAAGTCGGGCGTCGAGCTCGATCAGGGCAAGCGCAACACGCTGATCTCGTCGCACGCCAAGCGCTTCGCCGCGGACACCGCGATGGAGGTGACCGTGGACGCCGTGCAGGTGTACGGCGGATACGGCTTCATCAAGGAGTACCCGGTCGAGAAGCTGATGCGCGACGCGAAGATCATGCAGCTCTACGAGGGCACGTCCCAGATCCAGCGCCTGGTGATCGCCCGCGAGGTGCTGATGCCTCGCCGCGTCGAAGAGCCCGCGACGGTTGCGGCGTAGTTAGCCGTAACAATGCCCGTCGAGATGGCGGGTAAGAAATCCCAGCGCAGCCGGGCGGCCGTCCGCGAGGCGGTTGCGCAGGCCGGCGGCATTGAAGAGGCTGTCGCTCCCGGCAGGCGCTCGCAGGACCCGTTCACGGGCGAGCTTCGGCGGCGCGCGATCCTGCCGCTGCTCGTCCTGCACCTGATCGGCGAGGGGCCCAGCTACGGCAACCAGCTGATTGAGCGGATCGGCGGAATGACCGCCGGCGTCCTCTCGGTGAACCCGAACACGATGTACCCGCTCCTGCGCCAGCTCGAGGGCCGCGGACTGATCGAGGGTGAATGGGAGCACCCGGAGCGCCGTTCGCGCCGGTACTACTCGCTGACCGACGACGGCCGCGCCGAGTACGCGCGGCTGGTCGAGGAGGTACGGCCCTTCCTCGACTCGGTGAAGTCCTCGATCGACGAGATCGTGCGAGAGGTGTACGGCGGGTGAGGACCGCCCGGGCCGGGCGCAATTTGCCGCTGAGCCCGGCCGAGGCGCTCGCGCTGTGGAGCGACGTCGAGCGCTGGTCGAGCTTCGTGGAGGGTTTCGCACGCCGGCTGGAGCTGACGCCGGACTGGCCCGCGGCGGGCGCGCGAGTGGTCTGGGAGTCCACTCCGGACGGGCGCGGGAGGGTCACCGAGACCGTCGTGGAGAACGCGGCGGACTGTTTCTCGACCCAGGTATTCGAGGAAGCACTGAT
>DATFON010000126.1:0-24881 GCA_035265465.1 Solirubrobacterales bacterium | reverse complement strand
CGACGGCCAGTCGACGGCACGGGTGGCCAGGCGGCTGGGCCTCAGCGCCGAGACGATCCGCACGCACACCAAGGCGATCCTCGCCCGCCTGAAGGCCCGCGACCGCGCCCACGCCGTAGCGATCGCCCTGCGCAGCTCGCTGATCGATTAGGTGTTAAAGGCGGCGACTTTGTCGCCGCAGCAGCATGTAAGGCGGCGAAGCCGCCGCAAGTTATTCAAGGAAGCGAAGGCGGCGCGACAGGCTCTACAACCAACCGTGCTCGTGGGCGATCAGCACGGCCTGTGCACGGTCCACCGCTCCGATCTTGCGGTAGACGTTGTGCAGGTGGGTGCGGATCGTGCTGACCGACAGGGACAGCTCCTGGGCGATCTGCTTGTACACCTTGCCGTCGGCCAGGCCGCGCAGCGCGTCGACCTCACGATCCGAGAGCGGGCACGGGTCGGTGCTTCGCTTGAGCGTGGCGCCCGAGTGCGGAAACTCGTACAGGAGTGGCGCGACGCTTTCGCGCTCCATCCCCAGCTGCGCGGCAGCGGCAACGATCGTGTCGGGCGGCACCGGATCGCCGCTCGCGTAGTGGACGATGAGATCCGCAAGCCGGATCGCCGCGGCATGACCACTCGCCTTGGGCGAGTGATGCCGCTCGATCGCCGCGGCGACACCCGGTGTCATGGCCCAGCGGCGCACCAGGACCGCTCCGACGAGTGCGTGGTCGATCCCGAGCTCCCGACGCTCGCGACGGATCCGCTCGTCCGGGGTGGAACGATGGTCCCCCGTGTCCGCGAACGTGCCGTGGAGCTCGGCGAGCACCAGCTTCCCGACATCGTGCAGAAGCGCCGCGACGGCTAGTTCGTCGCGATCGGTGAGCCTGGCGAGGTCGGCGATGCGCTCGGCGGCGTGACGTGTGGCGACAGCGTGGCGCCGGAAGCGCTCGTGACGCTCCGACAGCGAATTTGGCCTCTCGAAGGGATCGTAGGTGTCGACTTCTTCGACGATCACCCGGATCCGGTCCACGTCCAGGACGTCGACCGCCTGCCGGACACCGCCGGTCCTGCCGTGCGGCCCGCCGCCGTTGTTCGCCGCGCGCATGATCTGGATCGCGATCGCGGCGTCCGACTCGATCGCCGCGGCGAGCTCGTCCCCGGAAGGTGCGGAGCCCTCGCTGGCCCGCAGCAGACGGCGTCGAGACTCGGCCAGGGCCGGCAACGACGAGACGGCGTCAAACGCCGCGGCGAGGCGCTTTCCACCCTGCCCAAGGCTGCGATCGCCAGCCGACGAGGCCGGCTTGGCCTTCGCACGGCTCGCAGACGACCCGGTGCGCCCTCCTGGCGACCTCGAGCCCCTCTCCTTGGTGCCTGCGCGTGTCATGGGCATCAGTACCCATCCCCTCCATCGGCAGCCCAGCGGCTGGGTTTAGCGATTGGGCAAAGGTTCCCACCCCATTTGTTGATGGGGTCCAGCACCTATGCGCGTCGAAGATCAGTCATCCAGGCGGCGCATAGCCGCCTCGATCCTGCGCAGGGACTCCTCCCGCCCGAGCGCGGACAGGGAGTCGAAGATCCCCGGTGAGATGCTGGTTCCGGTGATCGCGACCCGGATCGGCTGATAGGTGTCCTTGGGCTTCATCCCCAGGCGCTCGACCATCGCGCCGAGCGCGGCCTCGAGGGCCTCCGGATCGAAGCCCTCGACGTCTCGCAGCACCTCGAGGGCCTCGGCGAGACCGTCGCGCACGCCGGGCTTCATCACCTTCTGCCAGGCGGCCGGATCGTCGACCGGCTCGGCGAACAGAAAGCGGATCAACGGCCAGGCCTCATCCAGGGTCTGCGCCTTGTCGCGCACGATCGCGCACGCGGTGCGGCGTAGCTCGGGCGAAGAAACCGCGAAGGCCGCCGCGTCGGGCTCAGAGCGAGCGCGAAGGTGCTCAGCGAGGCGGCGCTCGTACTCCTCCAGCGGGAGCTCGCGCATGTACCGGCCGTTCATCCAGCGGAGCTTGCGGGCGTCGAAGACCGCGGGAGAGCGGCCCACGCGATCGATCGAGAACCGGTCGATCAGCTCCTGGGTCGACAACAGCGTGGTGTCGTCCTCGGTGCCCCACCCCAGCAGGGCAAGGTAGTTGCGGACCGCCGCCGGCAGGTAGCCGGCATCACGCAGCTCCTGCACCGACGCCGCGTCCTCGCGCTTGGAGAGCTTGCCGCCGCTCGGCGAGTGAAGCAGGGGCAGGTGCGCGTAGCGCGGTGGATCGGTGCCCAGCGCGCGGAGGACAAGGAGCTGCTTCGGGGTGTTGGACAGATGGTCGTCGCCGCGGACGACGTGGGTGATCCCCATGTCTGCGTCATCCACCGCGACCGCCAGGTTGTAGAGCGGTGTGCCGTCGCCACGGGCGATGACGAAGTCGTCCTGGGTCCGGTTTTCGAAGCGGACCTCCCCCCGGATCCCATCGTCCACGACCGTCTCGCCCTCTTCGGGGACACGCAGGCGGATCGCCGCGCCGCGCTCCGAGCGTGGCTCGCCGCGGTACCCGGCGCCGCCGTGGGCCTGCTTCCAGGCGCGAACATCGGCCGCCGTCGCCGGGTCGTAGTACGCGTGACCCTCGCCGATGAGACGTGTGAGCGCCGCGCGGTGTCGCTCGCGGCGCTCGTACTGGCTCACGGGACCTTCATCCCAGTCGAGCTCCAGGTAGCGGAGCGCGTCCAGGATCTGCTCGACGTTCTCCGGGGTCGAGCGTTCGCGATCGGTGTCCTCGACCCGAAGTACGAGCGTCCCGCCCGAGCCCCGGGCCAGGAGCCAGTTGTACAGGGCCGTGCGCGCGCCGCCGATGTGCAGCGCGCCCGTGGGCGAGGGCGCGAAGCGAAAGCGGGAGGCGGAGTTAGGCTGCCGGCTCGTCATGCTGATCGGCGCGCATGTTTCCACAGGGGGCGGGCTTCCCAACACGATCGAGCGCGGAACGGAGCGTGAGTGCGACGCGATCCAGATCTTTCATCAGAGCCCACGGATGTGGCGCCCCACGGCTTATACGCCCGACAACTTCGCGGCGTTCCGTGAGGCGATGGAAGGCTCGGCGATCGAAGCCGTGGTTATCCACGCGGTGTACCTGATCAACGCCGCCAGCAAGGAACGCGAGATTCGCCGCAAGTCGCTGGCGTCGCTGAAGCAGGCCCTGCGGGTGGGCGACGGGATCGGAGCTTCGGGTGTCGTCCTCCACGCGGGCGCACGCAAGGGCGAGCCACACGGGCCGTCGGTCAAGCGGGCCGGGAAGGTGATCCGCGAGGCCCTGGAGAGCTCCGAACGCTGCCCGCTGCTGCTGGAGAACACCGCCGGAACGCAGGGGCCACTGGGGAAGAACTTCGACGAGCTGGCCGAGCTGATCGACGCCGCCGGGGCCGGCAAGCGTCTCGGGACGTGTCTCGACTGCTGCCATCTGTTCGCCGCGGGGTTCGACATCCGAACCGCGGACGCGCTGGCCCTGGTCCTCGAGGAGCACGACGCCAAGGTCGGGCCAGAGCGGCTTCGCTGCGTTCACGTAAACGATTCCAAGGTGCCGTTCGGCGCGAACCGTGATCACCACGCGAACCTCGGCCAGGGCGAGCTGGGGCGCAAGGGGCTCCGCGTGTTCCTGTCGGAGCCCCGCTTCGAGCACCTGCCGGCGCTGATCGAGACGCCGGGAGCGGACGGGCACGGCCCGGACCGCAAGGAGGTGCGGGTCGCCAAGCGCCTGCGGCGCGAGGGGCTGAAGAAGCGGAGCTAAGCGAGCGCGTCGCGCAGGTCGAAGACGTCCTGGTCGGCGTCGAAGAATCGCGGGTTCACGCACTCGTGGGCCGGGCCGCCGCCCTCGTAGGCCGGTTCGACGCGGTACTGGCACTGCGGTAGCGGGTCGCCGGTCATCTTGATCCCGCCATAACCGCCGCTGCGCTCGGCCGCCTCGAAGTGGCTCATGTCGATCTCGGCGCGAAACACCTTGCGCATGCAGCCCATGTAACGCCCGCCGCTCAGCGGATCGAGGTAGCTGTAGAGGTACTGGCAGCGGGCCTCGAGGCACCCGCGCGGCTCCACCATCCGGTCGCAGAAGGTCCGGCACTGCCGGCACTCGCCGGAGGAGGTGCGCTGCTCGGAGGGGTGCGTGAGCGGCATAGTGGTGGTGGTGCGGAGCTTTAGCTCCGAAACTCGCTGGTGCCGTTCATGGAGGCAGTCTAGACCTGAAGGTGCTCAGGCAGCCAGTGCACGCGGGCCGAGGAGCTGGTCGATTTCGGCACGAAGCGCCGGGGAGGGCGCCACGCTGTAGTCGCTGCCGAACCGCAGCCGCCGGGTGCCCTCGCGAGTGCGCATCTCGAGCTGCACCTCGCACGTGCCGGGGAACGCATGGAACACGGACTTCAGGTCCTCCAGAAGCTGGGGCCCGAAGTCGGCTGCGTTCACCCGCAGGACGATGGACTTCGGGTCACGCGCCTTCGCCTTCGCGCGCGCGGCGGCCACCTCGTCCTCGCCGGGCTCGAACACCTCGGCCTCGGCGACGACGAGGCTCATCTCTCCGCGTCCCTTGTGGTCCACGCGCCCCCGGACGAGGATCACGCGGTCCAGCTCGATCTGCTCCGCCGCCTCGCCCGCAGCGTCGCGGACGAACAACTCCACGCGCCCCTCCAGGTCGTCGAGCGTCGCGAACATCACGTACGCCCCGCTTCGCGTGCGCACCTTCTTCGCCTCGCTCACGATCCCGCCAACCGTCACCCAGGCGCCGTCCTCCTTGCCCCCCACATCGGCGAGGCTGCAGTCGACCCGTTCGCGCAGGGCATCCCTCACGTCCGCCAGCGGGTGCGCCGACAGGAAGGTCCCAAGGGTGTCCTTCTCCAGTCGCAGCAGCTCACGCTGGTCGAATTCCTCGCTGGGCACGGGCGGCCGCTGGCTGGTGAGCCCGTTGTCGGAGGGTGACGACTCCGCCGAGTCGCCTCCGAGGTCGAAGATCGACGATTGACCCCGGCGCGCGTCCTCCTGCGCCTTGGAGGCGCTGGCGAGTGCCGGAGCGAGCACCTCCAGCATCCCTCGGCGGGTGTCACCGGTGGAGTCGAGCGCACCGCACTTGATCAGGCACTCCACGGCGCGTTTGTTCACCGCCCGCGCGTCGACCCGCTCGCAGAAGTCCCACACCGACTCGAACGGCCCGCCCCGCTCGCGCGCCGCCAGGATCGCCTGGACTGCCGCGTGGCCGACGTTCTTGACCGCGTCGAGGCCGAAGCGGATCGACTTGCCGCTGACGACGAAGCCGTGATCGGACGAGTTGACGTCGGGCGGCAGCACGTCGATGCCCATCTCCTCGCAGCGGTTGACGAAGAACGGCACCTTGTCCTTGGTGGACATCACCGAGGAGATCACCGCCGCCATGTACTCCGCCGGATAGTTGGCCTTGAGGTACGCCGTCCGGTAGGACGTCAGCGCGTAGCAGGCCGCGTGGCTGCGGTTGAAGCTGTAGTCGGCCGCCGCCGTCATCAGCGACCACAGGTCCTGGGCGACCTTGCGATCGGTGTCCGACTCCGCCATGCCCGCCAGGAACTTGTCCTTCATCTGCGCCATCAGGTCGCGCTTCTTCTTGCCGACCGCCTTGCGGAGGTCGTCGGCCTCTGCGGGGCTGAAGCCCGCCATCTGCTTGGCGATCTCCATCAGCTGCTCTTGGTAGATGCAGCAGCCGTACGTGGTGTCGGTGATCGGGCGCATGCGCGGGTCCGGGTACCGGACCGACGACGGATCTCGCTTGCCACGCGCGTAGTCGTCGATGAACCGCATCGCGCCCGGCCGGTACAGGGCGTTCAGGGCGACGATGTCGTTGAAGCCGGTTGGCCGCACCCGTCGCAGGGCGTCGCGCATGCCGTCGGACTCGAGCTGGAACACGCCCACCGAGTCGCCGGCCGAGAGCATCTCGAATGTCCTCTCGTCGTCCAGCGGGATCTCGTCCATGTCGATCCTCGTCCCGCGCGAGCGCTCGATGATGTCCACCGCGTCCTCGATCACGTCGAGGTTCCGCAGCCCCAGGAAGTCCATCTTCAGGAGCCCGATCTCCTCGATCGGCCCCATCGAGTACTGGGTGACGATCTTGTAGGAGCGCTCTGCCCGGCCGCCGTTCTGCCGGCTCGCCCCGTTGCCGTTCTGCGCCGGCGCACTGCGGTCCTCGGCGAGCTGAAGGGGCACGATCTCGTCCAGCGGGCGATCGGCGATCACCACCGCGGCGGCGTGGATGGAGTTGTTGCGCACAATGCCCTCGAGCCCCTGGGCGACGTCGAGGATGCGGTGGGCCTCGGGGTCGGAGTCGTAGGTCTGCTTGAGCTCGGAGCCGTCAGCCAGGCATTCGGCGAAGCTCGGGTTGCGGCCCATGATGGGCTCAGGGATCTGCTTCGCGACGCGATCGCCGGTCGCGTAGTCGTATCCGAGCACGCGAGCGGCGTCTCGGGTCGCGGCCCGGGGAGCCATCTTGCCGAAGGTGATTATCTGGGCCACCGACTCGCGCCCGTACTTGTCGGCGACGTAGCGGATCACCTGTTCGCGACCGCGGACCGAGAAATCGATGTCGATGTCGGGCATTGACTTGCGCGCCGGGTTAAGGAAGCGCTCGAACAGGAGCCGGTTCTCGATCGGGTCGAGATCGGTGATGTTGAGGGCGTAGGCCACGATGGACCCCGCAGCCGACCCGCGACCAGGCCCGACGGCGATGCCGTTCTCCTTCGCGTATCGCACGAAGTCCCACACGATCAGGAAGTAGGAGTCGAAGCCCATCTCGCCGATCACCCCGAGCTCGAACTCGAGGCGCTCGGTCGCGTCGGCCGGCGGCGGGTCGCCGTAGCGACGCCGCAGGCCCTCGGCGGCGAGGCGTCGCAGCATCGTCGCGGGCTCCTCGCCGTCGGCGGTGGGGAATTGCGGCAGGAGCAGCTGGCCCAGCTCCATCTCGACGTTGCAGCGCTCAGCCACCTCCAGGGTCGTGGGCACCGACTCCGGCCAGCGGGCGAAGGATTCCGCCATCTCATCGGAGCTCTTGAGGTAGAACTCGTTCGTGTCGAAGGTCAACTTCGGGTTCTCGATCGTCGACTTTGTCTGAACGCACAGCAGGGCGGCATGGTGGGCGTGATCCTCGCGGCGCAGGTAGTGAACGTCGCCGGTGGCCACGAGGGGGCGGCCGAGCTCTCGCGCGGTGCGCACGATGCCCTCGTTGGCCTTGTCCTGCTCGGGCACGCCGTTCGCCTGGATCTCGAAGTAGACGTTCTCGGCGCCGAAGATCCCGACCAGATTGTCGATGTGGCTGCGGGCATCCAGGGGCCGCTCTGACACCAGACGCTGGCAAAAGCGCGACTGAAGGCACCCGGTGAGCACGATGACGCCGTTCGCGTGCCGGTCGAGGAGCTCGGTGTCCACGCTTGGCTTGCCGCGGCGAAAGCCCTCGAGGAAACCGCCCGACGTGAGCTTCACCAGGTTGCGGAACCCCTCGTCGCTGGCCGCGAGCAGCGTCAGGTGGTTGCGCTCCACGCGCCCCTCCGCGCGGCGGTCGTCGACGAGGTAGGCCTCGAGGCCGATGATCGGCTTGATGCCGTGGGCCCGGCAAGCCTTGTAGTGCTCGACCGCGCCATTCATGACGCCGTGGTCGGTCAGGCCAAGCGCGGGCATCCCGAGCTCGGCGGCCCTGGCGGCCAGCCGGTCGATCTTGCACGCGCCGTCCAGCAGCGAGTACTCGCTGTGCACATGCAGGTGAACCGCCCCGGTCGTCGTCACGGATTGATCATGCCAATCGACTCAGATGCCACCGACCCGCGTTCCCGCAAGTAGGTGCAACGTCCGGCAATTACGGCACACGACTGGCGGCTCCGGAGGCCGCCAGGCGGCGTCCTCGCTCGCTCGCGCGCCATTCAGGCATGCCACGCTCGCTGCGTCCTTGCCCGGCGACCTCCGGATCTCGCCATCCGCGCACCGCAATTGCCGCACGCTGCACCGGTAGATTGCGCCACCATGCGCGCGCTGGTCACCGGTGGCGCGGGCTTCATCGGCTCGCACCTCGTCGACGCCCTGCTGGAGCGTGGCGCCGAGGTGCTCGTGATCGACGATCTCTCAACGGGCCGGCGCGAGAACCTCGCGGGGGCGCTCGAGGCAGGCGCTGAGCTGATCGAGGCCGACGTCACCGATGGCGCCGCCGTCTCCGGCGCGGTCGAGGCCCGGCCGCCGGACATCGCCTTCCACCTCGCCGCCCAGATCGACGTTCGCGTGTCGGTCTCCGATCCCGTGTTCGACCTGGGCGTGAACGTCGCCGGGACCATCAACCTGCTCGAGGCCGCCCGGCGGGGTGAGGTGGGGCGAATCGTCGTCGCCTCCACCGGGGGCGCGATCTACGGCGAGGGAAGCGGGCGCGACCTCCCCCTCGACGAGACCGCCGAATGCCTTCCGGATGCCCCATACGGGCAGTCCAAGTACGCGGCCGAGGGGTATCTCTCCCTTTACGCCCGGCTCCACGGCTTGTCGACGATTGCCCTGCGGCTCGGCAACGTCTACGGTCCGCGGCAGGACCCGCTCGGGGAGGCGGGCGTCGTCGCGATCTTCTGCGGCGCCCTGCTGGACGGCCGGACCCCCCGTGTCTTCGGCGATGGCGAGCAGACCCGCGACTACGTTTATGTCGCCGACATCGTCGACGCGATGCTGGCCGCCGGCGACTCGCGCACAGTGGGCACGTTCAACGTCGGCACCGGAATCGAGACGAGCGTCCTCGAGCTCGGGCGGATGGTCGGTCACGCCTGCGACCGGCCCTTCGAGCCGCAGATGGCACCTCCCCGCTCAGGCGAGGTTCAGCGGATCGCGATCGACAGCGCGCGCGCGGCCAAGGAGCTTGGGTGGCGGGCCGGAACCAGCCTCGAGGACGGCCTGGCGCGCACGGCCGCGTCCTTCGCGGAGGGCTAACCGGAGCTCGCCCGGCCCTGGCGGAGGCCGAGACCAACGGTGTAGAAAAGCAAGTAGGGAGGGCGGTCCCGGCCTTCACGGCGGCGATTGAAACGATTGTCGGATTCCGGCGATATAGGCGCCGTTTCTCGACAATCGCGCTCCCGCGGAGGGTTTGGTGGTTTGTGGTCGCCATAGCGTCCCCAAACCACCAAACGGTGCTCGATGAGGGGACACTTGGGGTCGTTCGGACGGCGCCGGCTTGTGTTCTGGATGGCGGCTACTGCGCGCAGACCCAGGCGCTCGAGCCCGAGGCCGCCCAGATCTGCGATGCGATCTGGCTCTGCTCCGAGGGCGACGCGTCCTGGGGGGCACCGCTTCCGCCATAGAGCTCCCAGGTGGAGGGAAGGATCTGGTACGCCCCGCCGGCACCCGAGGAGGGATTGACGGCGTTGAAGTTGCCGCCCGACTCGCACATCACGATCGCCTCGGGAATCGCCCAGTCGCCGACCCAGCTCGCGACCGTCTGCTGTGCCGAGGCGGCCGATGCCTGCTCGGCCTCTTGCGCCGCCGCCGCCTGTGCGGCCTGGATCTCCTGGACCTGGCTCTCCCAGGTCGAGACGTTCGACTGGAGCGTCGCGATTGCCGCCGCCTCCTGCTGGCGTGCCGCCTCGAGCTGCGCGGCCTGCTGCTCCGCGTTCGCCCGAACCGCCGCGATCTGGTCGCGGGCTTCCGCGACGCGCGCGTTGTAGGCGTCCTGCTGCGCCTTCGCCTGCCGCACCGCGGCGAGCGCGTCCTTGACCTCGTTGCGCAGCTTCCGCACGCGCGCCGCGAGATCGGCGTCCGCCTTCTCGATCCGACCCACGAGCTCGGCGCGGTTCGCGAGGTCGTCGAAGCCGCGGGAGCTCAACAGAAGCACGGTTACGTCGGGAGCGTTGCCCTTGTAGATGGCGACCAGCCTCGCCTCGAGGGCCGCGAGGGCGCGATGAAGATGGGAACGGGCCCGCTGGAGGTGGGCGTGCGTCTTGTCGACCTTCACCCCGAGCTCGGCGGAGCGCTGCTGTCCCTGCGCCAGGAGACCGCTCAGCTCGGCCTCGCGCTGGGCGGCTGCGGCCGCCTGCTGCTGGGCGGCGGCGACCTGATCCGCCTTGGCCTGAACGCTCGCGCTCAGGCTCTGCGCCTGCGACTGCGCCGAAGCGATCTTCGCGTTCAGGTCGCTAATGCTGTCGGCCTGCGCCGCGACGGCTCCGAGCGCGAGCAAGGCCCCCACGGCCGCTGCCACTCCAGCCACCCGCAGCCGGCCATGCCGACCACGCCCCGCGATGCGGGCGCTGGGAATTGGGCTGTCGGTCTCGAACTTCATCCTTCCGACGCCTACGGGGTTAGCTGGCGGGCTCGCGCCGAAGGACTGGCGCTACGCGGCTGGTGTCGCGACTCGCCCCTGGGCCGGGTGCCTTGTGGCGCCTCGGCCCCAGTGGTTCCCCCGCTCCCCCGGGAAGGAACCCGGGAGACTCGGCGGTGTCGGCGCGGGACGATAGCGAATTGTTAGGAATCTGTGAGTCAGACCCGCCGCCTCGTGCCTGCGCGAGGGGTCATGCAAGCGTTCTTGCAGCGTTGATAACGACCGATCCCTGCGGAATCGGTCCCTAGCCCTCGGGAGGCTGCCTGGTCGCGATCAGATAGCCGGCCCCCACCGCGAGCACGGTCGCCACGCCCGCCGCGATCCGGATCTGTCGCCCGAAGCGCGCCCACACGAACCGCACCACGAGGCGACCGATGAGCTCATAAACGCTCGACATCACTCCTCACCTTTCTTTCCCTTCTGCATCGCTCTTATGCGATCTCACGCGGCGTGCCATCCGGGTCTGGAGCGTGAACAGCTCGATGAACCCGGGGCTCGCGGCCTGGCTGAACTGGCCTCCCGACTCGCCGAAGGAGGCCAGCGAGCGGTCATACAGGGCATAGCGCGAGCTGCGGGCGACCGGCGTCACCGAGCCCTTGTAGAGCTTCAGGGTGACCTCGCCCGTCACGACCTCGTTCGCGGACTCCATGTAGGCGTCGAGATCCGAGCGGAGCGGGTCGTGCCACAGCCCCGCGTAGCAGAGGTACGCCCACTTGTCCTCCAGCGCGCGCTTGAAGTTGTTCTGATGGATGGTGGACACGAGCGCCTCCAGATCCCGGTGCGCGGCGAGGACGATCGCCGCGGCGGGCACCTCGTAGACGTCGCGAATCTTGAGGCCGACGATCCGATCCTCGACGTGGTCGACGATCCCGACGCCGTGGCGCCGCCCGAGCTCGGTGGCGCGCTCCAACAGCTCCACCAGGCCCAGCCGCTCGCCATCGAGCGCGACCGGGCAACCCCCCTCGAAGGCCACCCGCACGAGCTCCGGCTCATTCGGGGCCTCCTCGGGTCGCGTGACCAGCTGAAAGACGTCGTCCCGGGGAGGCTGATCGAGGTCCTCGATCGCCCCGCCCTCCGATGACCGACCCCACAGGTTGTCGTCGATCGAGTACGGCGGAGCCTTGGTGCCGCCCTTGACCGGGATCCCATGCTCGCGCGCGTACGCGATCTCCTCGTCCCGGCTCATGCTCCACTCCCGAACCGGGGCGATGACTTTGAGCTCCGGGTCGAGCGCCGCGACGGTCGCCTCGATCCGAACCTGGTCGTTCCCCTTCCCGGTGCAACCGTGCGCCACGGTGTCGCACCCCGTGCGGCGGGCGTGCTCGACCGCGAGCTTCGCGATGAGCGGCCGGCCGAGCGCCGTGAACAAGGGATACGCGTCGCCGTAGACCGCGTTGGCCTTGATCGCCGGCAGGACGTAGTCGCGGGCGAACTCCTCCCTGGCATCGACCACGATCGCGTCCACTGCGCCGAGGTCCCGCGCCTTGCCGACGACGACGTCGAAGTCCTCGCCCGGCTGGCCGAGATTCACGGTAAGGGCAACGATCTCGGCTTCGTACTGCTGCTGTATCCACCTGAGCATCACCGAGGTGTCGAGCCCACCCGAGTACAGGAGCAGCACGCGGCCCACCCCGTGGGGGTCGGCCTGGTAGGACGCGATCGGCTGGGGGCTGCCGTCGGGCATGAGGCCGGGAAGTCTCGCATGGCGGGCGCCGCTGCCGCTGCGGCGACAGGCTCGCCCCCATTTAGCCTCCCGGGTCGTGGACCGGGCGCTTCACATCCTGTCCGTCGCGTTGATCACCGCGGGGGTCGTGATCCTGGCGGACGTGGCCGCGACCCTCGTCTGGCAGGAACCCACCTCGAGCCTCTACGCATCGGTGAAGCAGCACGACGCGGATTCCGAGCTGGTCCAGTTGGAGCAGGCGTTCCCCGCTCCGGCTGACCGCCGGGTGGCCCGCCATGTCCACGGCCGGCCTCAACAGGTCGGAACGCTGGCCGATCTCCTCGAGCCGCAGGTTCAAACCGGCCAGGCGATCGGCCGGGTGGTGATCCCCGTCATCGGTCTCGACATCATCATGGTCCAAGGCACCAACACCGCCGACCTCGCCCAGGGTCCCGGCCACTACGCCTCGACCCCATTTCCTGGCCAGCCCGGAACCACCGCCATCGCCGGACATCGCACCACCTACCTGGCCCCGTTCAGGCACCTCGACGCGCTCAAGGAGGGCGACCTGGTCGAGATCGAGATGCCCTACGCGACTTTTGACTACCGGATCCAGGGGACCCGGGTGGTCGAGCCCACCGACGTCGGGATCCTCGACAGCGTCGGCTATCAGCGGCTCGTGCTGACCGCGTGCCATCCGCTCTACAGCGCGTCGCAGCGGCTCGCCGCATTCGCCAAGCTGGAGCGGATTCGCTCGGTCGCGCTCGGCGGGGAGCAGGGCTCAGGCTAGGAGTCGCGGCGACGGACGCCCTACGGCGATGTGCCGCCGCTTCCATCGCCGCCGCCGTTCCCCTTCGTGGAGGTGGTGGTGGTACTCGTGCTCGTGGTCGTCGTCGACGTCGTTGTGGTGGTGCTCGTCGGCGGAGGCGTCGTCGTGCTGGTGCTCGTCGTGGTGGTGGGCGTCGTGGTCGGCGTTGTCGTCGTCGTGGTGGGCGCTGTGGTCGGGGTTATCGTCGCGGTCGTCGTGTCCCCGCTACCGGAGTCGGACGCGATGACCACCACCGCGGCGATCAGGCCGATCACAGCGGCCGCGAGCAGCGCGAGCGTCCACTTGACTCCCCGACTCATGCCACCGCCGGGCGGCTGCCCCGGCGGAGGCGGCGGTTCCGGCTGGCCCATGTGGCGCGTCGGGTCCTCGTGCATCGCGCGGCGAGTGTACGGACCGGTCAGGTCGGGATCGCGCTGCCGAGGCTAGCCCTCTCCCCCACCGCCTCCCGGCGGTGCGGGCGCGGGCTGGGTGACGGTCGAGGTCTCGGTCTCGGTCACGGTCTCGGCGGGCTTGCTCGAAGTCTCGGTCACGGTAGTCGGGACGATCGCCGTCGAGACGCTGACCTCCGTCGAGATCGACGTCGAGACGCTCTTCGTCGTATCCGTGCGGGTGACCGTCTCCTTCTTGGGCCCGGCGGCCACGACGACCGCCACGGCAACGCCAAGCCCGAGCGCCAGCGCCGACAGAACGATCAGGGCGATCCTCGTCCGATCGAGGCCGCCACCACCCTCGTCGTCGGGAGGGGGCGGGGTGAAAGGGGTGCCGGGCTGGCCTCCACCTTCCGCGAGGACGCGGCGCGGGTCGGGGGAAGGCGGTGGCCCCTCAGTTGAGGACATCTCGCATCACGTTCATCGCGGTCTCGACCTCGGCCTCGCCGATCACGAGTGGCGGCAGGAAGCGAAGCATGCCGGGTCCGGGAACGTTTATCACCAGGCCCGCGTCCAAAGCCCCCCGGGCGACCTCGCCCGCGTCCACCCCATCGGTCAGCGAGACCCCGACCATCAGCCCGCGGCCGCGGACCTCGGCAACGCCGTCGAGCTCGTCGAGCAGCCCCATGAATCGAGTGCCGAGCTCGCGCGTTCGCCGCAGGAGCGCCGGATCGTCGAGCGCGTCCAGGGCCGCGAGCGCGGCCGCCGCCGGGATCGGCGCGCCGGCGAAGGTCGACCCATGGTCGCCGGGCTCGAAGACATCGCCGACCTCGGAGGCGGCGACGCAGGCGCCAACCGGCAGGCCGCCGCCCAGGGCCTTGGCCGCGGTCATCACGTCGGGGCGGACCGGGAGCTGCTGGAAGGCCCACAGCGACCCCGTGCGGCCCATGCCCGCCTGAATCTCATCGAACACGAGCAGAGCGCCAGCCTCATCGCAGGCCCCCCGCGCGGCGAGGAGCACCTCGTCGCCGATGGGAAAGACGCCGGCCTCGCCCTGGATGGGCTCGATCATCACGGAGGCTGTTCGCTCCCCCACCGCGGCGCGCAGCGCATGCGGATCGTCCCGCGGCACCGCGACGAAGCCCGAAGGCAGCGGCCCGAAGAGGTCCTCGCGCGCAAGGCGCGGCGTGGCCGCGAGCGTGCCGAGCGAGCGGCCGTGAAACGCACCGTCCAGCACAACGATCTCCGGATCCGCGATGCCGCGCAGGTGTGCGCGCTTGCGGGCGAGCTTGATCGCGCACTCGTTGGCCTCGAGCCCCGAGTTGCACAGGAACACCTTGCCCCCGAGACTGGACTTGGCGAGGCGCTCGGCGAGCAGCATCGCCGGCTCCGTGTAATAGAGATTCGAGACGCCGGCGAGCCGACCGGCCTGTTCCGTGATCGCGGACGCGATCGCCGGGTGACAGTGCCCAGCGTTGTGAACCGACAGGCCGGCGAAGAAGTCCAAGTACTCCCGGCCGTCGGAGTCCCAGAGCCGGGCGCCCTCCCCGCGCACGAACTCGACCGGCGCCTTGGCATATGTGGGCATCACGTACCGAGCCTCCGCCGCCTGTAGGTCGGCAAGCGTCACGGCACGATCTTGGTCCCGATGCCAGCGTCGGTGAACAGCTCCAGGAGCAGCGAGTGGGGCATCGATCCGTCGATGATGTGCGCCGAGGAGACGCCGCCGCGAATCGCCTCCACGCAGGCGCCGAGCTTGGGCCGCATGCCGCCGGAAACGCCATCCAGCGCGTTCTCGACCTGATCGACCTCGGCCATCGAGACGAGCGAGTCCGGGTCGTCGGGGTCGGCCAGCCAGCCGGCGATGTCGGTGAGGAAGATCGCCTTGTGGGCACTCAGGGCAGCGGCGACCTTGCCGGCGGCCGTATCGGCGTTGACGTTGTAGGAATTCCCCTCGCGGTCGGTCCCCGCCGAGGCAACCACGGGTATGTAGTCCTCGGCGATGTGATGGAGGACGTCGACCTCCACCCGCTCGACCTCGCCGACGAAGCCGACCCTTTCGGCGTCGGGATGCGGGCGCACCTCGAAGAGCGTCCCGTCCTCGCCCGACAGACCGACCGCCGGCTGCCCGTGGCGGTTCAGGCGGCTGACGATGTCGGAGTTGACCTTTCCGAGGAGGACCATCTTGGCCACTTCGACGGTCGCCGGATCCGAGACCCGCACGCCCTCCACGAACCGGACCTCCATGCCGAGCCGCTCCATGTAGCTCGTGATGTCGGGGCCGCCGCCGTGCACGATCACGGGGTTCAACCCCACGTACTTCAGGAGCACCACGTCGGTCGCGAAGCCCTCCTTGAGCTCCTCTTCGCGCATCGCCGCGCCCCCGTACTTGATCACCACGGTGCGGCCGTGGAACTCGCGGATGTACGGCAGCGCCTCCAGCAGCGTGCGGACGCTCTGTCGGGGGTCTCGCTGCTCGGTCATGTTCTGTACTCCGAGTTGATTCGCACGTATTCCGCCGTCAGGTCCGAGAAGTACACCTGAGCTGCGCCGTCTCCCCGCTCCAGGCGCAGCGCGATCTGCGCCTCCAGCGCATCCGATCCGAGCTCCTCGGCCTCGACCACTTCGGGGCCGAGCTCAGGGAGCTCCGTTCCCGCGAGCGCCATTCCCGCGGCCTGGACGATCCGGCCCCAGTTCGGGTCGCGACCGTGGAGCGCTGCCTTCACCAGCGGCGAGTTGGCGATCGCCCTGGCGACGCGCTCCGCCTCCTCGACGGTCGCGGCACCAGTCACCTCGATCCGGCCCACCCGGGTGGCGCCCTCGCCGTCGGCGACGACGTCCAGGGCGAGCTGGAGGAGCACGGCATCGAGGAGACCGCGCGGCAGAGGCCTGCCCGAGGAACCCGTCGCCTGGAGAAGCACCGTGTCGTTGGTGCTCATCTGGCCGTCGACGGTGATCCGCTCGAACGAGCCGGCAACGGCGTCGCGGAGGGCCTGGTCGGCGGCGGGGACCCCGGCGTCCGTCTGGACGAAGCACAGCATCGTGGCGAGACCTGGCTCGATCATCCCCGCGCCCTTCGCCTGGGCGGAGACGGTGACGCCGCCGGCTCGGACGGTGCAAAGCTTGGGCACGGCGTCCGTCGTCATGATCGCCTCAGCGAAGCCCCGGCCCCCCGACGGGTTGAGGCGCCCCGCAGCGGCCGCGACTCCGGCCTGCACCTGTCCGACCGGCAGCGGTACCCCGATGGTTCCCGTCTCGGCCACAGCGACCGCACCCGGATCGACATCGAGCGCCCGGGCCGCCGCGTCGCGCATCGCGAGCGCGTCCCGATAGCCCTGCTCGCCGGTCGCGGCGTTCGCGTTCCCCGAGTTGACCACCGCCGCCCGGATCGCCCCACGATCGCACTCGTCGCGGCACACCCGCACGGGGGCCGCGGCGGCCGCGTTTCGCGTCAGGAGCAGCGCCGAATCGACCGAGGCGGCTGCGCAGGCGAGCACCGCGACATCCGTCTGACCGCCCGCCTTGAGCCCGCAGGCCACCGCGCCGGCCTTGAACCCGGGCGCGAGCTCGGCGGGATCGACCTCCTCGACGCCGTCTGGAGCACCGACCCACCGCGAGCGGAAGAACGTGGCGGCCACCGCGCTCACAACAAACCCTCCGTCTCATCGAATCCCAGCATCAGGTTCAGGTTCTGGATCGCCTGTCCCGCCGCGCCCTTCCAGAGGTTGTCGATCGCCGCGAACGCCAGCGCGCGGCCCGTCCCGTCGACGGCGACATGGATTCGGCAGAGATTCGTGTCCCGCACCTCGCGCACTCCCGGAGGATCGTCGACCACCTCGACGAAGGTCTCGCCCTCGTAGCGCTCGCGATACAGGCGGCGGAGCTCGTCCGCGTCGACATCACGCGTCGGCGCGACGAAGCAGCTCGCCGTTAGTCCCTGGTCGAGTGGGAGGAGATGCGGTACGAACGTCACCCGGCTCGCGTTTCCGAACACCTCCAGCTCCTGCACGATCTCGGGGAGGTGGCGGTGGCCATCGACGCCGTACGGGGTGAAGTTCTCATCGACCGAGACGAAGTGCAGGCGGCCCCCCCCGCCCCGGCCAGCGCCCGAGACGCCCGAGGCGGCGCTGATGACGATGTCTCCCGCCAGCCCGGCCTCGGCCAGGGGCGCGAGCGCCAGGAGCGCGGCGGTCGGATAACAGCCGGGGTTGGCGACGAGCCGCGCCCCGCGGACCTCGTCACGGCGAAGCTCGGTGAGGCCATACACGGCGTCGTCCAGCAGCTCCGGCGCACCGTGCTCGCCATAGGTCTCCTCGTAGGCGGCGGGGTCGCGAAGGCGGAAGTCCGCCGAGATGTCGACGACGGCGAGGCCCGCCTCGATGAAGCGGGCGACGACCTCCGCGGCGGCGCCGTGCGGGTAAGCGACAATCGCGGCGTCGCTGTCCGCGGCCCGATCGAGATCCAGCTCGGTCAGCTCCACCGGAACGCGGTATCGCGGGTACAGGCGGTCGAGGCGCTCACCTGCGTCGGCCCGCGCCGTGGCGGCGGCAAGATCCAGCCGCGGGTGCCGGTGGACCAGGCTTGCCGCGAGCGCTCCGGCGAACCCGGACGCCCCCGCGACGATCACGCGCGCGTCACTCACGGAGGGATCCCCCGATCTCGGCGAGCGCCGCCTTGATCGCATCGCGCCGCTCGGTGACCTCGGCATCGGTGAGCGTTCGGTCGGGCGCGCGAAACTCCAGGCGCAGGGCGAGGCTCTTTCTTCCCTCACCCACCTGCTCGCCGCGGTACAGATCGAAGACGTGGGCGCTGCGAAGAAGCTCTCCCCCGCCCTCCATGACGGCCCGGCGCACCCGCGCGGCCGTCACCTCATCGTCCACGACGATCGCGAGGTCCTGGTAGACCGCTGGGTAGGTCGTGACGTCCTCATAGGCCTCGTTGCCGAACGGCGAGGCGGCCACGAGCTCAGCCAGCCCGATCTGAAAGCCGGCCGCGGCCTCGATATCCCACTCGCGGCAGACGAGCGGATGCACCTCGCCCAGCCAGCCCGCCTCGAGGCCCCCGACGACCACCTTCGCCGACCGCCCGGGGTGCAGGAAGGGCTGCGCGTCCGCCTCGAGCTCGATGTCGGCACCCAGCTGTCCCGCGAGCGCCTCGAGCACGCCCTTGACCGCGAAGAAATCGGCCGGCCGCGCCTGGCTGTCCCAGCTCTGCGGCGCCAGCGGCCCCACGGCCAGCGCGGCGATGCACTGCGGCTCGAACGCGGGCGCGGGCTGCTCGCCGGCGAAGACGCCGCCCAGGACGCCACCGGCGGCCGACTCGCCGCGGGCGAGATAGGCGCGTCCCGTCTCCGACACGGCGACGCGATCGGCTCCCCGCGCCAGGTTGTATTGGGCGACGTCGAGGAGCGAGCCGAGCAGCGTCGTGCGCAGCTCGGAATGATCGAGCGAGAGCGGATTCGACGCACGGAGCGGGGCGGCCCGTTGATCGTCGCCTCCCAGGCGGAGGCGGTCGGGCAACCCGGGGCCGGTGAGGCTCAGCGCGACGATCCCGTCGAAGCCGAGGTCCCGCACGACGTCCTCGGCCCTGCGCCGCAGCGTCTGCTCGCGGGTGAGCCGGCCGCCCTGACCCGCCACCTGGGGGAGGGTCGCGGGCAGATGCTCGTCGTAGCCGTGGATGCGCCCGACCTCCTCGATCAGGTCGGCCTCGCGGCTCACGTCGTAGTACCGGTGGGCCGGCACCTCGGCGACGATGTCCCCGTCCTCACGACCTGTGCCGAAGCCCAGGCGATCGAGGTACGTCGCGCACTGCTCGGGCTCGATCCGCATACCCAGCAGCGACTCGGCCCGGCCGGCGCGGAGCCGCGGCCGGCGCGGCGGCGGCGGCTCGGCTGCGACGTCGATGGTTCCCGGGACGAGCCTCGCGCCGCAGAGATCCACCAGGAGCCTCGATGCGATCCGCTGGGCGCGGATTGCGAGCTCCGGGTGAAGCTGTTTCTCGAACCGGTTGGAGGCCTCCGAGCGCAGGCCCAGCCGGCGCGACGTCCGCAGGATGTTCACGCCGTTCCACGTCGCGACCTCCAGCAGCACGCGTCTCGTCGAGTCCGAAACCTCGGAGACGGCGCCCCCCATGATCCCGGCGATGCCGGAGGGCCCGTTGCGATCGCACACGAGCACGGCCTGGGAGTCGAAGGTGCGCTCGAGGCCGTCCAGCGTCGTCATCTTCTCCCCGTCGCTCGCCGTGCGGACGATCAGGGCACCCTCGGGCACCCGGTCGAGGTCGAATGCATGGAGCGGCTGCGCAGTCATCAGCATCACGTAGTTCGTGATGTCGACGACGTTGTTGATCGGACGCTGGCCGGCTGCGATCAGGCGCGCCTTCAGCCACAGCGGCGACGGCCCGATCGTCACGTCCGTCAACACGCGAGCCGTGAAACGCGGGCAGAGCTCGGGCACCTCGACGGTCACGGAGGCGTAGTCCGTAGCGTCCCCCTCGCCGGTCGCCTCGGCGTCGTCCTCCCAGGGCGGCGGGCCCAGCGGGGCGCCGCTGAACGCGTGCACCTCGCGCGCCAGCCCGTAGACCCCCAAGCAGTCGACGCGGTTGGAGTTGACCTCGAGCTCCAGCACGGGCTCCACAAGCGGCAGGACGTCCGCGAGTGGGGTGCCCGGTTTGAACTCGCCATCCAGGACGATGATCCCGTCGGCGTCTTCGCCCACTTCGAGCTCCGTCTCCGAGAGGATCATTCCGTCCGAGGTGACGCCGCGGAGCTTGGCCTGTCCCAGCTTTTGGCCGCCCGGCAGCGTCGCACCCGGGAGCGCCACCGGGACAAGCTGACCCGCGGCCACGTTCGGGGCCCCGCAGACGATCGTGCGGGCAGCGTCCCCCGCCTCGACCTGGCACACGCTCAGGCGATCGGCATTGGGGTGGGATTCGACGGAGACCACCCGGCCGACGACGAACCCCTCGGCGGACGGCGGCCCGACGTGGCTGATCCGTTCGACCTCGGTGGTGCGCAGCGCGATGAGCTCGGCGAGCTCCTCCACGGGTAGTCCCGGATCGCAGTACTCGGTGAGCCAGCTGTAGGGAACCCTCACCGGAACTGCTCCAGGACGCGCACGTCGTTGTCGAAGAACTTGCGAAGGTCGGGGACGCCGTGCTTGAGCATCGCGATCCGCTCGATGCCCATGCCGAACGCGAACCCCTGAACCCGCTCCGGGTCGTAGCCGTTTGCCTCGACGAACCCGTAGACGTTCGGGTCCACCATCCCGGACCCGAGGATCTCGATCCAGCCCGTCCCCTTGCAGATGGAGTCCCGGGAGCCGTCCGGAAGCTGTCCCGAACCACCGCAGCGAAAGCACGAGACGTCGACCTCGACGCTCGGCTCGGTGAACGGGAAGAAGCCGGGGCGAAAGCGCGTGCGCCGCTCGGGCCCGAAGATGGCGCGCGCGAACTCGTCCAGGGTCCCCTTGAGGTCGGCGAGCGTGATCGTCTCCGACACCGCGAGTCCCTCGACCTGGTGGAAGATCGGGCTGTGCGTCGCGTCGAACGGGTCGCTGCGATAGCACTTGCCCGGCACCAAGATGAAGATCGGCGGGCCCTGGCTCTCCATCGCACGCACCTGCATCGGCGACGTGTGAGTGCGAAGGACAACGTCCTCGGGCCCCGGCGGAAGCGTGGTGCCGTCCGCCTGCTCCCCCGGCAGTGTCGGCGCGGGTGCCAGGCGCAGGTCGGGGTCCAGGGTGGCCGGGTCGACGTAGAAGGTGTCCTGGGCCATCCGCGCCGGATGACCCGGCGGATGGTTCAGCGCCGTGAAGTTGTAGTAGTCGAGCTCGACCTCCGGCCCCTCCATGACCCGGTAGCCGAGCCCGCAGAAGACGTCCTCGATCTCGCGCATCGTGCGTATCAGGAGATTCCGGGAGCCCACGGGGACCGACGGCGTCCCCGGCAGCGTGACGTCAACGGCCCCTGCCGCCAGCCCTCGGCCGAGACGCTCGGCCTCGAGCTCTTCGCGGCGCCTCTCCAACAGCTTCTCGAGCGCCTGCCGGGCGGCGTTCGCCGCCGAGCCCGCGGGGCCGCGCTCCTCCGCGGGAAGCTCGCCGATCCCCCGCAGGATCTGGGTCAGCTCCGCCTTGCGGCCCAGGTAGCGGACCCTCAGGTCCTCGAGCTCCGCCGCGTCAGGGGCGGCCGCAATGGCCGCCTCGGCCTCATTGCGGAGCTGCTCCACTTTTCCCTGGATCTCAGGCACGGTCGGCCATCCTATTGGCGACCTCGTACAGGGCCACGGCGGCGGCGGTCGCGACGTTCAGCGAGTCCGGGGCGTCGCGGCGCATCGAGATCCGCGCCGTCGCGTCGACCTGGGACTCGAGCTCAGCCGGCAAGCCCTCGCGCTCCGCCCCCAGGCAGAGCACCACGGGAAGCTGCAGCGCCAGGTCGCGCAGGTCCGTGGCCGCCCGTCGCTCGAGGGCGAGCTTGAAGCCGTCCAGATCGGCCAGCCCCGCCGCGGCGGGCGGGAGCGCGAACACCGAGCCCATGCTCGCTCGCACCGCCTTCGGCGAGTACGGGTCGGCGCAACCCGGGCCCAGGACAACCGGCCCGTCGGCGAGTGCGTGGGCGGTACGAATGATCGTGCCCACGTTGCCCGGATCGCGGACCCCGTGCAGATACACGCGCAGGTCACCGTCCGGGTCGGCCCACCGCTGGCGATACACGCCGATGATGCGTGTGCCGGACCCGAGCTCGCTGACGCCGTCGAGCAGCTCGGGCTCGACGTCCTGGCCGGCAACGAGGACGAACTCGACCTCCGCCCCGGCGGCATCGGCCGCCTCCACCAGGTCCTCGCCTTCGGCGGCGAACAGACCCGTGCGCTCGCGATGCTTGCGCTGATGGAGCTTGCGAATCAGCTTCAGCTTCTCGTTGTGGGGACTGGTGATCATCCTCGGATCCTTGGAAACAAAAAAGGCGGCTTGCACCTGCAAGCCGCCCGGGAAGTGGAAATGGAGCCGTCGCGTCTACGCTGCGGTGGCCTCCCGGGCTAACTCGGCAAATCGGCGGAACGCCTCAGGGTCGTGCACTGCGACGTCGGCCAGCATCTTGCGGTTGACCTCCACGCCGGCCTCGCTCAATCCGTGCATGAACTGCGAGTAGCTCATGCCCTCGCGGCGCGCAGCGGCATTGATCCTGACGATCCAGAGGCGCCGGAAGTCGCGCTTGCGATTGCGCCGGTCGCGGTAGGCGTAGGCGCCCGAGCGCATGACCTGCTCGTTGGCGAGCCGGTAGCTCGAGTGCTTGCGGCCCCAGTAACCCTTCGCCTGGGAGAGAACCTTCTTCTTCCGCCGCTTGCGGGCGACGGCGTTCGTGGCGCGGCTCACGTGACTAGTTGCCCTTTCCGGCGAGCAGCGTGCGCACCCTCTTGCGGTCCTGAGGGGCAACCTCGGTGGGCTTCGACATGCGCCGCTTCCGCTTCGGCGACTTCTTCTCCAGCATGTGGCTGGAGTTGGCGCGCCGACCGCGCAGCTTGCCGCCGGCGGTCTTGCGGTACCGCTTCTTGGTGCCCGAATGTGTCTTCATCTTCGGCACGGGACGGCTATTGAAGCAGACGAAAGCCGGATCGCTGAATCTAGGCGGCTGAGCGTGCGGCGTCGCCGTCGCTCGCCTTCGCCCGCGCCGGAGCGAGCAGCATGCTCATGTTGCGGCCCTCCTGGAGCGGCTCCTGCTCGATGACCGCCAGGTCCTCGATGTCCTCGTACAGGCGGCGAAGGAGCGTCCGCCCGCGTTCGGGGTGCGCCTGCTCGCGGCCGCGGAACATGATCGTGACCTTCACCTTGTCGTGCTGGCGAAGGAAGCGCTCGACGTGGCCCTTCTTGGTCTCGTAGTCGTGGACGGCGATCTTCGGGCGCAGCTTGATCTCGCGGACGTTGATCTGCTGCTGGTGCTTGCGCGCCGCCTTGGCCTTCTGCTCCTGCTCGTACCGGTACTTCGAGTAGTCCAGCAGGCGGGCGACGGGTGGCCGCGCGTCGGGCGCGACCTCGACGAGGTCGAGGTCCTTTTCGGCGGCGCGCTCCATCGCCTGCTCCGTGGGGACGATGCCCACCTGGTTTCCCTCCTCGTCGATGAGCCTGACCTCGGAGACGCGGATCCGCTCGTTGATCCGCGTTGGGTCACGTTCGGGGGGCGACCGGTCGTAACGCGGGTTCGCCACTAGAACTGAGTTGAGGAGCGCGTCAAGCTAGCGATGCTCAGACGGGATAGGAAGGCGAGACGGGACGGAAGAGGGCACGAACGCTCAGCTGCGGCGCGTGGAATGGGTGCCCCTCATTGCCGGCCAGTATAGACGCCTAGTGGGCAGAGACCTCTCGTTGGACCCTCGCAGCGAACTCCTCAACCGATTCCGTGCCCAGATCGCCATCGGCGTGCGAGCGAACGGAGACCGCTGCGTCGCCCTGCTCCCGGTCCCCCACGACCAGCATGTACGGGTGCTTCCCGACCTCGGCGTCGTGGATCTTCTTGCCCACGGACTCCGAGCGATCGTCGACCCGGCACCGAACCCCCGAGCGATCGAGCCGGGCGGCCACATCGGCCGCGTAATCGTTGTGGCGGTCGGCCACGGGAAGAATCGCGGCCTGCACGGGCGCCAGCCACACCGGGAATCGGCCGGCGTAGTGCTCGATGAGGATCCCGATGAAGCGCTCGAGCGCTCCGAGCAGAGCCCGGTGGATCAGCACCGGGCGATGCTCGGCGTTGTCCTCGCCCTGGTAGGACAGATCGAAGCGCTCCGGCATCTGGAAGTCGAGCTGGCAGGTCCCGCACTGCCACGAGCGACCGAGGGCGTCGGCGATATGGAAGTCGATCTTCGGACCGTAGAAGGTGCCCTCGCCCGGGCTCACCTCGTACTCGCGCCCCTGGCCTTCGAGCGCGGCGCGCAGGGCCCCCTCGGCGCGCTCCCACTGCTCGTCGGTGCCGATCGACTTGTCTGGACGGGTCGAGAGCTCAACGCGAACGTCCTCGAAGCCGAAGCGCTCGTACAGCGCGTCGATCGCGCTGCAGATCGCGTCCACCTCGTCCGTGACCTGGTCCAGGGTGCAGTAGACGTGGGCGTCGTCCTGGGTGAAGGCCCGGACGCGAAGCAGCCCGTGGAGCACTCCCTCGCGCTCGTTCCGCGAGACGAGCCCGAACTCGGCGAGCCGCAGTGGCAGATCGCGGTAGGAGTGGCGGTCCGATCCATACACGAGGCACGCACCGGGGCAGTTCATCGGCTTGAGCGCGAATCGACGGCCCTCGACCTCCGTGAAGAACATGTTCTCCGCGTAGTTGTCCCAGTGCCCTGAGCGGTGCCAGAGCTCCTCGTCGAGCACCTGCGGGGTCTTGATCTCCGAGTAGCCGCCGGCTGCGAGGTGTCGCCGCACCTCCCGTTCCACCAGCCGCAGGAGAACGGTCCCATTGGGGAGCCAGAACGGCATCCCGGGCGCATCCGGCAGCAGCGTGAACAGCCCGAGCTGCGGACCCAGTCGGCGGTGATCGCGGGCACGGGCCTGCTCGAGGCGCTCCAGGTGCTCGGCGAGTTCCTTCTCCGAGAAGAAGGCGGTGCCGTAGATGCGAGTCAGCATCTGGCGGGTTTCGTCCCCGCGCCAGTACGCGCCGGCGACCGAATTGAGCTTGAACGCCTTGATCCGCCCTGTGGACGGCCCGTGCGGGCCACGGCAGAGGTCGACGAATGGACCGTTGCGGTA
>DATFON010000125.1:0-13811 GCA_035265465.1 Solirubrobacterales bacterium | reverse complement strand
GATCCTGCGCACCATGAGCGGGCGCTGGCGCAGCGCCGACGAGGCGGAGGTCGAGGTGCCATACGGGCCAAGCGAGCCGGCGCCGCCCATCACCGGAGAGTCGTCGTGAGCACGGCCGATGCCGTTGCCGGGGTTATGTGGGTCGGCGCGACGCTGTACGCGGTGTTCGGCGGCGCCGACTTCGGCGCCGGGCTGTGGGCCTTGATCGCCGGCTCGGGGGAGCGGGGGCAGCGAGCCCGCGGACTGGTGGACTGGGCGATCGGGCCGGTGTGGGAGGCCAACCACGTGTGGCTGATCTTCGTGCTCGTCGTGCTGTGGACCGCCTTCGCGGTCGCCTTCGAGGCGGTCATGTCGACGCTGTTCATCCCGCTCAGCCTGGCCGCGCTGGGGATAGTCCTGCGCGGCTCCGGGTTCGCGTTTCACAAGCTCGCACGCCGCGGCCACTACCGCCGTCTCGCCGAGCGGTTGTTCGGGCTGTTCTCGTTGCTGACGCCGTTCTTCATGGGCACGGTGGTCGGTGCGATCGCGTCCGGCCGGGTTCCGGTCGGCAACGCCGCCGGCGACCCTGTCACCAGCTGGCTGAACGGGCTATCCATCCTCACCGGAGCCCTGTTCGTGGCCACGGGCGCCTACCTGTCGGCGGTGTTCCTGGTCAGCGACGCGCGCCGAGCGGGCGAGGAGGACATGGAGCGCTACTTCGCCACGCGTGCGCTGGTGGCCGCAGTCGGGGCCGGTGCGATCGCGGTCGCGGGGCTCTTCGTCTATCGGGCGGACGCCCGCTATATCTACGACGGGCTGACCGGCGACGGCCTGCCGCTGGTCATCGTCTCGGCGCTGTGCGGGCTCGGCGTCCTGCTGCTCCTGTGGCGGGGAGGGCGCAGGGGGACTCGGCCGCTCGCCGTAGGGGCCGTCGTCGCGGTCATCTGGGGCTGGGGCGTCGCCCAATACCCGTACCTGCTGCCCAAGTCGCTGACGATCTCCGACGGCGCCGCCGATAACGAGACCCTCATCGCGGTGCTGATCGTGTTCGGCGTGGCGCTGGTGGTGGTGGTGCCGGCGCTGGCCTTCCTCTATACCCTCGCCCAGCGAAGCGTGCTCGAGGGCGAGGGGCGGCCCCCGGGGCAGGCGACCGGATCCTCCAGCCCAACGCCATGAGGCCCGGCAGATGATCAGCGAGCGAACGGTCGATGGGTTCGAGGTGATCGCCCTGTCGGCGCCCGAGCACGGCATCGAGGCATCCTTCGTCCCGATCGCGGGAATGGTCGGCTGCTCGCTGACGCATCGGGGCGAGGAAGTCCTGGGTCAGCGAGGCGGGTTGGCAACGTACGTGGCCAAGCGCTCGACGATGGGGATTCCCCTGCTCCATCCCTGGGCGAACCGCGTGGGCAAGCGGCGCTTCGAGGCGGCAGGTCGTGAGGTGGACCTCGATGCCGCGGATCCACCGCCCAGCACCGACCCCAACGGGCTGCCGATCCACGGCCTGCTCGCGGCGGCGCCCGGCTGGAACGTGAGTGCCCGCAACCCTGATGACGACGGCGGAACGATCGCGGCGCGGTTCGACTTCGCCGCGGACGCGGGGCTGTTGCGCGCCTTTCCGTTCCCACACGAGGTCCGGATCGAGGCGAGGCTCGCCGGACCGACGCTCACGATCACGACGACCGTCGACGCGACTGCCGATGCCACCGTGCCGGTCGCCTTCGGCTATCACCCCTACTTCCGGCTGCCCGGCCTCGAGCGCGCCGGCTGGGAGGTGGAGATCCCGGTCCGCGAGCGCCTGCTGCTGGACGAGCGGATGCTCCCCACCGGGGAGCGCGAGGAGATCGGTGTCGCGGCCGGCCGGCTGGGCGAGCGGACCTTCGACGACGCATACGTCGCGCCGCCGGGCTCCGCGCCGTTCGCCGTCGCCGGTGGGGGGAGGCGGATCGAGGTCCGTTTTGAATCCGGCTATCCGTACGCGCAGGTGTACGCGCCGGCCGACGACGACGTGATCGCGCTGGAGCCCATGACAGCGCCCACGAACGCGCTCGTGGACGCCGGTCCGGAGCTGCCCCTCGTCGAGCCCGGCGATAGCTTCACCGCGGCCTTCTCGGTCACGGTCACCGATTCGCCGGGCTGAGCTTGAGGCCCCGCTGATCATGAGGGTCGCCGTCGTGGGGCATGTGGAGTGGATCGAGCTGGCGCTCGTCGAGCGGGTCCCGGAACCCGGCGACATCGTGCATGCGCTCGAGGCCTCGGAGGAGCCCGCCGGCGGCGGCGCGGTTGCCGCCGTGCAGCTGGCGAGGCTGGCGGGAGGGTGTCTCTTCATCACCGCCCTGGGAGACGATGATCTCGGACACCGCGCAAAGCGGGAGCTGGAGGCGCTCGGGGTACGGGTGGAGGCCGCCTGGCGGGACGAGCCCCAGCGCCGAGCGTTCGTACATGTGGACTCGAGGGCCGAGCGCACCATCACCGTTATCGGCGAGCGAATGGGGCCGCGGGCCGCCGACGCGCTGCCGTGGGGGGAATTGGAGGGCGCCGATGGCGTCTACTTCACGGCGGGCGATGGCGCGGCGGTGCGGAAGGCCAGGGGCGCCGACAAGCTGGTGGCAACCGTGCGCGCGAGGGGCGCGCTCTCGGCGGCCGGCGTTGAGCTCGACGTGCTCGTATCGAGCGCAAACGACGCCGGCGAGCGCTACCGGTCGGGAGAGATCGAGCCGCCGCCCCGGCTCGTCGCCCGAACCGACGGCGCTGCTGGCGGCTCGCTCGAGACGGCCGACGGCGTCACGAGCCACTGGGAGGCCGCGCCCCTGCCGGGCCCCGCCGTGGATATGTACGGCGCCGGGGACTGCTTCGCAGCCGGGCTGACCTACGGGCTCGCGGAGGGTCGATCGCCGGCCGAGGCCCTCGCGCTCGGCGCGCGCTGTGGCGCCGCGTGCGTCACGGGCCGCGGGCCCTACGCGGGCCAGCTCGGACGCGAGTCGGCGCGTTAGGCGTCACCACCGTGTGAGAAGGTTGCTCCGCCCGGGCTCAGCAACCGAAAGGGAGAGAGATGGACGCGATGCGAGTGCGACAGGGTCGGCTGATCGCGGGAGTCGGCGGTTTGCTGCTGTTCGGCTTCCTGTTCTTGCCTTGGTTCGGCCAGCGTGGCCTGAGCGAAACGGGATGGGAGGGTCAGTCCACCACCGACATCTATCTGCTGATCACCGCGATGGTCGCGGTCGCCGCCTTCCTCCCGGGGAGCCGCGCATCGTTGGTTCCGGGAGTCTCGATGTCCGGTGCGGCGACGGTCCTGGGAGGCGTCGCGATCATCCTCCTGGTCTGGCTCTCCTTCATCGACTTCCCGTCGGGAGCCGATCGCAAGGTAGGGGTCTACCTCGCGCTGCTGGCCGCGATCGTGATTGCCATTGGTGGCTATATGTCGGCCCAGGATGCGCCGGTGAGCGCTAGGGCGAGGCGTTGAGCGCCTCGGTGGCCTTGTTGGCCGCCTCCTGACACTGCTGCAACACTGCTTCGCGCGCCGATCCCTCGGGGGCGTTCGCCGCCTGCGTGGCGCACTGCTCGAAGGCATCGCGCACCTGCCCGCAGGAGGCCTGGAGGGTCGACTCGGGGATTCCCTCGAGCCCGTCGACGCATGCCTGATAGACGTCGTGAGGGGTGGCGTCGCCGGATGCCTCGGTCGTGGTGGTCTCCCCGCCGCCGGTCGCAGCGCTCGTGGTGTCATCGCCGCCGCCACAGCCGGCGATGAGCCCGGCTGCGACGAGCGCAAGGCACGCGAACAGCCACTTGTAGTCCTTCATTCGGATCCTCCCTAATCGATTGCGAGTTCAGCGAGTGGGGCGATCCTATCCGCGACCGTCAGACTGGCCGACAGGGCGGAACCGGGCTTCGCTTACGGCTGCGTAAGGACCGAGAGGAGGTTGCCCGCCGGATCCTTGAACCAGGCGATGTCGGGACCGGGTCCCCGGGCGACGCCCTTTTCGTCCTGGTCGAACCTCTCAGACTGAGGCTGCGGTTCCCGCTAGCCGGCCTCGGAGTAGGCGGGCTCGCCCGTCGCCGGCTCGCCCTCGTGGGCATCACCGGCCGCCTCCGCCGCCTTCTCCTCGTCCTGCAGCACGGTGAGCCCAACCACCAACGCAGCCACGATGAGGATGGCGCCGATCAGGAACGCGAGGTGGTAGCCGCTGGTGAGCGCGGCCGCCGTGGGCTGCCCGCTCGCGATCAGGTCGTCGCTCCGCGTTGCCGAGAGAGTTGCCAGCACGGCGAGTCCCAGCGCACCGCCCACCTGCGCGGTCGTGTTCACGAGGCCGGACGCGAGCCCGGCATCCTCCTGAGTCGCGCCCGACATGGCGAGTGTCATCAGCGCCGGGAACGAGACGCCGATCCCGAAGCCCAGCAGGACCATGGGCGGCAGGACATTGGCGAGGTAGCTCCCGTCGACCGGCGCCTGGGTGAAGGCGGCGAGACCCGCCGCGACGAGCACCAACCCGGTGAGCAGCGCGCGACGCGCTCCGAAGCGGGTGATCAGCGGCTCCGTGTACCGGAACGACAGCACCCCCATGATCAGCGTCGCGGGCAGGAACGACAGCCCGATCTCGAGCGCGTCGTAGCCGAGCACCCGCTCCAGGTAGAGCGATCCCAGGAAGAAGAGCCCGAACATCCCGGCCACCGTCAGCGCCTGGATGACGTTGGCACCCGAGACGTTGCGCGAGCGGAAGATCCGCAGCGGGATCAAGGGGTTCCGCGACTTGGCTTCCCAGGCGATGAAGGCGGCCAGCAGGGCAAGGGACACGGCCCCAAGACCCAGTGCCTCGCTCGAGCCCCAGCCATGGTCGGCCGCCGGCTTGACGATCGTGTAGACGCCCAACATCAGCGAGGTGGTGATCAGCAGGGCGCCTGGGATATCGGCGCCGCCGCCGAAGCCGATGCCCTTGTCGCGATCCACCAGCCGCATCGCGAGGGCGGCGGTGACGATCGCGATCGGGATGTTGATGAAGAAGATCCAGTGCCAGTTGATGGACTGCGTGAGGATGCCGCCGGCCAGCAGGCCCACCGAACCGCCCGCGGAGGCGACGAACCCGTAGACGCCGATGGCCTTGGCGCGCTCCCGCGGCTCCGGGAACATCACGACGATCATGCCGAGGATCACCGCGGACGTCATCGCTCCGCCGATCCCCTGGACAAACCGGGCGACGACCAGCACCTCCTCGCTCTGGGCCGCGCCGCAGACGAGCGATGCGACTGTGAAGAGGGCAAGGCCCACCATGAAGACGTTCTTTCGCCCCAGGATGTCGCCGAACCGCCCCGCGAGCAGGAGCAGGCCGCCGAAGGCGATCAGGTAGGCGTTCACCACCCAGGCGAGGCTGGACTGGGAGAAGCCCAGATCGTCCTGGATGGAGGGGAGGGCGACGTTCACGACCGTGACGTCGAGCACGATCATCAGCATCCCCGCGCAAAGCACGTAAAGAGCCATCCAGCGTCGCGGATCTGCCGCCGCCGAGGATTCGTGCTGTCCGTTGATGAGCGCCTGCTCCGCCATTCCGCGTGCCTCCTTCGCGGTCGCCATTTCCAGTTGAGACCTCCGGCGGTCTCCGAACTCATCGGTGTCGATCACTTCGACTGCCAGAAGGCGATCTCACCGCCGGCCGGGGCGGCGACCACGCTGCGCCACCCGGCGGGCCCCTCTCGGGGCTCCAGCAACACGCCCGCACCCAGGTCGCGGGCCCGCTGCGTCGCGCGTGAGATCTCGGCGACCTCGACGTAAGGTAGCCACAGGGGTCGGCCGGTCTGGCATTCGACGACGCCGCCGCCCAGCCCGTTTCCCATCTCGAGCGCGAGGTAGGAGCCACCCTCCGCGGCGATTCGCTCCGAGCGCCATCCGCACACGCAGGCGTAGAACTCGCAAGCGCTATCGAGGTCGCCGGTGTGCAACTCCAAATGGACAACCGGATTGGAGGGTCTCTTGGCCATGCCCCTGTCCTCTATGACCGCGGGCGGGACGCAAAGTAATCGCCGGCCGATGAGCCCGAGGCGCTTTGGCTGTCTAGTCTCATAGGGGAATGGCCTCCTCATCGACAAGCTCGGCCGTTCAGGAGCGAGAGCTTCTGGCGGCTGCCCGCGACGGCGACGAGAGCGCCTATCAGCGCTTGGTCGATTCGTATCGCGGGGAGCTTCACGCGCACTGCTACCGGATGCTCGGATCGGTCCACGACGCCGAGGACGCTCTTCAGGAGACGCTTCTGCGCGCGTGGCGCGGCCTCGGCGGATTCGAGGGCCGAAGCTCGCTTCGCTCGTGGCTCTACCGCATCGCGACCAATGCCTCGCTCACGATGCTCGAGAAACGCCCGAAGCGCGTGCTCCCGATCGGCTACGGCCCGGCGGCCGATCCCCACGAGGGCCCGGGGGATCCTCTGGTGGAGTCGGTCTGGGTGGAGCCCTACGCCGACGAGCACTTCGGGGTGGAGGACGGTTTGGCGGGCCCCGAGGCTCGGTACGAGCAACGCGAGGCCGTCGAGCTCGCGTTCGTGGCGGCGCTTCAGAACCTGCCGCCCAACCAGCGGGCCGTCCTCATCCTGCGCGAGGTCCTCGGCTTCTCGGCCAGGGAGGCGGCCGAGACCCTCGACACGACGACGGCGTCGGTGAACAGCGCGCTCCAGCGGGCGCGTGCCGCGGTGGACGACCGGCTGCCCGAGCAGACGCAGCAGGCAACCGCACGCGCCCTCGGGGACGACGGAGTTCGCGAGGTGGTCGACGCCTACGTCGACGCATGGCAGCGCGGCGATGTGCAGGCTGTGGTCGGGATGCTCACCGAGGATGCGGCGTTCTCGATGCCCCCGATGTCGACCTGGTTCGGCGGCCGCGAGGAGATCAGCGAGTGGCTCACCCGCTCGCCCCTCTCCGGGGATTGGGACTGGAAGCCGCTCCCGGTCCGCGCAAACGGCCAGCCCGCGCTCGCGTTCTACAGCTGGGACCGGGACGCGGAGGCCTACCTGCCGTTCGCGCTGAACATCCTGACGCTTCGCGGTCGCCAGATCAGTGACGTGACCGCCTTCATCGTCCGCTCGACGGAGATCCCCGACCGGGAGACGATGGCCCGGATGCCGGAGCAGCCGGCGGACCCGGGCCGCCTGGAGGCGGCATTCAAGAACTTCGACCTTCCCGACAAACTCGAATCGGAATAGGAGCACCACATGTGCCGCAACATCCGCACCCTCTACAACTTCGAACCGGTCGCGACGGGCGAGGAGATCCGGGCCGCCGCGGAGCAGTACGTCCGCAAGATCAGCGGCTTCAGCAAGCCCTCGCAGGCGAACGCCGACGCCTTCGAAGAGGCCGTCGACGAAGTCGCCCGCGTCTCCGCCGAGCTGCTCGATCGGCTGGTCACGTCAGCGCCGCCGAAGGACCGCGAGGTAGAGGCCGCGAAGGCCAAGGCCCGCGCCGCCGAGCGGTTCGCAACCGCTTAGGACTCCTCGCGACCCCTCGCTCGGCCGGCTAGACCGGCAGCTTGCCGCGTCCTTGCCGGCCCTTCGCCGCGCTCTTGTTCGTCGCCTTGCGCGAAGTGCTGAACGGCTTCTGAAGCCACTGTCCCAGCTTCGACGGCGCCTTTCCGCCTGCGCGCTGACCGGCTCCAAGCGACTTGTCGACGCCCCGCTGAGGATGGCGCGAAAGCCGGGGGAACAAGAACGCGAGTATCAAAAGGATTACGCAAATGCCCACGATTACAACGACGGTCATGCCTGACTCCTCTCCTGATTCCGCGCCGACCCACCGGGTCAGCGGATCCGTTCCTCCCGCTCGGCGGCTTCCTCGTCGTGGCGGGCAGCCGCTCTGCCCTCTCGCGAGATCCGCTCGGCTTTCTCTTTTGCCTCAGCGGCGTGTTGCTCGGCTTGCTCGGCATGCCGTTGGGCCACCGCTTCGTGCTCGCTCGCGGCGCGCTCGTGATGTTCGACGTCCGAGCCGAGGTCGCGGGCCTTGGATGCATGGGCATCGGCCTCTTGCCGGTGAGCATTGGCCTCAGTCGCCAGCTGCTGCCGGACGCGCTCGCGCTCGGCGGCTCGGCGGCGCATGAACGCCGCGATCGCGACGACGAGGATCACTGCGACGACGACGATGGCGATGATGAGAATCGTCGACATGGCGAACCACTACCCGTTTGGCAGCTGCCTACCCCCGGCCGCGGCTCGCTAGGCCTTCTTCGCCGCTTTGTCGGCGGTCTCACTCACGGTCTGGACGCTGGTCGCGACGCTGCTGACCCGTTGACCGAATCGATCGGCACGCTTAGCCGCGTCGGTCACGGCGCCGGCGATCTTTCGCGCGTCGATGTCCTTGAGCCCATTACTCCGCGGTACCGTCACTCCGAGCACCTTGCGATTGCGTCGGTTGGAGCGCGCGTTGAGCGCCGCTGCTCCAGCCACGCCCGCAATTGCGGCCCCGCCCGCGATCAGGGGCGTCTTCGCCTTCTTGACGACGCCCGCGACGGCTTCAGCCGCGTCTTGAGCACCCGATGAGACCGTGTGCGTGACCGACTCGAGCGCGCCTTGCCCGCTTGTGTTGCGGCTCGACCGCGCCCTTGGGCTCGACCGCGCCCGCGTGCTGGAGCGCGTCCGCGTGCCTCGCCCGGTGCGCCCACTCGGCCGCTTCCGCGCCGAGCTTCCACTTCGCGTGGCCGATCCGTTCCGCTTTCGTGCCGAGCTTCCGCGTTGAGCCGCCGATCCGTTGCTCGACGAACGACCGGTCGAGCGACTCTTTGACGCCCCGGTGGTCGAGCGGGATCTCGAAGACTTCGAGGACGTGCCGCGGCGTGAAGATGCATTGGTCTGGGCCATGTTTCGCTCCTCCTGCTGGGGAATCCGTTCTGGGAGCCGTTACCCCGGGGGCGATAGGACTAATCCGCCGGCCGCTGCAGCGAAGGCGGTGAGATCCGGCACGTTTGCCGTGGCGGGCGATGGGAAAGTAAACGAGAGACGGGAAGTCGACGCACGAATGATTAGGGGTGCGAGATGGCGAAGCAGCAGACCAGCCAGCGCAAGGGGCGTCGCAAGAGCTCGGGTAGCGGAAACGCGAGGTCCTCCAAGAATTCGGGTGGCGGAAACTCGAAGTCCTCTGAGAAGCGGCGCGCTCCGCGCAAGTCCAGCCAGGGCAGCAACGGGAGTCAGGGCACCAGCAAGAGTCAGCAGCGCCAGGCCGCTAAGGACGCTGACCGCGATCGGCCCGGCAGCCCCTTCAAGTACGGCACTGACGAAGGCGGGAAGAACCAGACCGGCGGGGCGACGGTTCCCGAGCGCGAGTACCAGGACTACACCATGCTGCACCCCGGCTCCATCAGCGACTCGGATGAGCCGGATGTCCTGGTCGACATTCCGGTCGTCGAGGTCGAGGAGATCCATTTCGAGCTGGACAACCTCATGGCGCGGGTTTCGCTGCACGCCGAGGTGCTCGATCTCGTCAAGCTGAGCGTCGGCGTCCATGCCGAGCTCGGAAAGGTGGAGCTGAACATCAAGGGGGTGGAGGCCCAGGCGCTCCTGCGCGCCCGGCTCGACCACGTGACCGCGATCGTCGATCGCGTGCTGACCACCCTCGACCGCAACCCCGAGCTGATCCAGAGCATCGGGCGCTCCGTCGAGAAGCTGGGCTCCGGCGCCGGCCAGGCCGTCGGTGAGATCGGCCAAGGGGCCGGGCACGCCGTGGAGGATGTCGGCGAGGGCGCCGAGGGGGCGGTGAAGGATGTCGGCAAGGGCGCCGGTGGCGCCGTCGAGGATGTCGGCAAAGGCGCCGGTGGCGCCGTCGAGGATGTCGGCAAGGGCGCCGGTGGCGCCGTGGAGGATGTCGGCAAGGGCGCCGGTGGCGCCGTCGAGGACGTCGGCAGCGGCGCCGGTCAGGCGGTTGGCGAGGTCGGAAAGGGAGTGGGCCAGGGCGCGGGGGAGGCCCTGGGCGACGTGGGCCAGGGCGCAGGTCAAGCGGTTGGCGGCGTCGGTCAGAGCCTCGGACAGCTCGGTCAGGGAGCGGGTCAGCTCGCCGACGGTGGCGGTGGCGGCGGCCAGGGCGGCAACGGCATCACCGGCACGAAGCTGGCAAAGGAGGCCGCGAAGGTGATCGCCAAGGAGATCGGCTCGGCGGCTACGGATGAGGCGAAGGACCTCGGGCTCGCGGCGACCCAAAAGGCGGTGGAGCTCGGTGAGCGCCGGCGCCAGAAGCGGGCATCGAAGTACAACGCGACCGAGGCGGCGCTGCGGGCCGCCGAGGAGGACGGCGTCGATCTGGATGAGGTTGAGGGAAGTGGCGCCGAGGGCCGCATAGTCGTTCGCGACATCGAACAGGCGAAGCAGAAGTCATGAGCGAGGGGAAGAAGAGCCGGCCAGACGAGCTCTCGGAGGAAGAGATACCGGACGTGGACGCCGCATTCTCGGTACGAGCGAAGAACCTCCGCTTCGAGACGGTGCCGGAGACAAATGTCTGGTTCGAGGGCGAGCCCGCCCAGCGCTCCAGGCTCGACACCGGACGGGAGAACCTGCCTGATGAGGTCGAGGCCGGTGTCACCTATCGCGAGGTGAGGGTCACATGGCGCGCACGGTCGCGAATCGTCCATCCCACCGACGCTGAAGACTCGAGCGAGCGTGGTGATTCCTCTGAGCCGTAGAAGCTCACGCTAGGGGAACACTCAGAATGTAATCCAGGGAAAGGAGCGGCAGGATGGCCCAGCAGACCAGCAACCGCCCTCGAGCGGCGACTTCGGGCGGGACGCAATCTTCGCGCCGGAGAAACGGTGGCTCGCCGCGGCGAGCTACGAGCAGCCGCCGAACGAGCTCAACGTCCAGCAAGGCGAAGAGCCTCAAGACACCCCTGATCGCCGGCAGCGCGGCGCTCGGCGGCCTGGTCGGTGGACTGGTGCTGGGAGCGCGGCGCAATATGTCGCGACAGGTGCTCGGGATGACGATGCCGCCTTGGGGAAACTCGGGGTCGGCCGGCAGGAACCTCGCGAGTCTGGCGAAGCAGGTTGCAGTCGCGAGTGAGCGAGTGGGTGAGCTGACCACGGAAGTGAGGCATGTTCGCGAGGAGGCCGCGAAGGGCACCCGCCGATCACCAATCGAGGTCGTTCTCGAAGGCCTCACCACGAGGCGAGTTCGCGGGTGAGATGAGTCTGTACGGATTTACCTATCCCTCGGCGGCTTCGGGGATGTGCTGTCCCCACCGGTCTGGATGCTCAACGGTCGATAGAAGCTCCACGTCGAGCCTGGACCCGAGCTGGATGACGTTCGCGACGCGAGTCGCGATCCACTCGGCGTCGCCGGAGCCCTCGTAGCTGGGACGCCAGTTCAGCGCGTCCTCCCTGAGCACGGTCTCGAGCCTCGTCAGCCGGGCCTGCAGCCTCACGAACCGCGTCACGGCATGCGGATAGGGCGTCTCGACCAGCACCGGTGCCCATCGCCCAAGCCGCGCTCTGGCCTCCTCGGCGAGCTCGGCCACGATGCCGTGCAGGGACTTGCGCCGCGCCCCATCCCCGGCCACCGTCAGGGCGAGCTTTCGCGTGCTCTCCTCGCCCTGGCTGGAGCGAACGAGCGACCGCATCTCGTCAAGCGTCAGGGATTCGCGCTTGCCGACGCCCACGTGCTCAGAGAGGGTCACCCAGATGCGTCGGGAGGTCTCGCCGAGCTCCACCAGCCCGTAGTCGGAGAGCAGCCGCCACTCGCGCCGAGAGCGCGCCGAGAGGAGCTCGTTGACGACCGCGACCCCGACGATCAGCACCAGGACATCCGCGACCACCGAGGTGACCATCGCGTTGCGGTCCCAGAAGCCGGTGAGCAGGAAGTCCGACAGCGCGACCGCCCCCAGCGCCAACAGGGACAGCACTGCGCCGACTCGCGTCAAGCCGGTCCGGGGTGATCCCACCATCGATGCGGATCGTAATCGGCCATCTGTTAGCTTTTTGTCTAATGTCCGTATCCGCAGGGCAGCGAGGGTGGGGAGGCGGTTTCGCCACGAGTGGTTTCGCCCTGGCGCTTCTGCTGACGCTGACGGCGCTCCTCGTCGTGACGTCGAGCGCTCGCGCGGCCGGGTGTCCGCCCATCGCTAACAAGCCGGGCTCGATTCCCCACGTCGACTACAACGGCGTCAAGCACCTGACCTACTGCGCGGGGCCGATCACGGTCAAGCCGGGACAGAACGTCATCCGGCTGCGCGGCACGGATCTCTTCCCGCACAAGCCCGGCTACATCACGCGCTTCGACCCCGAACTGGTCTACACGGACGGCAAGGTGCCGCGGGTCGACGTGCTCCACCTGCACCACGCCGTGTGGGTCGTGAACGGCAAGCCGCGGTTCGCCGTCGGCGAGGAGAAGACGATCATGCAGGCGCCCAGGGGATTCGGCTGGCGAAACCTGCCGACCGACAGGTGGCTCCTCAACGACATGCTCCACGACCTGGTCGGGCAGCCCGCGAAGGTCTACATCGTCTGGAGGATCGACTTCGTTCCGGACACTGCCCCGGCGGCCGAGAAGATGCGCACTGTGGAGACCAAGTGGATGGACGTCTCCGGGCCGCGACCGCGGGTCGGTGTCTCGAGCCCGATCTATCCGGTGTTCAACTCCCTCCGGCGCTGGGACAAGAATGGCCGCTATAAGTTCCCGGACCAGGCTAAGGGGGCGCAACGCGACCTGATCGGCCCGTCCCAGACGTGGACTCCCGACCACCCCGTGACGCTGCTGGGTACGGCGGGTCACCTCCACCCTGGCGGCCTGAACACGAAGCTCAAGGTCAAGCGCGGCGACCGGCGAAACTCGATCTTCACGTCCAGGGCCCACTACTACGAGCCGGCCGGCGCTGTTTCGTGGGACGTCTCGATGCGCGCCACACCGCGGGATTGGCGGGTCAAGCTGAGACCCGGAGACAAGCTGAGCGTCCACGCGACGTACGACACCAGACGCGCCGATTGGTACGAGGTCATGGGCATCTCGCCCGTACTCGTCTACGACGGGACGCACGTCGGCGGGGTAGGCCCGTTCAGCAAGAAGATCCCGCAGAAGGGGGTGCTGACGCACGGGCACCTGGCCGAGAACAACCACCACGGCGGCGGCCCGGCGGGGCTGCCGAACCCGCTCGATCTGCCGGACGGTCCGTTCCCCACCAACCCCGTCGACATCCAGGGCTACCTCTACGAGCAGGGCGACCTGCACGCATCGGGCACCGCTCGCCGGCCGCCGACCATCCATCCCGGCCAATCGGTGACGTTCAGAAACCTCGACGACGCCCAGAGCGATACCTGGCACACGATCACGAGCTGCAAGGAGCCCTGTAATCGCGATACCGGCATCGCCTATCCGATCGCCAACGGTCCTCGCACCTTCGACTCGGGGCAGCTCGGCACAGACCCACCATTCGGCGCCCCGGCGGTCGACCGGATCACGTGGAACACGCCGAAGAACCTCGATCCGGGCACCTACGCGTACTTCTGCCGGGTCCACCCGTTCATGCGGGGCAGCTTCCGCGTCAAGCGGTAGCCGGTCGGGTCGGCCCAAGAGCGGGCCCGCGCCGGGTCGGCCCCGGCCGGGAGAGCATCCCCTGTTACCTTCGCGGAGCTCCTCCGCAATCAAGGAAAGGAATCTCAAAATCGCCGTCACGGTTGCTGTCGAAGGCGATCCTCCCGTTTTCGCCGGGAAACGCCGCCCTCGCACGCTGATCGTGCGACAGAACCAGGAAGGTCACGAGCAGCAAGCCGAGCGTCGCGACCGCAATCATCAGCGCCCTTGCTTGGGCCGGCTTGGCGAGCCCGCGGGTCATCCGCACGTCGGCCACGCTATCCCCGAGTCCACGTCAAGTCAACACGCGCCATTCGCGGCGGC
>DATFON010000124.1:0-28703 GCA_035265465.1 Solirubrobacterales bacterium | reverse complement strand
TCATCGAGGCGAACCCGTAGATCGCGTTGGTCGGGCGCCCGTCGGCGGTCGCGATCGATTCGGGCAGCGCGAAGAACGCGCGGTAGGCGAGGCTGTTGCCGTCGATCAGGAACAGCTCGCCGTCGCCGGCGGCAGACTCGGCTGTGGTGGCCGACTTGGTCTTGGTGGCGGGCACCCGTCCATCCTAGGACGACACGCGGCTCCTATCCGAGGAGAGCGCGAACGGTCCCCACAACCAGGCTCGGCTCGTTGACGACGTGGTGGTACCCGAACCGCTGCACCGAATAACCCATCATCCTGAGCCGCGCATCGCGAGCTTTGTCAGAATCGAACACCGACCGGCCGCCGTGCGTCTTGTAGCCGTCCGTCTCGACGATGAGCTTGCGATGGCGCCAGAGGAAATCGACCTCATAGCGCCCAACTCGCACATTTTCTCGGGCTTCGGCAGGCCGTGGCGCCGGCAGAGTCTGAGAAAGCGCCGCTCGAGCTCCGATCGCGTGGGCTCGTGAAGGAAGCCGGGGACATTGCCGATCGGCAGGTGAAGAATCTCGGCCTTGGCGATGGCAGCTTCGAGTTCGGCACGGCTCAGCACGCGCCGCAGGTCGGCGATCGTTCGCGCGGGCGTGGTTGTGGGGATGCCCTGGCGGATCGTTGCCGCCTGCGGGGAGAGGCGAGTAGAGCGGTGCACCCTGATGCCCCTGCGCTGGTGCCGGCCCGCCGTGGTCGGAATGGTGACGTCGACGGGTCCCGTAGCCGCGTTGAGCATCCTCCAATTCATGGCGGCGCTTCGATGGCTCAGGACAGCTCCCTCGCCGCAGGCAAGTACAGCCGCCATCCACCAACCCAGGTGCGTGAGGTTGCTGTGGCCGACGGCATGCACGCCGCGGTGAATGCGATGTAGTCGACCAGCCCGGATCCGGACCTGGATTGCGCGATAGGAAAGGCCAGCGGCGAGCAGTTGAGCCACCGAGATCACGCCGTGCTGGCGGGCTGCCAGGCGAGCGATCCAGGCATCCGGAGTGGTTTTGGCGGGTTTTGTACCCATACGGTTCATAAAGCGCCAAAACCGCTCGGGTGCCCCCCGCGGCCCGCGCACCGGCGGCGATTCGGTGCCGTACCTGCCCAGCCAACGCTGGTACCCGCGCGGGCGTTTCATGGGCCCGCGCTCGTCCCCGCGCGGACGCCTGCATAAGATCACGCGCATGCCCGCGATTCCCTCCGTTTCAGCTCAGTTCTCGGTCACGGTGCGCGTCGAGCTCGACGCGCGGCAGGAGCCGCTGGGCAAGCTCACCGGCCAGATCGCGGAGGCGGGCGGCGCGCTGCAGGGAGTCGACCTCGTTCCCGGTGCCGGCGCGGAGGGAAAGCGCGTTCGCGAGTTCACGATCGACGCTCGCAACCAGCAGCATTGGGAGGAGATCCTGCGGGCGATCGGTTCGACCCGCGGCGCTCGCGTGCTGGGCTACGTGGACCGCACGCTGCAGATGCACCGTGGCGGCAAGATCGCCCAGCACAACAAGTATCCGCTCAAGACGCGCGACGACCTCTCCATGGCCTACACGCCCGGGGTGGCGCGCGTTTGCCAGGAGATCGCGACGGACCGCAGCAAGGCATTCGAGTTCACGATCAAGCGCAATACGGTCGCGGTCGTCTCCGATGGCAGCGCCGTCCTCGGGCTGGGCGACATCGGCCCCGAGGCGGCGATGCCCGTGATGGAGGGGAAATGCATGCTCTTCAAGGAGTTCGCCGACGTCGACGCGTTTCCCATCTGCCTCAACACACGCGATCCTGAGCAGATCGTGAACGCGGTCCGGCTGATGGCGCCGACATTTGGCGGCATCAACCTCGAGGACATCTCGGCGCCGCGCTGCTTCGACATCGAGCAGCGGCTCAAGGACGAGATCGACATCCCCGTGTTCCACGACGACCAGCACGGCACCGCCGTCGTGACGTTGGCGGCGCTGTTCAACGCGCTCAAGATCGTCGGCAAGCACTTGGAGGACCTGCGTGTCCTGGTCGTCGGGCTCGGCGCGGCCGGGGTGGCCGTGACGAAGATGATGTTGGAGTCGGGCGTCACCGATGTGATCGGCTGCGATCGCCAGGGAGCCCTCTCGACCGAGCGGGATGACTACCAGAGCGGCGAGATGTCCGACATCAAGCGCTGGTACGCCGAGAACTCCAATCCCGAGAAGCTCCAGGGCTCTCCGGACGATGTGATCGAGGGCTGCGATCTGTTCATCGGGGTCTCCGGGCCGGGAATCATCAATCCCGAGTCGCTCGGCAAGATGGCCGACGACGCGATCGTCTTCGCGATGGCCAACCCGAACCCCGAGGTGATGCCCGAGGACGCGAGCCCACACGTCCGGATCATGGCCACGGGGCGCTCCGACTACCCGAACCAGATCAACAACGTGCTGTGCTTCCCGGGCATCTTCCGCGGCGCCCTGGATGCGGGCGCCCCGCGGATCACCGAGGAGATGAAGCTTGCAGCCGCTCACGGCATCGCCGAGGTGGTCGCGCCCGACGACCTCAGCGAGGACTACATCATCCCCAGCGTCTTCGACCGGGACGTCGCGCCGGCCGTGGCCAAGGCCGTGATCGAGGAAGCCCGGCGCGACGGGATTGCCCGCTTCTCGGAGGAGACGGGCACGTTCACCACCATCGAATGACGGCGGTGGACTGACAATGCGCGTGCTCGTCACCGGCGCCAGCGGATTCCTGGGATCGCGGGTGTGCGACGCGCTTCTCGCGCGCGGGGACGAGGTGGTGGGTCTGTCCCGGAGCCCCGAGAGCGCCCGAAGTGCGAATCCCACCGCGAACTGGCATGCCTGGAACGCGACCGCCGAGCGGCCGCCCGAAAGCGCGCTCGAGGGTGTCGACGCGGTCATCAACCTCATCGGGGAACCGATCGACCAGCGCTGGACCGACGAGGCAAAGCAGCGGATACGCGAGAGCCGTGAGCGGGCGACCAAGAACCTCGTCGACGCGCTCAGCGCCGCCGATCCGCGTCCGCGCGCGCTCATCAGCCAGTCCGCGGTCGGCTACTACGGCGATCGAGGCGATGCAATGGTCGACGAGTCGACGCCGCCGGGCACGACCTTCGACGCCGGGGTGTGCGCGGCCTGGGAGGCCGCCGCGCGCGCCGCCGAGGACATCGGGATGCGGGTGGCGGTGATCCGCACCGGGCTCGTCCTCGATCCCGAGGCCGGCCTACTGAAGCAGCTGCTGCCGCCGTTTCGGCTCGGCCTGGGCGGACCGATCGCCGGGGGTCGCCAGTACATGCCCTGGATTCACGTGGACGACTGGGTGCACCTGGTGCTCTGGGTGCTCGACGGCGAGGATCAAAGCGGAACCTTCAACGGGACCGCGCCGAACCCATCGACGAACGCGGAGCTCTCCAAGGCGCTCGGCCGGGTCCTCGGCCGTCCGGCCATCATCCCGGTGCCCAAGCTGGCGATGAAGGCGCGGTTCGGCAACGAGCTCGGTGAGGTGGTGACCGGCGGTCAGCGCGTTGTCCCTCGCCGCGCGCTCGACGGGGGTTTCGAATTCGCGCATCCCGAGCTCGAGCCGGCGCTCCGGAGCCTGCTCGGGAAGTAAGCCCCGGTCAGGGCGTGACGCTCAGGCCGGTCTCGAACCGGGGTTGGCCGTCCACCACCCGGTAACCAGCGAGACGGTCCAACGTCGTGTTGCCGACGTCGTCTATCGAGTACGTGCCGAGGATCGAATGGCGGTCGGTCGTGTCGAAGAAGGCGTCGATCACGGCGTCGCGATCGTCCCCGGAATCGCCGGCCCGCTCGATCGAGTCCAGCACGACGGCCATCGCCTCGTAGCCGTAGGCGGCGTAGGGCCCCGGCTCCCGGTCGTAGCGCTTGCGGAAGGCGCGCAGGAACCGCTGGCCGTAGGCGGGAAGCTGCGAGGGGTCCTGAGCGGCGGCGGTGAGGAGGACCTCCCGCGGCAATCGCCCCGTGTCCAGCCACGCGGGAATCGAAGGCATCAGCAGCGCATCGGTCCCCATCACGCGTGGAATCACGGGCAACTCCCCGGGCCGATCCGACGCCTCGATCGCGGCGTAGGCCAGATCCCCGCGCCCGTTCTTGCTGATCCGGAGGCCAAGCGATCCCGCCTCCTCACGGAACGAGGCGGCGACGACCTCGTCGTAGCCCGTACGACCACGAAGGACCAATACGCCGGTGGAGCGCAGCCGCTTCGCCCACACCGCGCCCGCGCGGGCCTGGGCCTCGTCGCTCGGGATGACGCGCCCAAAGGTTCGCTCGCCGGTGGGTTGGACCCGGTCAGGCACTTGGTCGCCGGCGCCGAGGAAAGGCTGGACGAGGTCGACGGCGGAGCTCGCCGGTGAGACCTGAAGGATGTGGGCCTCGTTCGTGATGGGCAGCGAGAAGCGCGAGGCGCCGGAGTCGAAGTCGCCGATGTAGGCGATCGCCGCTGAGTCCTCGCTGGCTCGACGGGCATTGGCCGCGGCGGCGGCCGGGCTCCAGCCGGCGTCGGAGCCGCGGCCCGACGCGTCGTCTATGTAGATCGCGTGAATGCGGAGCTCGCCGGCCTTGCCCCGGGCATCGGCGAGCGCCAGTCGGGCGCCGTCGGCGATGTCGCGGCCGTTGGTCGCCTCGGGACCACGGAGGGGCATGCTCACGTAGACGTTCACACGCTCTCCGGGTTCGATCCCGGAGCCCGCCGAAGCACAGCCGGCGAGCGTTGCCGCGAGCCCGACGAGAACCGCGGCTGCCGTCCCGAGTCGCTTCACGCCGCTGCAGATGCTGGCGTCGCGGGTCAACCGTCTAGCCCATGAAGGGCGAGGCGGCCTCGTAATCCTCGGGCGGGACCGTTCGCAACTGCTCCACGGCCTCCGTCAGCGGTACGAGCTCGATCCGGGTGCCGCGAAGCGCCGGCATCGTCCCCCACCGGCCCTCGTGCGCGGCGTCGATCGCGGCAACGCCCACCCGGGTGGCCAGCACCCGGTCGAACGCCGTGGGTGTGCCGCCGCGCTGAATGTGGCCGAGCACCGTGGCCCTCGTCTCGAACCCGGTCCGCTCCTCGATCTCGCGCTCGAGGCGCTGGCCCATACCGCCGAGCCTGGCGTGACCGAACTCGTCCTTGTTGCCCGACTCGAGCTCCATGGCGGTGCCCTCTCTGGGAAGTGCCCCCTCGGCGGCGACCACGATGGAGAACGCGCGCCCGCGGGCGTGGCGGCGCCGCAGCAGCATGGCCACCTCCTCGATGTCGAATGGCCGCTCCGGGATCAGGATCACGTCCGCCCCGCCGGCGAGCCCCGACTGCAGCGCGATCCAGCCGGCGTGGCGTCCCATCACCTCCACCACCATCACCCGGTGGTGGGACTCGGCGGTCGTGTGGAGACGATCGATCGCCTCGGTTGCGACCTGGAGCGCGGTATCGAAGCCGAACGTGACGTCGGTGGCCGCAAGGTCGTTGTCGATCGTCTTCGGCACCCCGAGCACCGGCACGTCGTGCTCGCCGTTGAGGCGGGCGGCCGCCCCGAGGGTGTCCTCGCCGCCGATCACGATCAGCCCGTCGAGGTGCAGGCCGACCATGTTCTCCTTGATCTGCGCCGGCCCTTCGGCATGCTTGAACGGATTGGTCCGCGACGTCCCCAAGATCGTGCCACCACGAGGCAGGATGCCGCGGGTCGACTCGATCGTGAGCTCCTCGTACTCGCTCTCGAGCGGACCCTTCCACCCGTCGCGGAACCCGATGATCACGTGCCCGTACACGTCAATGCCCTTGCGCACGATCGCCCTGATCGCCGCGTTCAATCCTGGGCAGTCGCCGCCTCCGGTGAGCACGCCGATGCGCACGCGCGCACCATACCCGGCGCATGGACGGTGGGGATCGCGTCAGGCCGCGCCGGTCAGGGCTTCGTACCGCGAGCGCATGAACCCAAGGCCCGTGGTGGCCGGATCACCGGCGGCCCGGAGGTCCGCATAGGCGAGCTCCGCGCCGTTGAAGGCGGTCGCGTTCCACAACTCGCCGTCACCGGTCGGGGTCCATGGAGCGACGTAGAGGTAGGGCTCGGCGTGCTCATCGTCGCCGGGGGAGGCGCCGTACGTCGCCCGGTGACCGGCGGCCTCGTCGCCCGCCTCGAAGGCGATGTCGAAGTGCTCCGGCCAAAGATTCGTGTCCGAGGGCTTGGCCTCGGGTGGCATGCCGGACTTGAGCCGCTCCAGCAGGTCGGCGGCGAACGCGTAGAAGTCCGCCAGGCGGTCGGCGGCCTCGGCGTCGACCTCGAGCGGAGCGTCGTCATCCGGCACGCCGTCTGGAAGCAGCTCGGGCCCGAGCAGGGCGCCACCGGCGGCCACGCTACGTAGCTCGGCGCGATCGTCGTCTCCATCCCGGGTCAGCACCAACTCGATCTCCTCGACCCTCACCTGCGTGCGCCGGCCCTGGAACTCGAACTCCGGCGTGCCGAAGCCCCCCAGGGTCTGGCGAAGCGCGATCTCGTTGTGCGGCTTCCGCGCAGGGGCAACGAGCTCCGCGGCGACGCGGTGAAGCGCATCGCGCGTGGCGGCGAACGTGCGGGGCAGCGGCTTCAGCTCAACGGCCATGGCTGCGGGCGCGCCAGCATGCGAACTACGGCCGCAGGCGCTCCATCAACGGCTGCACGGTCCGCACGCAGATGCCGACGAAAAGGACCGCAAGAAAGATCAGGAACGCCATCGTGCCGCCGAGGCCGAAGCCGTACGCAGCGACCAGTCCGACGAGCGCGATGACGGTGAACACGAGGAGCTGCATGCGTGTGTCAGGCCGACGCCGTATGGCGCCGGCAGTGGCAGGTGTCGTTGTTAAGGGATTTGTGGGCCGGCGCCGTACGGCGCCGGCCGTGGCAGGTGCTGTTCACGGGTTCCGCAATCTATCCCACGGGGCCGGCATTCGCCATGGCGTCCCTTGCATCGTGGATGAACTCGCCGACGGCGGTGGTCGCTCCGGCGGGCCCATCCGCCTCCGCTACCGCGCGCACCAGCCGGCTGCCGACGATGACCCCGTCCGCGATCCGACCCACGGCCGCTGCCTGCTCGGCTGTTCCGATCCCGAAGCCCACCGCCACCGGCACCGCCGAATCCTCCCGAACGGCACGCACGAGGTCCGCCAGGTCCGCCGGGAGCTCGTCGCGCTCCCCCGTCACGCGCGTGTCGGACACGACGTACACGAAGCCCATGGCGCTCTGGCAGATCAGGCGGCGCCGCTCGGCGGGCGTGGTTGGCGCGACGAGCGGGATGGGAGCAAGCCCCGCACCGCTCACTGCCTCGCCGAGCTCGTCGGCCTCGCCGAGTGGCAGATCGGGGACGATCGCGCCGGCGGCGCCCGCGTCAGCGAGCAGGGCGGCGAACTCCTCGGCGCCGCGCGCGAGCGCCATGTTCGAGTAGACCATCGGCACTACCGGCACGCGCGCGGCAAGCCGCTCGCAGATCTCGAGCACTCCCTTGAGGGTGGCGCCGGCGGCCAGTGCTCGCGTGCCCGCGGCGTGGATAACGGGCCCGTCGGCGAGCGGGTCGGAGAACGGAACCCCCAACTCGACGAGGTCGGCCCCGGCGTCGGCGTACGCGTCGGCAACTGCGACGGAGGTCTCCATGTCAGGGAAGCCCCCCATCATGTATGGCATCAGCGCCGCCCGGCTCTCGTCGCGGGCCGTGTCGAACGCCTCTCTGATTCGCGCGACGCCGGTCGCAACCGCCTCAGCCATGCGAATCAGCCATCCAGCTCGTCGAGGCGGGCCACCACCTCGGCGAAATCCTTATCGCCGCGCCCACTGAGGCATAAGAGGTCGAATCCCTCCGCCGAATCCGCAGCGTCAGCGGAGGATTCGGCGGATAAAAGCCAGGCGATCGCATGGGCGGGCTCCAGCGCCGGCAGGATCCCCTCCAGCCTCGCCAGCTCCCGGAAGGCGCGAAGCGCCTCGGCGTCCGTCACGGCCTCATAGCGAGCGCGGCCGGAGTCCCGCAGTTGGGCGTGCTCGGGACCAACGCCGGGATAGTCGAGCCCGGCCGAGACCGAATGCGCCTCCAAGATCTGTCCTTCGGCATCCGCCAGGACGGACGAGAGCGCTCCGTGAAGCACCCCCGTACGGCCGGCCACCAGCGACGCGCCGTGACGCCCGTCGAGGCCCTCCCCCCCAGCCTCGATCCCGATGAGCTCGACCCCGTCATCGTCGATGAACGGGTAGAAGGTGCCGATCGCGTTGGAGCCGCCGCCCACGCAGGCGATCACACGGGCCGGAAGCTCGCCCTCGGCGGCGAGCGCCTGCTCGCGAGCCTCGTCGCCGATGACGCGTTGCAGGTCGCGAACGAGCGCCGGATACGGTGCCGGTCCCACAGCCGAGCCGATGATGTAGTGGGTCGAGCCGACGTTGGTCACCCAGTCGCGGATGGCGGCGCTGACCGCTTCCTTGAGCGTCCGGGCACCGGCCTCGACGGGACACACCTCGGCCCCCAACAGCCCCATCCGCTCGACGTTTGGCGCCTGGCGCCGCATGTCCTCCGTTCCCATGTAGACGACGCAATCGAGCCCGAGGAGCGCGCACGCCGTGGCCGCGGCGACGCCGTGCTGCCCCGCCCCGGTCTCGGCGATGATTCGCCGCTTCCCCATTCGCCGCGCAAGCAGCGCCTGACCGATCGCGTTGTTGATCTTGTGGGCGCCGGTGTGCGCCAGGTCCTCGCGCTTCAGGTAGACGCGGTGCCCGACCCGCTCCGACAGCCGCGCCGCGAGGTAGAGCGGCGTCGGGCGTCCGACGTACTCGCGCAGCAGCCCGTCGAGCTCGTCGCGAAAGCCGGGATCCTCGCGAGCGTCAGCCCAGGCAGCCGACAGCTCGTCCAGAGCGGGGATCAGCACCTCGGGGACGTACCTGCCGCCGTAGGGACCGAAGCGCTCGGGGACGCTCACACTGCTCACGCCACACCTTCTGCGGCGGCTTCGCCGCCTGACATGCCGGTTTCGGTGCTAAAGCACCTCATGACACAAATGCCTGAGCGCGCTCCAGAAACGCTGCCATCAGTGTGTGCTCCTTGACGCCGGGTTCGGACTCGACGCCGCTAGCCACGTCGACCGCGTACGGATGCACGGTCGTCACCGCCTCGTCGACGTTGTCCGGCGTGAGCCCACCGGCGAGGATCAGCGGAACCTCCGATCGGCGATCGGCGAGAAACTCCCAATCGAAGCTGGCCCCTGTGCCGCCGGGCGTTCCGGGCCGGTACGCGTCCAGCAGGTGATAATCGGTGCGGATCGCCTCGGCGGCCTGCACGTCGGCGGCGCTTCGCACACGAATGGCCTTGATCACCTTGCAGCCCGTGCGCCTCGCTGCCTCGCGGCAGAACGCGGCACCCTCGCCACCATGGAGCTGGAGCATCGTGAGCGACTCGTCCTCGGCCGCCCTGACCACCTCGTCGAGCGTGGGATTGACGAACACGCCCACGACCTCGAGCTGGCGCTTCACGGCTGCGGATATCTCAACCGCCGCCGCCGGCTCACAGAACCGAGGGCTGGCCGGGTGGTGGTTGAGCCCGATCGCCCAGGCACCCAGGCGCGTCGCCTCGCGCGCGTCCTCGAGCCTCGTGATACCGCAGAACTTGACCCTCATCCAGACAAGGTTAGGGGCGAGCCGCAGGCGGGGCGAGAACTTGGCTGCGGCGCGCTACTGCTTGACGTTCGCCGGGCGGTTGGCGAGCGTGACGGTCACGGTGCGCTTCTGGCTTCCGTTCACCAGTGAGAGCTGGACCGAGTCGCCCGGTTGCTTCGTGCTGATGTCGTCGATGACGTCGGTCATGCTGTGCACGGGCCTGCCGTCGATGTCGGTGATCACGTCGCCACCGGTGTTGATTCGCTGGCCGGCGATCGTCATCGTCGCGTCAGCGCTGCCGCCCTCGATCCCCGCCTTATCGGCGGGGCCATCGGGGGTGACGGACTGCACCAGAGCGCCCTGATCAACCGAAACGTTGAGCGCGTTCGCGATCTGGGGAGTCAGGTCGGTGCCGCTGATGCCGAGGTAGGCATGCTGGACCGTGCCGCTCTGAAGCAGCTGCTGAGCCACCTGTCGGACTGTGTTGATGGGGACCGCGAATCCGATTCCGACGTTCCCACCGCCGTTGGGGGATTCGATCTGGGAGGTGATGCCGATCACCTGCCCGTTGGCGTCGATCAGCGGTCCCCCGGAGTTTCCGGGGTTGATCGCCGCGTCCGTCTGAATGACGTTGGAGATCGTGAAGCCGTTCGGCGCCTTGATCTGGCGCTGGAGAGCGGAGACGATCCCGGAGGTCACCGTCCGGTTGAGCCCGAACGGATTGCCGATCGCCACCACCGGATTCCCGACCTGCGTGGCGGCGGAGTTTCCGAGGGTGACCGGGTGAAGCTGGTCCGCAGGGACGTTCACCTTCAGAAGCGCGACGTCGGTCGAGGGATCCTTGCCGACAACCTGGGCGGTGACGGGCGACGAGGTATCGGAGTTGCCCAGGGTGACCTGGATACTGGTCGCTCCGTCCACGACGTGGGCATTGGTGAGGATGTGCCCGTCATGGTCGAGGACGAAGCCGGACCCGGTGGCGGTGGCACCTCCGCTGCTCCCGCCGCCGAACGGATTCAGCAGCGAGGTGCCCTGCGACTTCAGCTGGGACTGAACGAAGACGACCCCGGGCGAGTCCTCCTTGTAGATCTCGTTCACGGTCTGGCCCTTGCCGCTGGTCTGCTGGGACGCGGGCTGCGGAAGCGGCACCGGAGCCAGCGCCGTGGCCGTGGAGGCGTTGCTCGAAGAATGGACCCAGCCCGCGCCGATCGCGATCAGGCCGACAATCGCGACGATCAGGCCGCCGATGACGGCGGCGCCGACCGAGGTGCTCGCGAGTCGCCTGACCTTGCTCATCGCCAGGGAGCATGGGCAAGGTCGCTTAACAGCGCCTAACGAGCGCCTTCAGCTGAACTAAGAATCTCCTGCAGCGGCTCCGCCGCCTAGCTGCACCTGCTCCTGCGGCGACAAGTCGCCGCCCGGAATCTACTCCTCGGACGCACGCTCGAGGTAGTGCTCACGAGTGGCCTCCTCGTCGCGCGTGAGCTCGCGAATCAGGAGCTCCGGCTCCTCGGCCCGCATGAGCGCCTGGCCGATCAGCACCGCGTCGACGCCGATCCGTTCCAGCTCATCCAGCTGCTCGCGGCGCTCGTAGCCCGACTCCGAGACGACGGTCTTGCCGGCCGGAACGTCGGTGAGCAGGCGGAGTGTGGTCTCGATGTCCACCGTGAAGTCGTCGAGGCTGCGATTGTTGATCCCGAGCACGTCCGCGTCGATCATCAGCGCGCGTTCGAGTTCGGCCTCGTCGTGCACCTCGACCAGGCAGTCCAGGTCGAGCGCGCGGGCCTGCGCATAGAGCTCGGCGAGCTCGTGGTCGTCAAGCGCTGTGACGATCAACAGCACGGCGTCCGCGCCGTTGGCCGCCGACTCGAAGAGCTGGTAAGGGTCGACGATGAAGTCCTTGCGGAGAATCGGTAGGTCCGCCGCCTCTCGCGCTGCGCGCAGGTCGTGGAGCGACCCGCCGAACTGGCGCTCCTCGGTGAGGATCGACAGCGCCGCGGCGCCGGCGCGCTCGTATCCGCGAACGGTCTCCGCGACGCCCGCGTCAGGGTGCAGATCGCCAGCACTGGGGGAACGCCGCTTGAACTCCGCGATCAGCGACAACCCGGGGCGCACCAGCGCCTCGTTGAACGGACGCGCGCCGTCGCGCCCCACCAGGCGAGCGCGTAGCGTCTCCAGCGGCACCTCCTCCTGCCGGCGGCGAGCGTCCTCCCGAGCGCCGGCGACCAGCTCGTCAAGCGAACTCATCGTCGAGACAGGCTAGCCGTCTGGCTGGGACACAGCCAGCTCGCCGCTTATCTCGACCAGGCGGGCAACGACGTTACCCGCTGCCCCGGAGTCGATTGCTTCGCGCGCCCGCGCCATGCCGCCAGGCAGATCCGTGGCGCCACCTGCGACCAGGATCGCGGCTCCGGCGTTCAGGACGACGACGTCCCGGGCGGGTCCGGCGTCGCCCTCGAGAACCTGCTTGACGGTGGCCGCGTTCTCGTCGGGAGTGCCGCCCTGGATCTCGTCGATCTCCGCGAGCTGGAATCCCAGCTCCTCCGGGTCGACGAACCACTCCTCGGTGGCTCCCTCCCTGACCTCGATCACCCGCGTTTGGCCCTCGAGCCCGATCTCGTCCACGCCGTCCTGCGCCCGCACGACGAGCGCTCGCTCGCAGCCCAATCCCACCAGGGCCTCGGCGATGGTCTCCTGATAGCGGCGATCGGACACGCCGAGGAGCTGCCTGCTGGCGCCCGCGGGATTGGTCAGCGGGCCGAGGAAGTTGAAGATGGTGCGGACCCCGAGCTCCTTGCGGACGGGCACCACGTGCTTCATCGCGGCGTGATGGCGGGGAGCGAACATGAAGCCGAAGCCCACCTCGTCGATACAGCGCGCCACCGCCCGAGGATCCAGGTCGATTCTCACGCCCAGGGCCTCGAGGAGATCGGCCGAGCCGGATCGGCTCGTGCTGGAGCGGTTGCCGTGCTTGGCGACCGCGCACCCCGCTCCCGCGGCGACCAGCGCGGCCGCGGTGGAGATGTTGAAGGTCGATGGCCCCCCGCCGGTACCGGCGGTGTCAACGAGGTCGTCCCGGCCGACATCGACCTCGGCTGCTAGGCGCCGCATGGTCCTGGCGAGGCCGACCAGCTCGGCGACGGTCTCCCCCTTCGCTCGCAGCGCCACGAGGAAAGCACCCGTCTGCACCTCGGAGGACCGCCCCTCCATGATCTCGTCGAGGACCGCGGAGGCGTGGTCAGCTGTGAGGTGCGTGCCCGAGCACAGGGCATCGATCGCGCGCGTGACGATGTCGTTCGGCATCAGCTCAAGAAATTTCGCAGCATGTCCTTGCCGTGCGGGGTCAGTACCGACTCCGGGTGGAACTGGACTCCCTCGGCCGGCAGCTCCCGATGCCGAATGCCCATCACGACGTCGCCGAGCGACGCGCTCAGCTCCAGCTCTGCGGGGAGGTCGGGATCGGCGACGAGCGAGTGATAGCGCCCCGCAAGCAACGGCGTTGCCAGCCCGTTGAGCACCCCCCGGCCGTCGTGCTCGACCTCCGCGTCCTTGCCGTGAACCGGCTCGCCGCGAACCGTGCGGCCGCCAAACGCCTCGACCATCGATTGATGACCCAGGCAGACCCCCAGCGTGGGGACGCCCGCCTCGGGGAATGCTCGTGCGGCCTCGATCGAGACGCCCGCCTGCGCCGGCGTGCACGGACCCGGCGAGATCACGAGCCGCTCGGGTCGGCGCTCCATCAGTTCAGCCAGCGTCGCGCGATCGTTTCGGACCACCTCGGGCTCAGCTCCCAGCTCCCCCAGGTACTGGACGAGGTTGTACGTGAAGCTGTCGTAGTTGTCGATGACGAGCACGCGCATGGTCATGGCCAATCGGGTTGATTCGCCGCGAGCTCGACGGCGGCGAACACGGCCTTGGCCTTGCTGACGCTCTCCCGGTACTCGTAGTCGGGCTTGGCGTCGGCGACGGTGCCCCCGCCGGCCTGCACGTGGACCATCCCGTCCTTGACGACGACTGTGCGGATGTGAATGGCCGTGTCCAGGTCGCCGGTGAAGCCGAGATAGCCGATCGCCCCGCCATAGGAGCCGCGCTTATGCGGCTCCAGCTCGTCGATGATCTGCATGGCGCGGACCTTGGGTGCCCCGGAAAGGGTGCCCGCCGGCAGCACGGCCCGCAGGGCGTCCATGGCGGTCACGTCCGGGCGCAGGGTCCCCGAGACCTGGCTCACGATGTGGTGGACGTGCGAGTAGGCCTCCACGACCATGAACTCGTCAACCTCCACCGAGCCGAACTCGCAGACCCGGCCCAGGTCGTTGCGGCCGAGGTCGACGAGCATGACGTGCTCAGCCCGCTCCTTCGGGTCGCGCAGGAGCCCCTCAGCGTGCCGGCGATCCTCCTCCTCGCTCTCGCCGCGCGGATAGGTGCCGGCGATCGGCCTGGTCTCGACGCGCCGTCCGGCGACCTTCACCAGCGGCTCGGGAGATGCGCCGGCGAGCTGAAAGTCCCCGAAGTCGAGGAAGTACATATAGGGGGACGGGTTGACCGTCCTCAGGCCGCGGTAGATGGAGAACGCCTCCACGGGGGTCGACGCCGAGAACCGCTGGGAGGGCACGACCTGAAATGCGTCGCCGGCGTGGATGTACTCGATGACCGTCCGCACGTTGGCCTCGAACTGCTCGCGCGACATGTTCGAAGTGAACTCGGTGGTGCGCCCGTCGGCGCTTGCCGCCGGTCTCGGCACCGGCCCGCGAAGGCGCTCGCGCAGCTCGGTGAGCGTCCCGACGGCGCCGTCGTAGGCCGCGTCGAGGTCGGATCCGTCGTCGGCGAACGCGTATGCCATCAGCGTGAGCTCATGCCGCATGTGGTCGAAGACCACGAGCACGTCGCTCACCATCAGCGCCATGTCCGGAAGCCCGATCGGGTCCGGGTTCGGCTCCGCCAGTGGCTCGACTGTGCGCACCAGGTCATAGCCGAAGAAGCCCACGGCGCCACCTGCAAACGGAGGGAGATCGTCGATCGCGGGCAGCCGGTAGGCGCCGAGATAGTCGCTCACCGCTCCGTAGGGATCGGCAACCTCGCTGACCTGGACTGGCTCGGAGTCCGCCGAGACGTCGCCTCGCCACTCGCGAAGCTCGCCATTCGCGTAGCGCAGCATCGCGCGCGGCCGGAAGCCCAGGAACGAGTACCGACCGAGCCGCCCCTGCTCAGCCGACTCGAGCAGGAAGCACGGTCCGCCGTCGCGCAGCTTGAGGAAAGCCGAGACCGGCGTCTCGCAGTCGTCGACGATCGTCATGCGCACCGGGATCGCGTTCCCGGTCCGAGCCAGCTCCTGCGCCTCCTCCAGGCTCGGCCGCACGTCCGGCGCGCGCTCAGCGGCGACGGCCATTGAGCGTCTCCATCACGGCGCCGATCGGAATGCCTCGGGACAGCAGCAGGACCTGCAGGTGGTAGAGCACGTCCGCGGCCTCCTCGGCCACCCGTTCGTCGGATTCGGCGGCGGCGGCGGACGCCACTTCATTGGCCTCCTCGCGGACCTTGTCGCCGATTCGCGGCGGATCCTCGAGCAACTCAACCGTATATGAGTCCCCGGGTCTCCGATCGCGGCGGTCGGCCAGTGTCCGCTCGAGCACGGCCGCCGCCTCGTAGGCAGCCGGCCGCGGCTCGCCGTCGGCCGGAGGCGCGTCGATCGCCGGATCCGCGGTCCCGTTCAGGTCCCGGTAGAAACACGAGCGCTGGCCGGTGTGGCAGGCGGGGCCGGCAGGCTCCACCAGGACCACAAGCGCATCGCCGTCGCAGTCGTAGCGGATCTGCCGCAACCGCTGGACGTTGCCCGAGGTCTCCCCCTTGTGCCACAGCTCTTCGCGCGAGCGACTGTAGAAGTGCATCTCGCCGGTCTCCAGAGTGCGCCGAAGCGCTTCCTCGTTCATGTAGGCCAGCGTCAGCACCTCACCCGTCGCCCAGTCCTGCATCACGCACGGAACAAGGCCGTCCTCGTCGTAACGGACCGCGCGCATGTGTTCAGTCGCACTCATTTGCAGGAGTTTACGGTCGGGGAAAATGGGCTCGGACCCCGGCTTGCGTCAGCGTGGGATCGCTGCCCTACGTGCCGCCGCTTTTGGCGCGGCTACTCGATCCCGATGCGGTCCAGCAGGCCCTCGTCGCGCCGCCATCGTCGCCGGACCTTGACCTGGAGATCGAGGAACACGCGGGTTCCGAGGTCGCGCTCGAGCTCCTTGCGGGCGGCCGTGCCCACCTCGCGGACCATGCGCCCGCCCTTCCCCACGAGAATCGCCTTCTGGGAGTCGCTCTCCACCCAGACCTGCGCCCGGACCTCGACCAGACCGTCGTCCCGCGGCTCGACCGAGTCGACCATCACCTCCACCGCGTGTGGGACCTCGTCGCGGGTGCGGCGAAGCACCTGCTCGCGGATCAGCTCCGCGAGATGGATGTCGCTCGGGAGGTCCGAGCGGTCCTCGGGCGGATACAGCAGTGGACCCTCGGGCAGCAGCGAGACCAGGTGCTCGACCAGGGGCTCGAGTCCGGCGCCGGTCCTCGCGCTCACCGGAAAGACGTCGCCCACGATGTCGAGCTCAGCTGCCGCCATGAGCGCGGCCGCGGTGTCGCCGGCGCCCAGCCGGTCGCACTTGTTCACGGCGCAGGTCACCGGCGTGTCTTCGCTGGCCGCCAGCAACGCCTTGGCGATGAAGCGATCGCCCGGGCCAACGCTCTGGAGTCCGTCCACCACCATCAGCGCGGCATCGGCCTCGGCCAGCTCGTGCTCGACACGGTGCTGCATGCGCGCCGTGAGGGAGTCGCGAGGGCGCTGCACTCCCGGCAGATCGACGAGAACCATCTGCCAGGCCCCGCCGGGGTCGGTGGCAATCCCCCGCACCGCGCGCCTCGTCGTCTGGGGACGGTCGGAGACGATCGCGACCTTCGAGCCCACGATCGCGTTGGCGAGCGTCGACTTGCCCACGTTGGGCCGGCCGGCTAGCCCGACGAAGCCGGAGCGCGTCATCCGTCCGGCTCTCTATCCGCCGAGCCGGCGGCGAGATCGCGCATCACCGACCCTTGAAGCCTGAGCATCTCGCCATCGTCCGTCTCGTGGTCGTAACCGCACAGGTGAAGGACCCCATGCACGGTTGCCTCGACCACGTCCGCGGTGTGGTCCGGGTAGATCACGACGTCGCCCAGCTCTCGAGGGCCGACGACGGCGCCGCCCTCGTCGATTGGAAACGAGAGCACGTCGGTTGGCTCGTCGTGGTCGCGATGCTCGCGATTGAGCTTTCGGATGCTGGCCTCATCGACGAGCTCGACCGAGAGGTGTCCCCGGCTGATGCCCGCCGCCCGAAGCGTCGCGTCAACCGCCGGCCTCAGGTCGGCCGGCACGTCCGACAGATCGAGGGCGTGGACGCTCAATCCTGCGCGCGGCTCTCGCGCTCGTACTCGCCGTAGGCGGCGACGATGCGCTGCACGAGCTCGTGGCGCACGACATCCTCGGCGCCGAAGCGAATGAATGAGATGTCGGCCACCTGGGCGAGGATCTCGCCGATCACGACCAGGCCAGAACGCTGGTCGCGCGGGAGGTCGATCTGCGTGATGTCACCCGTGACGACCATCTTCGACCCAAACCCGAGTCGGGTCAGGAACATCTTCATCTGCTCGGGACTGGTGTTCTGCGCCTCGTCGAGGATCACGAACGAGTCATTGAGCGTGCGTCCGCGCATGAATGCGAGCGGCGCGACCTCGATGATCCCGTTGTCGAAATACGTGCTGACGCGCTCGGGATCGAGCATGTCGTAGAGCGCGTCGAACAGCGGCCGGAGATACGGGTCCACCTTTGCCTGGATGTCACCTGGGAGAAAGCCCAGGCGCTCACCGGCCTCGACCGCGGGGCGGGTGAGGATGATCCGATTCACTTCCCGCGCGTCCAGCGCCGCCACCGCCATCGCGACGGCGAGGAACGTCTTGCCGGTTCCCGCCGGGCCGATCCCGAACGTCACGGAGTGGTCGCGAATCGAATCGACGTACCGCTTCTGGTTGACGGTCTTCGGCGCCACCTTGATCGCGCGATGGCGCCAGATGACGTCCTCGAGGATGTCCGCGGGTCGCTGACGGGCGTCGATCGCCCCGGAAACCGTGCCGAGCGTCGCCGGGGCGACGTCGTGTCCTCGCTCGATCAGCCCCACCAGCTCGTCCACCACCTCCGCCGCATCGCGCACGTCGCCCTCGGAGCCGTCAAGCGTCAGCACGTTGCCCCGCAGGTGGACGTCGCAGTCCACCCGATCCTCGAGCTCCCTGAGAACGGAGTCCTCTGATCCCGCCAGCTCCGCGGCGACGGTGTTGTCGAGGGTGAGCTGCCTGCGCGCCAAAGGCCCCGGTCGACTCCTCAGCTCAGGCGCTCGCGAACGGCCGCGCTCACACGCTTGCCGTCTGCGCGCCCATCGACCTTTGGCATCACGGCGCTCATGACCTTCCCCATGTCCTTGGCCTCCGAGGCTCCCGCCTCGGAAATCGCCGCGTCCACCAGCTCCGCCAGCTCCTCGTCACCGAGCTCGGCGGGAAGGTAGTTCCCGATCATCTCCGCCTCGGCCTCCTCGGCCGCCGCGCGGTCGTCTCCGCCCCCCTCGCGGAACGCGGTCGCCGCCTCGATGCGCCGCTTGCGCTCGCGCCTCAGGACCGCCACCTCGTCGCCCTTGCCCTCCTTCGCGTCCTGCTGAAGCGCGCTGGCGATCATGCGCAAAGCGCCGACCCGGTCCCGCTCGCCGGCCTTCATCGCCTCACGTGTATCGGCCTGAACTCGCTCCAGAATCGCCATGGTCTGGTGGCGCGGAGCTTTAGCTCCGCGACTGGCTGGTGTTGTTCATAGATTCACAGGGTAGCCGGGGGCGGTATCTCGAAATCCACGTGCTCGACCTCCCCGAGCGGCATCTGCAGGAACCGTGTTCCGAGCTCACGGAAGGAGGGAACGTCTCCCGTGCAGAGGAAGCGGTAGTCGCCCTCGCCCTCGTGGTCGGTGGCCAGGGCGCAGGCTTCGAGCGTGCGCTGCGCCGCGGCAGCGAGCGCGTGTCCCGCGGTGACGAGGCGAACGTCGCGGCCCAGCATGCGCTGCAGCATCGGCGCCACCAGCGGATAGTGCGTGCAGCCGAGGATGAGGGTGTCGATCTCGGCCTCGCGGAACGGCTCGCAGTACGAGCGAACGGTCTCGATGACCCCGTCGTCGAACGGAAACCCGCTCTGGATGATCGGCGCGAGGCGTGGCGCGGAAATCTCGATCACGTCGAGCTCGCGGTCACCTGCCTGCCCCTCGAGCGCTCGTCGGTAGGCGCCGTTCTCGACCGTCGTCGGGGTCGCCAGGACACCGATCCGGTGCGAGTCGCTGATGGCCGCGGCGATCTCGGCTTCCGGATCGACGACGGTGAGGACCTCGACGCCCTGCTCGGCGGCGACCTCCCGCGCTACGTCTCCGCCCGCCGCGGTGGCGGAGTTGCACGCGACCACCAGCAGCTTGGCGCCGCGGTCCAGGAGGAAGCTGACCAGGCCCGCGATCCGGGGACGCAGCCACTCAGTGGCCTTGCTCCCGTACGGAAACCCCGCCGTATCCCCTAGGTACAGGTAGTCCTCCTCCGGCAGCGAGACGAGCAGCTCGTGCAGAACCGTGAGCCCGCCGATCCCCGAGTCGAACACCGCGATCGGTAGGCCGGCGCGCTCGGCGTTCATCGATGCGCCGTCGTCAGGGCTTGACGACCATGAAGAAGATCGCCACGACGACGATCAGCCCGGCTAGCTGCCCCACGCGCGCCATCTGTGCCGAGACCGCGCGGTACTCCGCACTCAGCTCTCCACCCGCGGCGAGATCCCGCTCGGACAGCTCGATTGCCTTCCGGGTCCGCGGATTGAAGAACGCGTGCACCAACCCGAACAGGACAATGATCGCGACGAAGCCAACCGTTACCCACGACTCGCTCGAGCTGATGTCCCCCTTCGCCAGGAGGTAGATACCGGCCGCAAGCGCCACGATCATCGCCGGGGTCACGAGGAAGAGGTTCGTGAGGAGAACGGCCCGGTTCACCGCGGGGACGGCCGCCGGCGCCTTGGTGTCGGCGAAACCGATGAAGAACCCGTAGGCGAAGGTCGGTCCGAAGGCGAGGACGACCGCCAGAATGTGGATGAAGAGGCCCACGTTGTAGGCCGTGACCGTGGCGAGCACGGCGGGGACGATAACGCGACCGAGGGCTGGAACCCGTTCGGGCCGCGGCTTGACGCCTTCCTGCCGCTATCCGGCAATAAGGCGTCAAGGGCGCGGAATCAGGTCCGAGTCAACAGCAGGGCGGCCCAGTCGCCCGATGTGCGCCGCGCTCGCTCGCGTATGCCGCAGCGGGCGATCGCCTCCGTCACCTCGTCGACCTCGGAGCGGAGCATCCCCGAGCACACGAGGCGCTCGGGCGGCTCCTCGAGGCGGGAGGCCACCTCCCGCAGCAGCGGAGCCGTGAGGTTCGCCGTCACCGTCGGCGCCGGCGGCGGCGAAGTCTCCCGCAGGTTGATGCGCACAAGCTCGAGGTCCACCGCGTTTGCGCGGGCACTGGACGCGGCGGCATCGAGCGCCGCCCGCTCGTGGTCGCAGGCCACGACAGGCGCAAAGCCGAGCTTGGCGGCCGCGATCGCCAGCACGCCCGATCCGGTACCCCAGTCGGCGAGCGGGCCGCGTGCCTCGCCTCTCTCGGCGAGCTCGAGCAGGAGCTCCAGGCACATGCGGGTCGTCGGATGAGCGCCCGTGCCGAAGGCTTGTCCTGGATCGACGATCAGGTCGATCGTGTCGGGCTGAGGATCCGCCCACGACGGCCGCACGAGGATGCGATCGCCCACCAGCACAGCCTTGTGGAAGTCCTGCCAGCGGTCTGCCCAGTCGTCCGGGATCTCCTTGGAGGTGACCTCCACCAGGCCGTCGCCCACGGCGGCCTCGAGATCGGGCAGGGCGGGCAGCTCGCCGGGGGCGCCGTAGATCGCGTACTCGACCCAGTCGGCACCGGCCTCCTCCTCGACGCCGCCGGGCGCCAGCTCGACCAGGTCGGCCAGGACCCGCTCGGCGAGCTCAGGGCGGCAGCGAACGGCCAGCCGGATCAACGACCGCGGTGAGGCCGGCGGCGGAACCGGGGGCGCCCGTCACGGCGTCCGCCCTCGGGCCCCAGCGCCTCATCCAGCTCTCGCGCCAGCTCCCGCTGCTCCTTGTTGAGCCGCCCGGGGACGAACACGTCCAGGACGACCCGCTGGTCGCCTCGCCGGGTCCCATTCAGCGGCGGCAAGCCCAAGCCCTTGAGCAAGACCTGCTCTCCGTGCTGCGATCCGGCGGGAACCTCGACGTCGCGCTCCCCGTCGAGGGTCGCGACGCTGACGGTCCCGCCCAGCATCGCCCGCGTTGCCGGAACCTCGGCAACCGTCACGAGGTCCTGCCCGTGACGCTCGAAACGCTCGTCCTCGGCCACAACCACCTGCACATAGAGGTCGCCCGCCGGCGCCCCGGACTGCCCGGCATGCCCGGCCCCGCCGACGCGGATCCGCTGCCCCGACTCGATCCCGGGCGGAACGTCGAGCTGCCAGGTACGGGTGCGGACGACACGACCCTCGCCGTCGCACTCCGCGCACGGGGTCTCCGGCACCTTGCCCTGCCCCCCGCATGTGGGACAGGCACCGCTTCTGACCAGCTGGCCGAAGACCGTCCTGCTCACCTCGCGGACCTCGCCGACTCCGCCGCAGGTCTCGCAGGTTCGGATCGGCGTGCCCGGCTCGGCACCGTTTCCGTTGCAGTGCTCGCATCTCGATACGCCCTCGAACGCGACCTCGCGGCTCGCTCCGGTCAGAACCTCGGCGAGCGTCACCTCGACCTGGGCCGCGACGTCTCCTCCGGCCGCCGGACCGGCGCGGCCGCCGAACCCGAACATGTCGTTGAACATCGGGTCGCCGCGACCGAAGAGCGCCGAGAGGACGTCCTCGAAGCTGCCGAAGCCCTCCGCCCTGGGCGCCCACCCGCCGGATCGGAGCCCGTCGTGCCCAAACGTGTCGTACGTGTGCCGGCGCTCGGGATCGGACAGAACCTCATAGGCCTCGGCTGCCTCCTTGAACTTCTCCTCGGCCTCCGGATCGTGCCGGTTGACATCCGGATGCAGCTCGCGTGCGAGGCGCCGAAACGCCTTCTTGATCTCGGCGTCGGCCGAGCCCCGCTCGACGCCGAGGACCTCGTAGTAATCCCGCTTCACGGTCGGCATGTTTCGCCTAGCCCTCGTAGACCGTCTCGAAGAAGCGCGAGAGGCGCCCAGCGGCGCCGCGCACGGAGTCGATGGCGGTCGCGTAGTCCATGCGCAGGGGCCCCACCACACCCACCGTTCCAAGGTTGCGGTAGCCGAGGCCGTAGTTGGCGCCGACGACGCTGACCGAGCGAAGCTCCGGCGCCGGGTTCTCGTCGCCGATCCAGATGAACACCGAGCGCTCCTCGAGCGCGGAGCGCAGGATCTGAAGCAAATTCGCCCGGCGCTCCAAGGCACGCATCAGCGAGTCCGCGTGCGGCAGGTCGGCGGCGTGATCCTCGGACAGAAGGCGTGCCGCGCCCTCGACGTAGAGATCGGCTTCGGAGCGCTCCTCGAGGCCGGTGAACGCGTCGTCGATCTGCGCGAGGAAACCTGCCTCCGCCTCGCTCAGCTCGGGATCGGCCAGCCGATCGCCGATCATTCTGGCACCGAGCCCCAACCCTGCGAGCCGCTCGTTGAGATAGCTCGAGGCCCACTGGACAAGCCCGGGATCAAGCGGCGCCTCGAACGTGAACACTCGCTTGGTGACCGCGCCGTTGGACGCGATCACCACGACCATCACTACCCGCGATTGGAGCAATAGGACCTCGATGCGGTGGATGCGCGCGGTGGCCGGCGGCGGCGCGGTCGCGACCGCGAGGAGGTCGGTCATCCGCGACAGCTCCACGGTGGTTTCCCGCATCGCCTCGTCCATCTCGCGCCGCATCTGCCCGAGGTCGAGTCGGGGGCCGATCGCGGTCAGGACACGGGGACCGGAAGCGAGCAGCGAATCGGCGTAGAAGCGGTAGCCGGCGTCCGTGGGAACTCGGCCCGCGGAAGTGTGCGGGTGGTTCAGGTAACCGGCGCGCTCGAGCTCGGCCAGCTCAGCCCGCACGGTCGACGGGCCCCACTCCACATCGCCCCGCTCCGCGATCGACTTTGACGGCACGGGTCTGCCCGACTCGAGGTAGGAGTCGACGACCAGGCTCAGGATCCGCTGCTGGCGCTGGGAGAGCACAAAGTGATTCTAGGCGGCGACTTTGTCGCCGCAGAGTGGATCAGCCCAGCGACAGTTCCGCTTCGGCGTTGCGGATGATGCGGTTGTCGCCCTGCACTGCCTCCGTCTCGGTGACCACGCGCCCGTCGTCCGCCTCCTTCACCGTCGCGGTCACGAGGATCTCCTGCTCGGGCATTCCCATGCCGCGGAACTGGACCGAGAGCCGTCGCAGCGCCCGCGGGTCGCCGGCCGCGTCGGTGTGTGCCCGCGCCACCTGAGCCATCGAGTACAGGCCGTGAAGGATGTTGCCGGGCAGTCCGACGGCCTTGGCGAACTCCGGGTCGATGTGGATCGGGTTGAAGTCGCCCGAGGCGCCTGCGTAGCGGTGTGGCAGGTACTTGTCGGGCGTGACGCGCAGCTCCGGCAGCGAATCCCCCTGCTTCAGGTCGCCGAGATCAGCCACATCAAACCCCCCTCACGATGTTCGTCCACGTCCCGCGAACGGTCAGCTTGCCGTCGGCGTTGGTGGACTCGGACAGGAACACGTAGAACCCCCGGCCGTCCCTCTCATAAGCCTCGCTCAGCCGCGGCTGCGTCGTGATCACATCGCCCGCGCAGACCGGCTCACCCCACTGGAACGCCTGACCTCCATGAACCATGGCCGCGAGATTGATGCCCACCTCCGGGTCGAGCACCGCCGGGCCCATCGCGGGCGCGCTGTAGACGACGCAAAACATCGGCGGCGCCACCACACCGCGAAACCCGGCGGCCAACGCCGCGTCGCGGTCGAGGTGGACCGGGTTCGTCTCCCCCACCGCATGCGCGTACTCGCGGATCTTCTCCAGGCCGACCTCGTACGCGACGGGGGGCCACTGCTTGCCGACTGCGTCCTCGTTGATGGGCATTTCGCGCGCGGAGTCTATGTACCGCGAGCCTCGCGCTCCATACCCCAGCGCTCGATCGCGGCGAGCGCCCGCTCGCGGGTCGCGTAGAGGTGCATGCGAACCACCTGGCCGTCAGCCCACTCGAAGACCCAGTACACGTCCATCTCGACGTCGACGCCGCTCCCCGCGCCCCGCGCCACCTGATGTGTGTCAGCGAGGATGACGTCCCGCGCGAACGTCTCCAGCGAGCGCGGCTCGATCGTGAACTCCTCCCACACCTCGGTCCACTCGGCGTTCCAGCGCATGAAGCCCTCGTGTCCGCGGTAGTCGCCGCCGTTGATCAGCTCGTTGTCCGAATGCAGCTCCACGTCGGGATGGAGCAGCCCCGCGAGCGCCTCGTAGTCGCCGGCGTTGTACGCCTCGAACCCGAGTCTCGTCGCCTCTATGTTCCGATGCTCGCTACTTGCTTCCATCGAGCTCCAACACGGAGAGGAACGCCTCCTGGGGCACCTCGACCCGCCCAACCTGCTTCATTCGCTTCTTGCCGACCTTCTGCTTCTCCAGCAGCTTGCGCTTTCGCGTCACGTCGCCGCCGTAGAGCTTCGCGGTGACGTCCTTGCGCAGCGCCTTCACCGTCTCGCGGGCCAGAACCCGCGAGCCTGTCGCCGCCTGCACCGGTACGTCGAAGAGCTGGCGCGGGATCGTTTTCTGAAGCCGCTCGACCAGGGCCCGCCCGGCCCGGTAGGCGTCGTCGGAGTGGACGATCGCGCTCAGCGCGTCCACCCGGTCGCCGGCGAGCAGCACGTCGAGCTTCACGAGGTCGGATTCGCGGTTCCCGATCTGCTCGTAGTCCAGTGACGCGTACCCGGCTGTCCTGGATTTGAGCTGGTCGTAGAAGTCCAGGACGATCTCCGCGAGCGGCAGGTCGTAGCGGAGCTGCACCCGCTCGGGGGACAGGTAGTGAATGTCGACGTGGGTTCCTCGGCGGCCCTGACAGAGCTCCATGACCGGGCCCACGTAATTGGCGGGCGCGATCACCGACGCGCGAATGTACGGCTCGAGGATTCGCTCGATGGCCGCGGGATCGGGCATCTCGGCGGGGCTGTGGACCTCGACACGCTCGCCACCGTGCAGCTCGACCTCGTAGCTCACGTTGGGAGTCGTGGCCAGCAGTTCGAGGTCGTACTCCCGCTCCAGTCGCTCGCGCACGATGTCCATGTGCAGGAGGCCCAGAAACCCGCACCGAAAGCCGAACCCAAGGGCCTGGGACGTCTCGGGCTCGAAGCTGAGGGCGGCGTCGTTCAGGGCCAGCCGGTCCAGAGCGTCCCGGAGGTCCTCGTAGCGATCGGTGTCGATCGGGAAGAGCCCGCAGAACACGACCGGCTTCACCTCGCGGTATCCGGGGAGGGGCGTCTTTGCGGGCCGATCCCTGGCCGTCAGGGTGTCGCCCACCCGAAGCAGGGCCACGTCCTTGATTCCGGTGATGACATAGCCGACCTCGCCGGCGCTCATTCCTTCCTCCGGCCTCATCCGCGGCGTGAAGAAGCCGATCTCATCGATATCGGCCTCGGTGCCCGCCTGCATGGCGACGATGCGCTCGCCCTTGTGAAACTCGCCGTCCATCAGGCGGACGTAGGCGACCACGCCCCGGTAGGGGTCGTACTCGGAGTCGAAGATCAGCGCCCGCGGAGGCGCCGCGGGCTGCCCGGTGGGCGCCGGAATGCGCTCCACGATCGCCTCGAGGACCTCCTCCACCCCCTCGCCCGTCTTCGCCGAGATGCGAAGCACCTCGTTCGGGTCGCCGCCGATCAGGTCCGTCACCTCGGCGGCAACGCGCTCCGGCTCGGCGCTCGGCAGGTCGACCTTGTTGAGGACGGGGATCAGCTCGAGGCCCGCCTCGACCGCGGCGTACGTGTTGGCCACGGTCTGCGCCTCGACGCCCTGGGCGGCATCCACGACGAGGAGCGCCCCCTCGCACGCCGCCAGGCTGCGCGATACCTCGTAGGAGAAGTCGACGTGACCGGGCGTGTCGATCAGCTGAAGGTGGTAGGTCTGCCCGTCACGCGCCTGGTAAGAGACGCGCACGGCCTGCGCCTTGATCGTGATCCCACGCTCGCGTTCGAGCTCCATCGAATCGAGCACCTGCGGACGATGCCCGCGGTCGACTGCGCCCGTGAGCTCGAGGAAGCGGTCGGCCAGGGTCGACTTGCCGTGGTCGATGTGGGCGATGATCGAGAAGTTCCGAATCCGTTCCATTGGACAGCGATGAGTATGCCGAGCGTCAGCTCTGGCGACGGCGCAGCAGGCGCCAGATCTGACGCGCCTCGGGGATCCGGAGCGCCGTGATCGCCGCCGCGTAGACGAGCGCTCCTGCCCCCAGCCCGGTTCCCAGCGAGACGATCTGCGCAACGAGGCTCTCGCCGAGCGCCTGATCCACCACGTACCAGACGCCGTAGCTCACGCCCGCCAGCCCAGCCGCGGCGACCACGACGCGAAGCGTCGTCCACGTGAGCCGTCCCAACTCGAGTCGACCCAGCTGGCGTCGCAGCACGATCGTCTGTGCGAGCACGCTGACGGCGGTCGCGATGACGGTTGCGGCCACGATCCCCCCTACCCCGAAAGGTTTGTACAGCGCCGCGGCGGCGATCGCCGTGATCGCGAGGTTCACGCCGGCGATCGCGGTCGGCACCCATGGGCGCTGGAGGCTGAAGAACGTTCGGGTCAGGATCAGGAAGAGTCCGTTGAACGGGAGCGAGAACGCGAACCAGAAGAGCGCCGTCGCCACGAGCTGCGTGTCCTCAGGGCTGAACTCGCCCCGCTGATAGACAAGCTGGATCATCGGCTCTGAGAGAACCAGCATCGCCGCCGCGGCGGGGATCAACAGCAGGACGATCTGGCGCATGCCGTTGGCCATCGTCGAACGCAGGTCGTCGTATTCCCGCTGCGCCGCGAGCCGGGCGAGCGTAGGGAAGATGACCGTCGTGACGGCCACCGAGAAGATGCCCTGCGGAAGCATGTAGATGCGAAATGCCTTGTCGATGGCGGCCGGCGCGTCCGCGGAGATCAGCGAGCCGAAGATGCTGTTGATGAGCAGGTTGAAGTTGATGAGCCCGAGGCTCAGGGTCACCGGCACCATCAACAGCAGGACGCGCCGGACCTCGAGGCTCCGCCAAGCGAACGACCACATCAACTTGAAGGGCGTATGGCGAAGGTCCCAGGTGGGAATGGCCAGCTGGACCGCCGTGCCCACGAGGACGCCGATCGCGTAGGCATAGATCCGGTCGTCGCCGTGGAAGAGCGGCGCCATGGCGACCAGCACGACGATGATCGCGACGTTCCAGAAGAACGGCGAGATTGCGAACGCCCCGAAGCGGTCGTAGCTGTTCAGGATCCCGACGACCATCCCGGTCGCCCCGAGCATCACGAGGATCGGGAAGAGCACCTGCGACAACGTCACCGTGAGGCCCTGTGGAACGTCCGAGCCGATGAACAGCGGCATCAGGAACGGGGCGGTGAGGATGAAGAGCGCGGTGATCCCCGTCAGGACCAGGGTCACCAGGAAGATCAGAGTGGACGCCAGGCGGAACGCCTCCCGCTTCTCCCCCTTCTGCAGGTGCTCCGTGAACACGGGCACGAACGCGGCCTGGATCGCAGCGTCGGCGAACAGGCTGCGGACCAGATTCGGCACCTGGAAGGCGATCGTGAACGCGGACATCGCGCCGCTGATGCCGAAGTACGCCGCGGCGAAGATCTCGCGGACAAGGCCCGCGACGCGCGAGAGGCTCGTCGCAGCGGAGAAGAGGGCCGTGGACCGGGCGAGCCGTCCCTTGCGGGCCTCGGCGGACTCCCTCGCCACCGCGAACGACTCCACACCCGGCTCCTCCTGCGCAACGATGTCGATCGGGCCGGGGTCGAGCCTGCGGCGGGCCGGCTCCCGTGCTCCGTAGATGTGCTCGCGGACGCGGCGCTCGTCGTCGCCCGGCTGATCGGGGTCGCCCTGATGCATCAGCGGGCGGCCATCCCCGCCGGACTCGGGCGGTGCCTAGCTATAGTGGCCGCTCCCCCCATGGCCAACATCGCCTCACAGGTAAAGCGAATCCACCGCACCGATCGCGAGCACGACGAGAATCGCCGGCTCCAGAGCGCGGTGAAGACCCACTTCCGCCGGCTCGAGCGCGCGGCCGAGGCGGGCGACGCCGAGGCGACCTCCCGGGAGCACCGTGAGCTCGTGTCCCGCATCGACAAGGCGGTACAGAAGGGCGCGCTGCATCCCAACAACGGTGCTCGCAAGAAGGCTCGGGCCGCCAGCCTGGTGGCCGGCGGGTCCGCGTAGGCCCGCCCCGGCGCTCCCCTCACCGCGTTCCGCCTCCGGGCCGCAGCCCTATTCGGAGGCACCGGCGCCGGCGCCCGCAGCTCGCAGCACGGCGAGCGTGAGCGCCACGTCATCCGGATATTCGGAGCCCCCGCGGCTCCACCACTCCAGGTCGGCCACCGCGCCGGTCGCGGCGCGCAGCCCGACTGCCGAGCCGCCTCGCACGCTACGGACCAGCATCCGGGCAGCGTATGGATGCATGCGGAGCTTGCTCTCCACCTCCTTCGGCGGCGTGCCGCGTTCGAGCTCGGAGGCGGCGAGGTATGCGTCGCGGAGCCGTCGAGCGACCTGGTAGACGATCGGGGTGATCGCCTCGCCCTGTGCGCTCAGGCGCTCGGCTGCGTTGACGGCGCGCGCCAGGTCGCGTACGACGATGGCGTCGGAAAGCGCCCAGGTCGCCTCCTCCGACGTGTCCACGACCATCGACTCGAGGTCTTCCACGGTCACCTCCCCGTTCGGTCCCGCCCAGACGGAGAGGCGTTCCACCTCGGTGACCAGACGCATGGTGCCCTCGCCCATGCGCTCGACCAGCATGCGGGCCGCCTCGGGCTCGAGGCGAAAGCCACGGTTGGCCGCTTCCGCCACGAGC